>CP099617.1:2420000-2730000 GCA_024072375.1 Sphingomonadaceae bacterium OTU29LAMAA1
CTCGCCACTGACGCGGACGTCCTTGATCGCGCGTGATCCGTCGCCGAGCGGAGGAATCGCAGAGCCGTTGAGCGTCACCGCCAACTTGTCCGGACGGCCGACGTTGATCATCGGATTGTTCGCGTTCGCCGGCACCTCGAACCGCTCGCCCGGCTTCATCGTGCCGAGGTACAGCGTCTTGTTGTCCGCATCGTAGACGCGCAGCCATACGTCGTCGCTGGCGGTCAGCACCACCTGGCCACCGGTCGCGGCCGCAGGCCGGGCAGCGGCGGTCGGCGTCGGCGCGATCGTTTGCGCGACGACCGCCTCGCTGGCGCCCGGGGTCCGGTTGCGCGGCTGGAACAGGTTGGTGCCGTACCACAGCCCGACCAGAATGAGCACCGCGAGCGCGATGCCGACACCGGCGATCGCGATACCCCGCGACGGCACGCGAGCGGGATCGGCGGTTTCATAGGGGACATATTCCGGCCGGCGTGGCCCGAGCCGGTCGAGTTCCGCGCGAATGGCCTGGCCGATCGCGACCTCGTCCGCATCGACGGCGCGGGCATAGGCCTTGGAAAAGCCCATCGCGTAGGTCGGCGACGGCAAGGCACTATAATCGCCCGCTTCGAGCGCCTCCAGATGCCGTTGCGGCACACGGGTGCGCGCAGCCACTTCCGCGAGGCTCAGGCCCCGGCTTTCCCGCGCGACACGCAACCTCTCCCCCGGACGTGCCGGCGGAACAGGGTTCGGTGAGGGCTGGCCGGAATCGACCTCGTCCATTCGTGTCTCCAAGGGAGGGCTGCGGATTGCTGACCGGGCGACATTCCCCGATGCCTTGCTGCAAGTCAACGTGAGCGACGCCCGGTTCGCCCGTGGTTTAGGCCAGATCGACGCCGCTTTGGGTCGCCCAGTCGGTCAAAGCGCCGCGCATGTCGCGGGGCGGACGTGCGATCAGTTCGGCGACGAAGCGGCGCAGGGCGGCGGAATCGAGGCTGCGGACCATCGCCTTGATCGGGCCTATCGCCGCCGGCGTGATCGACAGCCGATCGATGCCCAGACCGATCAAAGCCATCGCTTCCAGCGGCCTGCCGCCCATTTCGCCGCACACCGCCAGCGCCACGCCGGCTTCCCGGCACGGCGCGACGACGCGGCTGAGGAAGCGGAGGATCGACGGGCTGAGCCAGTCGTATCGCTCCGCCAGCCGCGGATTGGCGCGATCGGCGGCGAACAGGAATTGCGTCAGATCGTTGGTGCCGACCGACAGGAAATCGATGTCCGGCAGCAGCAGATCGAGCTGGTCGGCGAGCGCAGGCACTTCGAGCATCGCGCCATAGCGGATCTCCACCGGCAGGCGGCGGCCCCGTGCACCGATCCACGCCCGCTGCGCCTCGAACAGCGCCTTGGCCTCGGCGAACTCCCAGGCCTCCGACACCATCGGGAACATGACGTTGAGCGTGCGGCCCGACGCCGCCTCGATCAACGCGCGCGCCTGCACCTTCATCAGGCCATCGCGATGGAGCGCGAGACGCAGCGCGCGCCAGCCCATCGCGGGGTTCTCCTCGTCCGCATGCTCCTTGTTGAGGTAGGGCAAGGCCTTGTCGCCGCCGATGTCGACGGTGCGGAAGATGACGGGCCGATCGCCGGCGGCATCCAGCACCTCCTTGTACAGGCGCTGCTGACGCTCGCGCTGTGGCAGCGTCGCGGAAACGAGGAACTGGAATTCGGTGCGGAACAGGCCGATGCCGTCGGCGCCGGTGACGTCGAGTGCCGCCACGTCGTCGCGCAGGCCGGCATTGACCATCAGCGTGATGCGGTGGCCGTCCTTCGTTTCCGGCGGCACATCGCGCAGCGCGGCAAAGGCGGCCTTCCGCTTCTGACGGAGCGCCAGCTTGGATTCGAACGCCTCGTCCATCGCCGACGACGGGCGGACGAAGACGTTGCCGGCGACCGAATCGAGCAGCAGCAGGTCGCCCTCAGCGATCAGGCGCCGCACGTCGCGCACGCGGCCCAGCACCGGCACGCCCATCGCCCGCGCGACGATGGTGACGTGCGCGGTCAGCGATCCTTCCTCGAGGATCACGCCCTTCAGCCGGCGCTTGTCGTATTCGAGCAGTTCGGCGGGGCCGAGGTTGCGCGCGATCAGGATGGTATCCTGCCGCAGTCCCATCTGCGCCGCAGTGCCCATCTGTCCCGACACGATGCGGAGCAGGCGGTTCGCCAGATCCTCGAGATCGTGCATGCGGTCGGCGAGCAGCGGATCGTCGATCTGGCGCATGCGCTGGCGGGTACGCTGCTGGACGCGCTCGATCGCGGCTTCTGCGGTAAGGCCGCTGTCGATCGCCTCGTTGATCCGGCGCGACCAGCCTTCGTCATAGGCGAACATCTTGTAGGTCTGGAGGACCTCCTCATGCTCGCCGCCGACGCCGAATTCCGCCTCGCGCGTCATCCGGTCGATCTGTTCGCGCATCTTGTCGAAGGCGGCGTAGACGCGGTGGCGTTCGGCGTCGGTATCCTCGGCGACGGTGTGTTCGACGACGATGCGCGGCTGGTGGAAGACGGCATAGCCCGACCCCATCCCCTCGACCAGCTTCTGCCCGGGCAGGCGGACGGCGGCGGTGGATTGCGGCCGGTTGTTGCCGGTGCCGGCGGTGTCGATCAGCCCGGCGTTGGCGATGAGTTCGGACAGCACCATCGCGACGGTCTGCAACGCCTCGATCTCGACGTCCTGATATTTGCGCTGCTCGCTGTGCTGCACCGCGAGCACGCCCACCGCGCGCTCGCGACGGATGATAGGGACGCCGGCGAAGCTGTGGTAGCGTTCCTCGCCCGTTTCGGGCTTGTAGGCGAAGTCCGGATGGCTGGCGGCCTCGTCGAGGTTCAGGACCTCGACGTCCTCGGCGATCGTGCCGACGAGGCCCTCGCCGAGCGCCAGCTTGGTGACGTGCACCGCCGCCTGATCCAGCCCGCGGGTGGCGAACAGTTCCAGCACGCCTTCGCGCAGCAGGTAGATCGAGCAGACCTCGCTATCCATCGCCTCGGCGATGATGCCGACGACGGCGTTCAGCTTGGCCTGCGCCGGGTTGCGACCGGCCATCACGTCATGAAGGCGGGTGAGGATTTCACGGGCGGAGGCGGCGGCGGACACGGGCATTCGCGTTAGCTATCAGACGCCAGCCCCGAGTGCCACGCAACAAAAGGCGCTTGGCGGCGCAGCCCCGCTATCGATCGATTACGGGGCGCGCCGGATGCGATTGTCGGCGCCCGTGCTCAAGACCCGCGGTCGCGCCTTTTCCGGCGCACGCCACGTGATCCTATTGCCGCTTCCGACCACGCGGATCGTGGATTTCGCCGCCAGATCGACCGTCACGATGTTGCCGGCGCCCTGCACCGACAGCAAGGTGCAGGGACCGTTGACGGTGATGGTGTTGCTGGCGCCGTTGATCTGCGCCTCTCCCCCGTCACAATCGATTTCCGAAGCCTGTCCGGCTCCCTGGAAGACCGCCTGTGCCGCGGCGGTCTGCACCCAGCAGCCTGCCGATAGGATCGCCGCCATCGCCAGGATACCGGTGGACTTCGTGGTGGACGGCATGGATCGGCTCCGGATGATGATCGATCCGGACGATAGATCACATCCGGTCCGTCAGCGCAAAGCGGCGACGGCGAGCGTCAGTCGAACAGTCCGTCCTGCGATCCGGCGGGCGGGTTGAGGCCGAGGTGCTTCCAGCCGCCCGCGTTCAGCACGCGCCCGCGGGCGGTGCGGGCGACGAGGCCGAGCTGGATCAGATACGGCTCGATCACCTCCTCGATCGTGTCGCGCGGTTCGGACAGGCCAGCGGCGAGCGTCTCCACGCCGACCGGGCCGCCGCGGTAGATGTCGGCGATCATGTGGAGGTAGCGGCGGTCCATCGCGTCCAGCCCGAGCGAATCGACTTCCAGCCGGTTGAGCGCGCGGTCGGCGGCGGCGCGATCGACGGTCGGCGTGCCGGCGACGTTGGCAAAATCGCGCACCCGGCGCAGCAGGCGGCCGGCGATGCGCGGCGTGCCGCGGGCGCGGCGGGCGATTTCGCTCGCGCCATCGGGGGCGATGCCGAGGTCGAGCAGCCCGGCGGCGCGCGTCACCACCCGCGTCAGTTCCTCGACCGTGTAGAATTGCAGGCGGACGGGTATGCCGAAGCGATCGCGCAGCGGCGTAGTGAGCAGACCCTGCCGCGTCGTCGCGCCGACCAGCGTGAATTTGGGCAGATCGATGCGGACGCTGCGCGCCGATGGCCCCTCGCCGATCATCAGGTCGAGCGCGCGGTCCTCCATCGCCGGGTAGAGCACCTCCTCGACCGCGGGTTGCAGGCGGTGAATCTCGTCGATGAACAGCACGTCGCCGTCCTCGAGGTTGGTGAGCAGCGCGGCGAGGTCGCCCGACTTGGCGATGACCGGGCCGGAGGTCGCGCGGAAACCGACACCCATCTCGCGCGCGATGATCTGCGCCAGCGTCGTCTTGCCGAGACCGGGGGGGCCGAAGAACAGCACGTGGTCGAGCGCGTCGCCGCGCCCGCGTGCCGCCTCGATGAACACGCGCAGGTTCTCGCGCGCCGCCTGCTGGCCGACGAATTCGTCGAGGCTGCGCGGGCGCAGCGCCGCGTCGACATCCTCGGGACGGCGGCTGGCGGAGAGAAGGCGGTCGCTGTCGGTCACGCTTCGTTCCGTAGCGAAGCGTGTCGCAGCGGGCAAACCGGAACGCGCCGCACGTGCTCTCGTTTGTCGGTGATGGCAGACGAACCGCAGAGCATCGGCGATATTCTCGATACGTTGGAAGAGCTTGCCGGCAAGGACGAGCGCGTGTCGCTGGGCGATGCGATTCAGGCGTTCGGCAATCGCAGCTATGGCCCGTTCCTGGTGTTGTTGCCGTTGATCGAGCTGTCGCCGATCGGCGGCATCCCGGGCGTACCGACCGCGATCGCGGCGATCATCATCCTGATCGCCGGGCAGATGGTGTTCGGTCGCAAGCATCTGTGGCTGCCGGGCTTCGTCGAGCGGCGGAGCGTGTCGGCGGACGCATTGTGCAAGGCGACCAACAAGCTGCGCGGGCTGGCGCGGTTCATGGATCGCTGGTTCCACGGCCGGCTGCCGGCGCTGACCAAGGGACCGTTCGTGCGGATCGCGGCAGTGGGGTGCATCGTGCTGGCGCTGACCGTACCGCCGCTGGAACTGCTGCCGTTCGCCAGTTCGGCGCCGATGCTGGCGATCGCGGCGTTCGGGCTGGCACTGCTGGTGCGCGACGGCGCACTGATGATCGCGGCGATCGTGATGGCCTGTGCGGCGCTGGCGATCGGGGCGGGACTGTGGGGTTCTCGAGGTGGTTAGTGCGTCGCGCCTGCCCTCACCCTTTCGCCGCCTTCGGCGTCTTTTCCCTCTCCCGGCGGGAGAGGGAAGCAGCGGCATCACCGCGGAAGGCGCTTAGCTTTTTGCGGCCTTGCGCAGCGCGAGGCGAACCAGGGCATCCAGCGTCGCCGCAGGGCCGAGGTCTTCCTCTGCCGCACCGACCGCATTCGCCGCTTCGGCGGGACGGAAGCCAAGGTTGAGCAGCGCCGACACCGCATCCGCAGCGGCGCCGACGGGCATGACTTGCGCCGCCGCCGCCGGACCGAGGGCCACCGTGCCGACCTTGTCCTTCAATTCGCGGACGATGCGTTCGGCGAGCTTCGGGCCGACGCCATTGGCGCGGGCGACCATCGCCTTGTCCTGCGCGGACACCGCGCGGGCGATCTCCTGCGTGTCGAGTGCCGACAGAATCGCGAGCGCGACGCGCGATCCTACCCCCTGAACACTCGTCAGCAACCGATACCAGTCGCGCTCCTCGGCGCGGGCGAAGCCGACGAGGCGGATCGAATCCTCGGCCACCAGCATCTCGGTGTGGAGCATCGCCGCCTCCCCCACCGGGCCGATCGCAGCGAGCGTGCGAGCGGAGGCGCCAATGAGGTAGCCGACGCCGCCGACGTCGATCACCGCGTAATCCACGCCCGTCGAATCGAGGCGGCCTTTCAGGTGTGCGATCATGCGGTCACTCTGGCACGACGGGCCATGCCTTGGGCAGAGGCGAGATGATGCGCATGCGTGATCGCCACCGCGAGCGCATCGGCGGCGTCCGGGCCGGAGAGCTTCGCGCCGGGCAACAGCACCGCCATCATCGCCTGAATCTGCCGTTTTTCCGCGCCGCCGGTGCCGACGACCGCCTTTTTGACGGTGGAAGGGTGGTATTCGCCGATGTGCAACCCGCTGGATGCGGCGGCGAGCAGCACCACGCCGCGCGCCTGACCCAGCTTGAGGGTGGATTGCGCATTGGTGTTGCCGAGCACCTCCTCGACCGCCGCGCCGTCGGGACGCTCCGCAAGGATGACGTCGATCAGCGCGGCGTGCAGGTTCGACAGGCGGCGGGGGAGCGCCATCGACGGATCGGTCTTGATCTGTCCGTTGGCGATATGCCGCAACCGGTTGCCGTCGGCATGGATGACGCCCCAGCCGGTGGTGCCCAGACCGGGGTCGAGACCGAGGATAATCATCGGGAAAGCCCCTCCTCTTCAGAGGAGGGGTTGGGGTGGAGGACACCCTTCGTCATCCAGCGGGATGGCATGTGGCGGGCCTGATCGAGGATGGTCAGGAGTACGCCCTCCATGTTGGTCATGACGTCGGTGTTGGTAAAGCGCAGGACGGTGACGCCATGCTGATGCTTGAGAAGCGCGTCGCGACGACAATCGTCGTCGGGATCGTGGGTGTGGCCATCGATTTCGATCCCGAGAGCGATCGAGGGGCAGAAGACGTCGAGGATGCGGTTGCCGATCGCGTGCTGACGGCGGAACTTGAAGTCGCCGAGTTGCGAGTTGGACAGGTGGCGCCACAGGCGGAGTTCCGGCTCGGTCGGGTTACGGCGGTTTTGGCGGGCGTTGTCACTCATCTCCACGTATCCTCCACCCCAACCCCTCCTCTGAAGAGGAGGGGCTTTTCTGCTGCTCAGCCAATCCCGTTTAGGGGAAGGGGTTGGGGTGGAGCAGGTCTCACCGAAACCCTACATCTCAGCCCAGCTTTTCCATCACCTCGTCGGACACTTCGTAATTGCCCCATACCGTCTGGACGTCGTCATCGTCGTCGAGCGTGTCGATCAGCTTGAACAGCGTCGCGGCGTCGCCCTCATCGACCGACACCATCACCTGCGGGCGCCACGCGAGCTTCGCACCCTCGAACTCGCCCAGCACCGACTCCAGCGCCCTGGCGACTTCGTGCAGGTCGCCGACCGCCGTCCAGATCTCGTGGCCATCCTCGGACGAGGTGACGTCCTCGGCACCGGCTTCCAATGCCGCCTCAAACACCTTTTCGGCGTCGCCGGCGGATGCCGGATAGGAGATCAGGCCGACGCGGTCGAAGGCGTGGCTGACCGAACCGGACGCACCGAGATTGCCGCCGTTCTTGGCGACGGCGGTACGGACGTTGGTCGCGGTGCGGTTGCGGTTGTCGCTCAGGGCCTCGATGATCAGCGACACGCCGCCGGGGCCGAAGCCCTCGTAGCGAATTTCCTCGTAATTCTCGGTGTCGCCCTTCGACGCCTTGTCGATCGCGCGCTGGATGTTGTCCTTGGGGACCGACTGCGCCTTGGCAGCGTTGACCGCAGCGCGGAGGCGCGGGTTCATGTCGGGGTCGGGAAGACCCATCTTCGCCGCGACGGTGATTTCGCGGGAAAGCTTGGAAAACATGCCCGAGCGCTTCTTATCCTGCGCGCCCTTGCGGTGCATGATGTTCTTGAACTTGGAATGGCCTGCCATGACTGCCTCTAACCGATAATCGCATCGCCCTTAGGCCGGTGAGGCGGTTTTCGCCAGACCGAGCCACACGCCCCTTGCCCCGCACCCCCACGATACGCCAAACGCGGACGCAATGACCGTCAGCGTAGACATGGGCAGCGACGATCGCGGCGCACCCGTGACCATGGACCTCGAAGAACTGCTCGCCACCCGATTGCTCGTCCAGGGCAATTCGGGGTCGGGCAAGTCGCACCTGCTGCGCCGCCTGCTCGAAGGATCGGCGGGTCAGGTGCAGCAGGTGGTGATCGATCCGGAGGGCGACTTCGTCACGCTCGCCGGGCCGTACGGTCACGTCGTGATCGAGGCGGCGGATTATTCGGTCCCCGAAATCGCCCGGATCGCCACCCGGCTTCGCGAACACCGCGCGTCCGTCGTGCTGAGCCTCGAGGGGCTGGAGGCGGAGGGGCAGATGCGCTGCGCCGCCGCGTTCCTGTCGGCGCTGTTCGATGCCCCACGCGAACATTGGTATCCGGCGCTGGTGGTGGTGGACGAGGCGCAGTTGTTCGCGCCTACGACGGGCGGCGAGGTCGCCGAAGAGGTGCGGCGCGCATCGCTGTCGGCGATGACCAACCTGATGTGCCGCGGGCGCAAGCGCGGGCTTGCCGGCGTGATCGCAACGCAGCGGCTGGCCAAGCTCGCCAAGAACGTCGCGGCAGAGGCGTCGAACTTCCTGATGGGCCGCACCTTTCTGGACATCGACATGGCGCGCGCCGCCGACTTGCTTGGCATGGAGCGGCGGCAGGCCGAATCGATCCGCGATCTGGCGCGCGGCACCTTCCTCGCGCTGGGGCCGGCGGTGTCGCGGCGGCCGATCACGGTGAAGATCGGTCAGGTCGCCACCTCGGCGCGCAGCGGCAGCCCCAAGCTGACGCCGCTACCAGCCTCGCCGGCGGAGAATTTGCAGCAACTCATCTTCGCGCCCCCACCCGAAGAAGCGCCGCAGCTGCCGATGAGCTTCGAGTCGCGCCCGCGCCGGGTGCCGGCCGACGAATTGCTCGACACGATCGAGCGGCCGATGTCGCAGCAGACGACGCTGGCGCCGCTGCCCGACAAGTCGGACGGCGAGGTCGAAGCGATCTACGCCGCCGTGCTGGAGGCGATCGTCGCGGATCGCGATTCGGCGCTGCGTCCGCCATCGGTGCTGTTCCAGGATTTCCAGGTCCGCTGCCGGATGGCGGGGCTGGCGAAACCGCCGCTCGACCTGCCCGGCTTCACCCGGCGGCTGTCGGCGGCGCGGGCGGGCATCTTCGACGTCACCGACCCGCAATGGGCGGAGGCGATGGAGCTCGCCTATTCGCTGCCCGACGACATGATCGGCGCGTTCCTGCTGGTCGCCCGCGCGGCGAAGGGCGGCGAGCCGTGCCCCTCGGACGCGGCGATGGCAGAGACCTACGGCACCAGCTCGCTGGGGCGGGTACGGCGGCTGATCGGATATATCGAAAGCCGCGAGCTGTTCGTTGCGCGGGTCGACCTGTCGGGCAAGCGATCGATCACGATCCCGCGGCTGGGCTGGACGACGGCGGCAAGCGAGGCAGCGTAACTCCGATCCGATCGGCGATTACCAGATCGCCAGCGTCGCCAGTCCGATAAGCACGCCGGCATGCACCATCGCGATCAGGTCGAGGTAGGTCGCGAACGGCTGTTTGCGCGTCTTGTGGCGGAACCGTCGTCGCGCCCACAGAGCACCCGGCGATCCGCCGAAAAAGGCGAGGCTCAGCAACGTCGATTCGCGCACCCGCCAGCCACCGCTGCTTGCGCGCGCCTTGTCATGGGCGAAGGTCAGCACGGTCAACAGGTTGATCACGACCAATGCGAGCAGCAGTGCGATGAAGGTCATGACCGCATGATCGCCAAACCCACTTACGAAAGCGTTGCTCCGCGTTCCGCTATTTCGCCGACGGCATCGGAGTATATTGCGCCGACAGCAGCCGCCAGCCCCGCCCGCTGCGTACCGCGACATAGCGGGCGCGCATCGATCGGGTCGCCGATACGCCGTCCGGCCGCGTCATGGTGAATGAGAGCCGCTCCGTCTCGATCGCGAACGTCCCGTGCAGGCTGGTGCGACGATCGGCACGCTCGATCGCCGGTCCCGCCCGCCGCTGGTCGGCGCGATAGAAACCGAGCACCTTCGCCCGATCGTCGACGTCGCCGACCGGCGAGATTTCCTGATAATCGGGTGCGAGCGTGTTGCCGAGCGCCGCCTCGTCGAATGCGGCGCGGGCCGCGTTGAACCGGTCGACCACGCGCTCCACCGAAGCGATATCGGATGTGCCCGCCGCCGTGGCGGACGCCGCGATCGTCGAAAACAGGGCGGCGGCAAAACGATAGCGCATCGGCAGCATCCTCGCACAGGTGAGTTATGCAAGTAATACGGCCGAGTCCGCAGCGTCAAGCCGCCGTCGGATCAGATCATGCCGAGCGCCTGCATGTACACCTCGAGGATCGCCTCCTCCTCTTGGTACTCTTCCTTCTTCTTCTTGCGGATCGACAGGATCTTGCGGATCGCCTTGGGATCGTATCCGCGACCCTTGGCCTCGGCCATCACGTCCTTGATGTCGTCCGAGATGCCCTTCTTCTCTTCTTCGAGGCGCTCGGCGCGCTCGATCAGCAGGCGCAGTTCGTCCGCTGCGACCTGTCCGCCGCCCATGCCTTCTTGCCGTTCGTCCGCCATTGTCCCACCCCGCCGCGAGCGTCCCGCGGCCCTCATATGATTCGCTGAAAGGATACCGGTCGCGACCGGTAGGGGCGGGCGTCTAGGCGTTTACCCTGTTCGGCTCAACCCCGGCCGGGTTCGGTCATCGCCGGCGGATCGCTGGCCGGGAAGCTTTCGTCCAGCGCTTCGTCGAGCGCGTCATCCTGCGCGTTCAGCTTGAGGCTCTCGTCCATGCGGGCGAGTTGCTCCGGGGTCGCCTCGGTCTGATAGCGCGCCTTCCATTCCGATTGCGGCATGCCGTATATCGTCTCGCGCGCATCGGCCTTGGGCATATCTCCCGCCTCCTCGATCCAGTCGGACAGGCAGTTGCGGCAGAATCCGGACAGGCCCATCAGGTCGACGTTCTGCGCATCGGTACGGTGGCGCAGGTGGCGGACGAGGCGGCGAAAGGCCTGTGCGGCCACCGCATCGGGCAGGGCGTCGAGTTTGTCGGTCATACGAGTCTTTCCGAAGGTTGATCGCGACTAGATAGGGTCTAGAGGGGGGCGCGGCCATTCCCCAGGAGCCTTTCTATGACCACAGCCATTGCGCCCCGTTCGCGGAAAGTGCGCGTGCTCGCGACCCTTGGTCCGGCGAGCAACACACCCGAGATGATCGCCACGCTGTTCCAGGCGGGCGCGGACGCGTTCCGCATCAACATGAGCCATGGCGACCAGCAGTCCAAGGTTGCGGTGATCCAGGCGATCCGCGGGCTCGAGAAGGAGTTCCAGCGGCCGACGACGATCCTCGCCGATCTGCAGGGCCCCAAGCTGCGCGTCGGCAAGTTCGAGGGCGGCAGGACCATGCTCGAAAGCGGCAGCACCTTCGTTCTCGACCGCGACAAGACCCCGGGTGACGCCACCCGCGTCGAGCTGCCGCACAAGGAGATTTTCGCCGCGATCGAACCGGGCGCACGCCTGTTGCTCGACGACGGCAAGCTTGTGCTGCGCGTCACCGATCACGGTCCCGACCGGATCGAGACGCAGGTCGAGGTCGGCGGCGCGCTGTCGAACAACAAGGGGCTGAACGTTCCCGACGTGGTGCTGCCGATGGCCGCGCTGACCGAGAAGGATCGCAGCGACCTCGCCTTCGCGGTCGAACAGGGTGTCGACTGGATCGCGCTGTCGTTCGTACAGCGGCCCGAGGATCTGGCCGAGGCGCGCAAGCTGATCGGCGGCAAGGCGGCGTTGCTCGCCAAGATCGAGAAGCCGGCCGCGATCGATCGCCTCGAGGAGATCGTCGAGATGTGCGACGGCGTGATGGTCGCACGCGGCGACCTGGGCGTCGAGCTGCCGCCGCAGACGGTACCGCCGCTCCAGAAGCGCATCGTCGAAACCTCGCGCCGGCTGGGACGACCGGTCGTGGTCGCGACGCAGATGCTCGAATCGATGATCCAGAGCCCGTCGCCGACCCGCGCCGAAGTGTCCGACGTCGCTACCGCGATCTACGACGGCGCCGATGCGATCATGCTCTCTGCCGAAAGCGCGGCGGGTGCATGGCCGGTCGAATCGGTGGCGATGATGAATTCGATCGGCATCTCGGTCGAAGGCGATCCGATGCATGGCGATCGCGTCCATTTCACCGTGATGCGGCCCGATCCGACGACCGCCGACGCGCTGGCGGAAGCCGCCAAGCAGATCGCCAAGACGACGTCGGCGACGGCGATCATCTGCTTCACCACGTCGGGCTCCACAGCGCGCCGCATCGCTCGCGAGCGGCCATCGGTGCCGATCCTGGTGCTGACGCCGAGCAAGGACACCGCGCGCCGCCTCGGCCTGTTGTGGGGAACGCATGCCGTCCACACCCGCGACGTCGAATCGTTCGAGGACATGGTCGGCAAGGCCAAGCGCATGGCGTTGCGCACCGGCATCGCCAAGGCGGGCGACCGCGTGATCGTGATGGCGGGCGTCCCCTTCCGCACGCCGGGATCGACCAACGTGTTGCACGTGGTGCGGATCATTGGCGATGAGTTGAAGGACTACGTCTAAGCTGGAAAGGGTGCCCCGGAGCCACGGCTGTGACGTCGCTCCGGGTTCCTGCGTGCGCAGGAATGCTGCGCTGTTATGTGAGCAGGCCGATCTTACCTGAGCAGGCCCAGTGCGCGCATGTCGCTGCGCAGGGTCGGTTCGTCGGTGAAGTGCAGCGCGATCAGGCCGACGCTCAGCGCGCCTTCGATATTTGCCGCATTGTCGTCGATAAAGACGGTGCTTTCCGCGCGCAGTCCGAACCGGTCCAGCGCGAGGCGATAGATCGCGGGATCGGGCTTCACCATCTTCTCGACGCCCGACACGACCACGTCGCGAAAGCGGTCGAACATCGCGGCTTCGCGCGCGCGGAACGGTGGCCAGAATTCGTGGCTGAAATTGGTGATCGCGTAGAGCGGCACATTCGCCGCTTCCAGTTCGTCGACCAGGGCGCGCATGCCCGCGATCGGATCGCCGATGCTTTCCAGAAAACGCGGACCCCACACGGCGATCAGTTCGGCATGCTGCGGGTATAGCGCGGCAAGCTCCGCCGAGGTGTCGGCGAAGTCGCGTCCGGCATCATGCTGGAAATGCCATTCGTGCGTGACGACGTCGCGCAGGAATGCATTGAGCGCCCGATCGTCGTCGATCAGGCGCCCGTAAAGGATACGCGGATCCCAGTCGTACAGGACCCGGCCGACGTCGAAGATGACCGCCGTTGGAACAACGGCCGCCGGGATGACGTCGGCCGCAGGCGTCGCCAAAATGGCTTAGCCCTGACGCGCCTTGAAGCGACGGTTGGTCTTGTTGATGACATAGGTGCGGCCGCGACGACGGATCACGCGGTTGTCGCGATGACGGTCCTTGAGCGACTTCAGGCTATTGCGGATCTTCATGATCGATTCGCTTCTTTTTAGAAATTGACGGTGTCGGTGAAAGCGCGAGCGCCTAAGGGCCGGGGTCGCAATAGTCAAGCAACGCAGGGCGCGTTAGAGCGTTTCAGCAGCGCAACGTATCGCAAAGGTAGCTCCCGTCATGACCATCCGTTCCCTTCTGGCCATCGGCATCGGTGCCGCGACGCTTGCCGGTTGTGCGACCACCGCGCCGCTGCCGCCGACGGAGGTCATCCGTTATCACCTCGGCGAGCCGATCGCGCGCGGCACCGTGGCGGTCGAGCCGCTGTCGGGCGGCGCGCCGGCCAGTCTGGAGTTCAAGACCTATGCCGCCGCGGTTCAGGGCGAATTGCTGAAGGCCGGCTATAGCGTCCCGGCGCAGGGCGTGACGCCCGATTTCATCGCCACCGTCGGCTTCACGCGCACCAGCCAGGAGGGACCGCCACGCCGATCGCCGATCAGCATCGGCATCGGTGGCGGCGGCTTCAGCGGCGGCCGGAGTGGTGGCGGCGTCGGACTGGGCGGTGGCGTCGGCTTTCCGATCGGCGGCGGCGGGTCAACGCAGTTGCTGGTCGCGGAGCTGTCGGTGACGATCAAGCGGCGGGCCGACCAGTCGCCGGTATGGGAAGGCCGCGCGCAGGGCGTCAGCGACATCAAGGGTGCCGACGAGCAGGCGGGCAAGCTCGCGCGGGCGCTGTTCACCGGCTTCCCCGGTCAGTCCGGCCGTACCATCACCGTCAAATAATCGGGCGTTTTCATGACCATCAGCATCAACGCCGCCTTCGACGGCGGCAATATCCGTGTCGTCGGCATCGATGGCGATCGCGTCGATCTGGAGATCGTGCAGGATCACGCCTCGGACTTCTTCCAGTGGTTCTACTTTCGCGTGGCCGGGGCGCACGGGCGGCGGCTGACCTTCCGCATCATTAATGCCGGCACGTCCGCCTACCCCTTCGGCTGGCCGGGATACAAGACACGCGCCAGCGGCGATCGGCGGGCGTGGCGGATGATCGACACGACCTACGACGACGGCGTGCTATCCTTCGATTACACGGTCGAGGGCGAGTTGACATGGTTCGCCTATTTCGCGCCCTACACGATGGAGATGCACGACGATCTGGTCGCCCGGATCGCCGCAAAGCCGGGGGTTACGCATCGCGAACTGGGCGTGTCGCTCGACGGGCAGGCCATCGACTATTTCCGGATCGGCAATGGTCCCAGGCCGGTGTGGCTGTACGCGCGTCAGCATCCCGGCGAATCGATGGCCGAATGGTGGATGGAGGGCGCGCTGGAATGGTTGACCAGCGACGCCGCGGCACCGCTGCTGGCCAAGGCGACGGTGCATGTCGTTCCGAACATGAACCCGGACGGCACGCGGCGGGGGCATCTGCGCACCAATGCGGCAGGCGTGAACCTCAATCGCGAATGGCATGCACCTTCGGCAGAGCGCAGCCCCGAGGTGTTGTGCGTGCGCAATGCGATGGACGAGACCGGCGTTGCCTTCGCGATCGACGTGCATGGCGACGAGGCGATCCCGGCGAACTTCATCGCGGGCTACGAGGGTATTCCCAACTGGACCGACGATCACGGCGCGAAATTCTATGCGTTCGGCGATCGGCTGGCGGCACACACGCCCGATTTTCAGGTCGGCAAAGGCTATGAGAAGTCGAGCGCCGGCAATGCGAACCTGTCGATGTCGACCAATCAGCTGGCGCAGCGGTTCGGCGCGGTGTCGGTGACGCTGGAGATGCCGTTCAAGGATCACGACCCCAATCCCGACGCGGAATTCGGCTGGTCGGGCGAACGCAGCAAGCGACTCGGCGTGTCGTGCCTCGAGGTGCTGGCGACGATGATCGACGAGATCTGATGCATATCCGCCGCGACGATCCGGCAGCGCCCTACGTCGCGGCTTTGCTGGCGCATCACCTGACCGAATTGCGCGGGAATATGGCGGAGTTCGCCTTCGCCCTCGACGCGACCGGGCTGGCGGCGCCGGAGGTGACGTTCTGGACGGCATGGCGCGGCGAAACGCTGGTCGGTTTCGTCGCGCTGAAACAGCTCGATTCTGATCACGGCGAGCTGAAGTCGATGCGGGCCGCCCCCGAGGCGCGCGGCACAGGCGTCGGCCGCGCGCTGCTCGCCCATGTCGTCGAGGAGGCGCAGGCGCGCGGCTACGGCCGGTTGAGTCTGGAAACCGGCACGGCCGATCTGCACGCGTCCGCCGTCGCGCTATACCGCAGTGCCGGCTTCATCGACACGAATGCCTTCGCGGACTATCGCCCCAGTCCGCACAACCAGTTCCTCACCCTTTCTCTTCGGGAGTCCTGATGCCTCGCCTCGTCCTGATCCGCCACGGCCAGTCCAGCTGGAACCTCGAAAACCGCTTCACCGGCTGGTGGGACGTCGACGTCACCGAAAAGGGTGCGGCGGAGGCCCGCGCGGCGGGCGAGCTGATGGCGGCGAAGGGCCTCGATTTCGACATGACGTTCACGTCGTTGCAGACGCGCGCGATCAAGACGCTCAATCTGGCGCTGGAAGCGATGGGCCGGCTGTGGCTGCCGACCGAAAAGGACTGGCGCCTGAATGAGCGGCATTACGGCGGCCTGACCGGGCTCGACAAGGCGGAGACCGCGGCGAAGCATGGCGACGAACAGGTACATATCTGGCGCCGCAGCTTCGACATTCCGCCGCCGGTACTGGAGGCGGGCAGCGAATATGATCTGTCGCAGGATCGCCGCTATGCCGGCATCGCCATTCCGTCGACAGAGAGCCTGAAGGACACGATCGACCGCGTCCTGCCCTATTACGAGGAGCGGATCGCACCGCTGCTGCGCGAAGGGCAGCGGGTGCTGATCTCGGCGCACGGCAATTCGTTGCGTGCATTGGTGAAGCACCTGTCGAACATTCCCGACGATGAAATCACCGGACTGGAGATTCCGACCGGTCAGCCGATCGTCTACGAACTGGACGGTTCGCTTGTGGCGACGGATCGCTATTATCTGAGCGAACGCTGAGCTTCACCCACCGGGCAACTCAAGTTGCCCTCCCCTTCCTCCCCCGCTAGGTGCGCGCGATGGAATATCCGCTGGTCGGCATCATCATGGGCTCGACGTCCGACTGGGAGACGATGCAGGGCGCGGCGGACGTGCTGGCCGAACTTGGCGTGCCGCATGAGACCAGGGTCGTCTCGGCGCATCGTACCCCCGACCGGCTATACGATTATACGAAGACCGCGGCGGATCGTGGGCTGAAAGTGGTGATCGCAGGTGCCGGCGGCGCGGCGCACCTGCCGGGCATGGCGGCGGCGATGACGCATTTGCCGGTGCTGGGCGTGCCGGTGCAGAGCAAGGCGTTGAAGGGGCAGGATTCGCTGCTGTCGATCGTGCAGATGCCCGCGGGCATTCCGGTCGGCTGCCTCGCGATCGGCAAGGCCGGCGCGATCAATGCCGGACTGCTCGCTGCGGCGATTCTCGCCACCAGCGACGAAGCGCTCTCGCAGCGGCTGCAGGCGTGGCGGCAGAAGCAGACCGACGCGGTCGCCACCGAACCGGCATGATGCTGAAGCCCGGCAGCACGATCGGCATTCTCGGCGGCGGACAATTGGGCCGTATGCTCGGGGTGGCGGCGGCGCAGCTCGGCTATCGCACGCACGTGCTCGCGCCCGACCGCGAGAGCGTCGCGGCGCAGACCGCATCCAGCATGACGCGGGCGGATTATCACAACCGCATCGTCCTCGCCGATTTCGCCGCGTCGTGCGACGTCGTCACCTACGAATTCGAGAATATCGCGCTGGCGCCGGTCGAATGGCTGGCGGAACGCGTGCCGGTCCACCCCCACCCGCGCGCGCTGGCGGCGGCGCAGGAGCGGATCGCCGAAAAGCGCTTCGTCGAGCACGTCGGTGGCCGCCCGGCGCGCTGGGCCGCGGTCGACAGCCGCGAATCGCTGGAGGTGGCGCTGGCCCATGTCGGCACGCCCGCGGTGCTGAAGACCGCACGCTTCGGTTATGACGGCAAGGGACAGGTGCGGTTGCACACACCTGCCGATGCGGATGCGGCGTGGGAGGCGATCGGCGGTCCGGCGGTGCTGGAGGCGTTCGTCACATTCAGCCACGAATTCTCGATCCTGATCGCGCGCGCACAGGATGGCGCGACGGTGCGCTACGACCCGCCGCATAACGTCCACGTCGACGCGATCCTGCGCACCTCGACCGTGCCCGCTCCGCGCGACATCCTGGGTCAGGCGGAAGAGGCGACCGCCCTCGCCTGTCGCATCGCCGCCGAGCTGGACTACGTGGGCGTGCTGGCATGCGAATTCTTTGCGACCGCCGACGGCCCCGTGTTCAACGAGATGGCGCCGCGCGTGCACAATTCGGGGCATTGGACGATCGAGGGCGCGGAAACCTCGCAATTCGAAAACCACATCCGCGCGATCTGCGGCCTCCCGCTCGGCAGCACCGCGCTGACCGGGCGAACCGTCGCGCTCGAAAACCTGATCGGCGAGGATTCCTGGCAGCCGGCGCTGCGCGAGCCGGGCGCGCATCTGCATCTTTACGGCAAGGGCACGGCGCGCCCCGGACGCAAGATGGGACACATCACCCGCATCGTGCGGTAGCACGCATGTCGCGCACCGTTTACTCAGGGCGCGGGAACGAGCGAATCGGTTCCTTTGATCGCGACTGCCCAGCGATATACCGCATCAGCAACGTACATGCGAAATTGCGCCGGATCGAAATAGACCTTTTTCGCACGACCGACACAGACGAGCCCACCGCCGACGATCGATGCTTCCAGGTTGCCGATCAGGTCGGCGCGTTGGGTTCGCACCAGACGCAACGATCGTTCGGGCTGCATCCGGACCAGACATACGGCGATCTCGAAATACCGGCGGTCGACCGGTAAGCGATAACGCGCGAGCGGGATCTCGCGTGCATCGAACCGCCGTTGCACGACCGGATCAGCCGTTTGCGCCCTAGTCATAGTCAGTCCCGGCGCGAAAATCTGGAGGGCGCGAAGGTACATTGCGCCGCGATCATAATAACTTGGATCGTAATGCTTGCCGTCGATCGCGGCGAGGCCGTGCAGCCGCGCGAGTTGCGGGTCCTGCGCGCAGGTCGAACGCAGGCCGACGAAACGACCTTGCCAGAAGCGCTGCCCGGCGCCGTTGATGGGGCCATCCAGTGCCCGGCGCAGCGCGTCGCGCGCCGCGGGCTTCGCGTTGAGTTCCGGCGTGACCGCGCATCGTGCAAACCGCTCCGACATCGCGAAGATGCCGTTGCTGGCATTGGCGCTGTAACCGGTCCGATTGGTGCCCATGGTCCGATGCGTCACCGGTGCCTCGGGATCGTTGAGATCGAGATCCCGCAACCCATTCACCACGATATCGTCGGTGGGCGGTGTCGGCGTTCCGGATACGGCGCCCGGGGTTGTCGGCACCTGTGCACCAGCCGCTGCGGTCACGCCCAGCGTTACAACGCCTGCCGCCCTTACGATGTACCTAAGCGTCATACATCCCGATACCACTGCCTCGTCATGTAGCATGACAGGTCGAGGCCCGCGCGTCGAACATGACCCTGCGACGCGCATCGGGCATCCTCCATTCCGATGCCAGCGATCGATCGGCCGCGAAGCGGCGCCCCGGAAACCGTCACGGCCCGCCTCCTCGTCAGGAGACGGGCCGCGCATGCGCTACGATCGGCGGTTGCCGATCGGATCAACCCGTGCGCTTGCCCGACAGCGGGAAGCTGCCGAACGCGCCGGCGCCGACCGTGCCGGTCAGCGTGTCGCCCTCCGCCGTCGCTTCGCAATCGAGCGTCATCGGCATCGGCACGGTCATCTGCTGCTTCCAGGTGATCGTGTTGCCCGAGACTTCCCCGGTCACGTCGCTCGAGCCCATCGCACCCGATGCGGTGCCGGTGAAGGTCGACCCGTCGCTGTTCACGGTCAGGGTCAGGTTCTGGTCGCCCAGCGGCGATTTAACGGTGCAGTCCCAGCTGCCATCGACATCGGCCATTGCCACTCTCCTTACTTCGCTGCGGTCACGGCACCGGCAGAACCGCCGGCCACCGCACTTGCCGGCACGACCTCGACCGGCAGGCCAAGGGTGTCAAGCTGCGGCTTCACCTTGGCCGCGTCACCGACGACGACCCAGGTTATCCGCTTGGCATCCAACGCACTCTGGATCGCGGAGTTCAGCTGCGGCAGCGTGTAGCCACGATAGCGCGCGGTCAGCGTTGTCTGGTAATCGTCGGGGCGCTTGTACAGGTCGTTGCTCTGCATCGCCGCGAGTACCGCGTCCGACGTTTCGTACGTGCCGGGCAGCGCGTTGATGGCGCCGTTGATCGCACGCTTGAACTCGACCTCGGTCATCGGCTCCTTGCCGAGGAACGCTACGACATCCTCCCGTGCCGATGCGAGCGAGGGGCCGGTCTTGTCCGCCTGCACCGGCGCGGACAGGATGAACGGCGCGGCATATTCCGCGGTCTGGAAGCGGCCATTGGCGCCATAGGACCAATGCTTGTTCTCGCGCAGGTCCATATTCAGCCGGCCGAGGAAGCTGCCGCCCAGCGCGTCGTTGGCGGTAGCGACCGGCAGCAGGTCCTGCGTGCCCTTGAGGGTGGTCGGGATCACACCGACGATCACCGACTGCGGGCTGTCGGGCCGATCGATCAGCTTGATCGCGGGCACGGCCGGACGCTGGGCGACGGCGAAGTTCTTGGTGCCGGCCGTGCCGGTCGCCGTCCAGTCGCCGAGCGCCGCGTTCAGCGCCGCGGTCACCTCGGCGAGGGGGCGATCGCTGGTGACGAACAGCTTTGCCTTGTCCGGCCGCAGCCAGGCCTGCCGATAGGCGATCAGGTCGGCGCGGGTCAGCGCCGCCACTGCCCGCGGGTCGCCGCCACCCTGCGCTTTGGCATAGGGGAAGTCGGGGCCGTAGGTGACCTGCGGCACGACACGGCCGATCAGGCCCATCGGATTGGTCAATTCCTGCTGGATGCCAGCAAGCGTCTGCGTCTTGACGCGGGCCAGCTCCGCTTCGTCGAACGCGGGATTGCGGGCGATGTCCGCGAACAGCGTCAGGGCCGGCATCAGATTGGCGCTTGGGACCTGCATCGACATCGTCGTACGATCGAGACTGCTGCCTGTGCCGATCTCCGCGCCCAGCCTTTCCTTCGCCTCGGCCAGCTGGATCGAGTTCAGGCTGGTCGTCCCTTCATCGAGCATCGCCAGCGTCAGCCCCTGCGTGCCGAGCTTGCCCGCGACGTCGGCGGCGGTACCGGCATCGAAGCTCAAGACCGCCTGCGTCACCGGCACCGCGGTGCGTTGCGCGTAGACGACCTCGATCCCGTTGTTCAGCCGGGTACGCTGCACCGCCGGGAAGGTCAGCCCGGTGAGCGCACCGACGGCCGGCAGCGGCCCGCGCGTGCCCTTCACCGGCGTCTCGGGCGCAGCCTTTACCGCGACCGGTGGTGGCACGGTCGCCTCCGCATAGGCTTCGCGCGCACCCTGTTCGACGGTCAGCGCGTAGGCCGGACGACCGAGCCACTTGTCGGCGGCGGCCTTGACCGTGGCGGGTGTCTGCGCAGCGAGGCGGGCGAGACGGGTCTTGTAGAAGCCGGGATCGTTGTAGAACAACGCACCTTGCGCCAGCGCGACCGCCTTGCCGCCGAAACCGCCGACCGATTCCAACCCGCCGATCGTGCCGGCGACGCGTGTGGTCACTACGCGGCTGACCTCGTCCTGCGTCGGGCCGTTCTTCAGGAAGTCCGCGAGGATCGCGTCGATACGCGCCTCGACCAGTTTGGGGTCGATGCCCGGCTTGACGATCGCGCGGATGCCGAAGTTGCTGACCTCGGCTCCGCCACCGGCATAGGCCGACACGTTGACCGCCAGCTTCTCCTGCTTGACGAGGATGTTGTCGAGCCGGCTGGAGGCAAGGCCGCCGAGCACCGTCGCCGCTACGTCGAGTGCCGCGGCATCGGGCGCGTTGCCGCCGGGGATCGCCCAGTTGCGCGACACCATCACCGCGGCGACGCGATCCTTGATCGTCTCCGCCTTGGGCGCGGCGAGCGTGGGCACCGGCGCGGGGCGCTTGACGCTCTTCGGGCCCGCCTTGATCGCGCCGAAATACTTTTCGACCAGCGGCCGTGCGGTGGCGACATCGACGTCGCCGGCGAGCACCAGCACCGCGTTGTTCGGGCCGTAATTGGCAGTGAACCAGTTCTTCACGGTCTGCAGCGACGCCGCATCCAGATCGGCCATCGACCCGATCGTGTCATGACCATAAGGGTGATCGGCGGGGAACAGCCCCTCGGTCACCTTGTAGCGAACCAGGCCATAGGGCTGGTTGTCGCCCTGCCGCTTCTCGTTCTGGACGACGCCGCGCTGCTCGTCGAGCTTCGCCTGCGTGATCGCGCCGAGCAGATAGCCCATGCGGTCGCTTTCCAGGAACAGCGCCCGGTCGAGCGCCCCGGTCGGCACCGTCTCGAAATAGTTGGTGCGGTCGAGGTTGGTAGTGCCGTTGAAGTCAGTCGCGCCGACCTGCTTCAGAGGTTCGAAGAAGTCGTCGGGCGCATTCTCCGACCCGTTGAACATCAGATGTTCGAACAGATGCGCGAAGCCGGTCGACCCCTTCGGCTCGTGCTTCGCGCCGACGTCGTACCACACGCTGACCGCCACGACGGGCGCCTTGCGGTCGGTATGGACGATGACGCGCAGGCCGTTCTTCAGCGTGAACTGCTGGTAAGGGATGTCCACCGACTTGACGAGCGCCGACACCGGCGCGGCTTTGATGGCGGCCGCGGTCTGGGCGTGCAGCGGCGCGACGAGCGCGATCGATGCGACGCCGGCAAGCGCGAGAAGCTTCGTCATGGTGCAGGATCCCCGGTATGTCTTGAACGACTGTGCTGGTGGAGCATAACGGTGACGGTACCGCTGGCAAGCGACCGATACGGATTTGTTTTCGGCGATTTCGACGATCCGCCACACTTGTGTTGCACAATGGCAACACTACATTCGGGCAATACTGAGATGAGGTTGGAGCAGGGCTGATATGAACCTCGAGAAATTCACCGATCGCGCGAAGGGTTTCCTCCAGTCGGCGCAGACCGTCGCGATCCGCATGAACCATCAGCGGATCACGCCGGACCATATCCTCAAGGCGCTGCTGGAGGACGATCAGGGCATGGCGGCCGGGCTGATCCAGGCTGCCGGTGGCGACGCGAAGCGCGCCGTCGCGGAGGTCGACACCGCACTCGGCAAGATTCCGGCGGTGTCCGGTTCGGGAGCACAGACGACGCCGGGGCTCGACAACGACACCGTGCGGGTCCTCGATTCTGCCGAACAGGTCGCACAGAAGGCTGGCGACAGCTACGTCACCGTCGAACGGCTGCTGCTGGCGCTCGCGCTTGCGCAGACGACGAATGCAGGCCGGGCGCTGCAGGCTGCGGGTGCGACGGCGGAGGGCCTGAACGGCGCGATCAACGCGCTGCGCGGCGGCCGGACCGCGGACACCGCATCGGCGGAGGACCGCTACGATGCGCTGAAAAAGTTCGCCCGCGACCTGACGCAGGCGGCGCGCGACGGCAAGCTCGACCCGGTGATCGGCCGCGACGAGGAGATTCGCCGCACGATCCAGATTCTCGCGCGCCGCACCAAGAACAACCCCGCCCTCATCGGTGAACCCGGCGTCGGCAAGACCGCGATCGCCGAGGGACTCGCCCTGCGCATAGCCAATGGCGACGTACCCGACACGCTGAAGGGCCGGACGTTGATGTCGCTCGACATGGGCGCGCTGATCGCCGGTGCGAAATATCGCGGCGAGTTCGAGGAGCGGCTGAAGGGCGTGCTGGACGAGGTGAAGGCCGCAGAGGGCGACATCGTCCTGTTCATCGACGAGATGCACCAGCTGATCGGCGCCGGTAAGTCCGAGGGCGCAATGGACGCGGGCAATCTGCTGAAGCCGGCGCTGGCACGCGGCGAACTGCATTGCGTCGGTGCGACCACGCTCGACGAATATCGCAAGTACGTCGAGAAGGACCCGGCGTTGCAGCGCCGCTTCCAGCCGGTGTTCGTCGGCGAACCGACGGTCGAGGATACGATCAGTATCCTGCGCGGGCTGAAGGAGAAATACGAGCTTCACCACGGCGTGCGGATCACCGACGGTGCGCTGGTGTCGGCGGCGACGCTGTCGAACCGTTACATCACCGACCGGTTCCTGCCCGACAAGGCGATCGATCTGATGGACGAGGCCGCGAGCCGCATCCGCATGGAGGTGGAGAGCAAGCCCGAAGAGATAGAGACGCTCGATCGCCGCATCCTCCGCCTGAAGATCGAGCGCGAGGGATTGCGACGCGAAACCGACGAGGCGTCGCGCGACCGGTTCGAAACGCTGGAGGAGGAACTCGCGAACTTCGAGCAGCAATCGGCCGAGCTGACGCAGCGTTGGCAGGCGGAGAAGGACAAGATCGCCGGCGAGGCGAAGCTGAAGGAACAGCTCGACGCCGCGCGGCTTGAACTGGAACAGGCCCAGCGCGCCGGTGATCTGGCGAAGGCGGGCGAGCTCTCCTACGGTCGTATTCCCGCGCTCGAGAAGCAGCTGGCCGAGGCACAGAACGTCACCAAGGGCGCAATGCTGCGCGAAGAGGTCACCGCCGACGACATCGCCGGTGTCGTCAGCCGCTGGACGGGTATCCCCGTCGAGCGGATGCTGGCCGGCGAACGCGACAAGCTGCTGCGCATGGAAGAGGTGATCGGCAAGCGCGTGATCGGCCAGGCCGATGCGGTACGCGCCGTCTCGACCGCGGTGCGCCGTGCAAGGGCGGGGTTACAGGACCCTAACCGCCCGCTGGGGAGCTTCCTGTTTCTCGGCCCGACGGGAGTCGGCAAGACCGAACTGACCAAGGCGCTGGCCGAGTTCCTGTTCGACGACCCCAACGCGATGGTCCGTATCGACATGAGCGAGTTCATGGAAAAGCATGCGGTGTCGCGGCTGATCGGCGCACCTCCCGGCTATGTCGGCTATGAAGAGGGCGGCGTGCTGACCGAAGCGGTACGACGGCGGCCGTATCAGGTGGTGCTGTTTGACGAGGTCGAAAAGGCACACGGCGACGTGTTCAACGTGCTGTTGCAGGTGCTCGACGACGGGCGGCTGACCGATGGTCAGGGCCGCACGGTGGATTTCAGCAATACGCTGATCATCCTCACTTCCAACCTCGGCTCGCAATATCTTGCCAGCCTCGAGGAGGGACAGGACGTCGAGACGGTCGAGCCGCAGGTGATGGAGATCGTCCGGGCGCACTTCCGTCCGGAATTCCTCAACCGGCTGGACGAGGTGATCCTGTTCCACCGCTTGGGGCAGACGCACATGGCGCCGATCGTCGACATCCAGGTGGCGCGCGTCGGCAGGTTGCTCGCCGATCGCAAGGTGACGCTGGACCTGACCGATGCGGCGCGGGCATGGCTGGGCCGCGTCGGCTACGACCCGGTCTACGGCGCCCGGCCGCTGAAGCGCGCGGTCCAGCGCTATCTGCAGGATCCGCTGGCCGACCTGATCCTGCGCGGCGACGTGAAGGATGGCGCAGTCGTACGGGTGGACGAGGGGGACGGGAAACTGGCGCTTCAGGTGGAATGAGGCCGGCGTTTCACATCGATCGCGAACAACAAAAAAGGAGCGGCCTTGCAGCCGCTCCTTTCTTTTGTTCCAGGCGTCCGAGCGCTTAGAAGTTCACACCGAACTGGACGCGAACGAAACGCGGCGTCTGGTAGGTGAGCGGCAGACCGTAGTTCGGCGACGGAGCGCCGGGACCAGTCGTACCCAGTTCCTGACGATCGAACACGGCCTTGTCGTTCAGCAGGTTGAAGATCGACAAGCGAAGCTGTGCGTCGAATGCATCGGTCGGGATCTTCAGACCGACGTCCAGATTGACGGTCGTCTGCCAATCGTTTTCGAAGACACTGCCGCGCGGCGTCAAACGACCCGTAACGCCACCAACGTTGGTGTTGACGGTGTAAGGTCCCTGCGTCTGGATGTTACCGGCAGCGTCGGTGATGCAGTAGAAGCCGGCGGCGCCATAGGCACCGGCATTACCGCCATCGACGCTGGTCGGCACGCGGCCGATGCAGCCGTACTTGCGCGGTGACGTCGCCTGCACATTCAGGCCGACGTTGATCAGATCATTGATCTGATAGCTGCCATAGACCTTGATGTTGTGGGCGTTGTGCGTGGGCAGATAGCCATATGCACCGTTGACCAGCGCCGGATAGTCGAAGTTGGTGGTCAGGCCGGAGTCGGTCTGGCCGTTGTCCGAACGGACGCCGCCTTCGATGTTACCGACGTTCTTCGAGTAGGTGTAGTTCGCCGCAAGGCTCCACACGCCATCGAACTCACGATCGAACGTAAAGGTCATCGCCTTGTAGCTACGCTTCGCCTTCGGCAGACCGATGTCGGCGGCAGTTAGCGTCACTTCGCGACCATCAAGGGCGCTGCCGTCGAGTACGACGGTAACGTCCTTGCCGGGGTTGAGCAGCGCATACTGGTGGGCACCGCTGAACGTGGCAAGGCAGGAAGCCAGTACAGTCCCCGTCTGCGTACGACGGCAATACGACTGCACGCCCGCATCGATGTACGCGTCCTCGAGCGACACACCGAGGTCACGCTGGGTGTAGAAAGCGCTGAACTTCATGCGAGCGCCCAGACGCTGCTCGAAACCGACCTGATATTCATCGGTCGACTGTGCGCTCAGATTCGAGCTGACCAGCGAAGCGAACGGCGGCGACGTGCCATCGCTGCGCACGACACAGTTCCGGACGCCACCGGCCGTCGGTTCGATAGCCAGAGTAGGACAGGCGGTTGCCTGACTGCCGCTGATTGCGATCGGCGCGCCGTAAATTGGCGTGCTGTCGGAATTCACGCCCGCCAGAACATAATACTGGTCGTAATCGAGCTCCGGACCAGCAAGACGAACGTTCGTGTTCGTGGCGACTGGCAAGAAGTAACGGTTGAACGAACCGAAGACCTTCGTGCGGCCATCGCCGATCGGATCGAAGCTGGCGCTGATACGCGGCGCCCAGTTATCGCCAGAATTGAAGAACGTTTCGCCATCGGCGTTCTTGTTCGTAAAGCGATCGTTGCGAACGCCGGCCGTGATGTTCAGACGATTGCTGAACAGGATCCAGTTGTCCTGCAAGTAATAGGCTTCGCCCTTCGTGGTGAACAAACCACCGTTGCGGAAGAAGCGGCGATACACATACTGCGTGTTCGGGGTCGTTACCGTGCCGTCACCGTTCGGACCGGAGTTGGCGTAGACCAGCTGATAGTTGCCATTGGCAAGGGTTTCCGAGCGATCGCGCAGGTTCTCACGATCGTAACCGCCACGAATGTGATGGCTCCCGAGCAGGTTGAAGTACAGATCAGCATCCGCGCGATAGAATTCGCGACGCGCTTCCTCGAAGGTCGAGTTCCCCGTCGGATTGCCGATCGATACCGTGCCACCACTACGCTGATCCGAAATCGACGGGAAATTCGGCGTCGATGACGTTGAATCGCCACGCTGATACGAACGACCATAGGCGGCCGACAGCGTCAGCCAGTCCGTGAATGTACCCGTGTAACGACCCACATAGTTCTCACCGCCCCCGCGCGACACCGACGACGAGGCATAACGACCGGGCTGATTGGTGTTCGGGTTGTAACGCCCGCCGCTGGCAAGGGTGTAGGTTGCGTTGCCGAAGGTATCGTTGCGCGTCGTGCTTTCGGTATTGAAGTAGGTGAACTCCAACCGCTGACCATCGACGATCACCGCGTCGATTTTACCGCCGTAGAACGGGCTGTTGGTGGTTGAACGCGTGAAGCCGGTACCGGCAAGCGCAAGGCCTGCCGTGGCAGGACCCGGATAGGCGGCGCAGAGCGTCGTGTAGGTCGAGCAGCCGTTGGCGCCGGTAGTCGCGGCGGTGACGGTACCCGTCGAGCCAACGCCCGACACGATGTTACGGCTATTGTAGATACCGTAGAAGAACAGATGGTCCTTGATGATCGGACCCGACAGCTGCGCGATGAATTCCTTGCGCTCGTTGAAGCGGGAATCGTTGTCCGTCGCATAGGTGTTGGGCGACTTGGCGCGCAGGTCGTCCGGCTCCCAGTTGAACGTCACGCCGCCGTGGAATTCATTCGAACCCGACTTGGTCGTCGCATTGACGAAACCGCCGGTGAAACGGCCGAATTCAGCGGGGATGCCGCCCGTCTTCACTTCGACCGACTGATAGAAGTCGAACGGCACCGTGTTCGCACCGATACCGGTGGTGAAGTTGGTGATGTTCAGGCCGTTGATGTAGAACGTGTTCTCCGACACCGACGAACCGGCGATCGACGGCACGTTGCCGAAGGCAGGATCGCCCGTCTGCGTGCCCGGCGCAAGCAGAATGACCGAGGTGATGTCGCGCGCCACGGGAACGCGCGTCGCCAGCTCGCCGAGGTTGATCACGGCGCCGGTGGTGTTGCGGTTGAAGTCGACGGTCTGGACGCGACCGGCGGTCACGACGATGTCCCCGCCATCGGCGGAGGTGCTGGCCGAACCGGCCGGCGACAGCGTGAACTGGTTGGCGGCGCCAGCCTGGTTCAGGCCGACGTTGTTGTCGGTGAAGCTGTCGAAGCCCGATGCCTCGATCGTGAAGGTGTAATTGCCCTGCGGCAGTGCGGGCACGCGGAACGTGCCGTCGTTGCCGGTGGTGACGGTGCGGGTGAAGCCCTGGTCGTTCGACGTGACGGTCACGGTCGCGCCGGCGATCGGCTGGCCGCTGGTGCTCTGGATGCGACCCGTCGCGTTGACCTGGCTGTAATCCTGTGCGGCCGCCGGTGCGGCCACGGCGAACGCGCCGAGGCCGGCGCCAACCAGCGCCAGCGCCTGGAGCGCCGTGCTGCCGCGCAACGACTTCCGCGCGAAGTTAAGTGTGTTGATCATGTTTTTCCCTCGCTTGACCCGAAATGGTCGCGACCCGCTGTGACGGTGCCGGTTTCGGGCAGTGCCTAGCCCCCTTTCAGCCGCGCGAGCGGCTCCCAAGGGCCATGGGAAGAAGGAATGAGGCCGGACTAATTAGCTGTAAAGACGCCATTCATCTTAGAGGCGCCTTTAACGTGCAGTGTAGCGAAAAAGACACAATTATTGTCATACCAGATTGCCGCACTGCACAAAGATTATGCGGAGCCGCCGATTACCGGATGAATCTGCCAAAAATTGAAGCACGGTCGTTGGCCTTTCTGACCTTCCGCCGGTCCGGATGGTCATCGGTCGGTCGACGATCGGCGAGGCTGGGCGGCTCGATCGATGCTGTGCACCCAAGTCATTGCGCCGCGCCGAAAGACACCCGACATTGCCCGTCATGAAAGCGGCGGTCACCGCGGTCCTGGGACCCACCAACACCGGCAAGACGCATCTCGCGGTCGAGCGGATGTGCGCGCATTCCAGCGGCATCATGGGGTTTCCCCTGCGATTGCTGGCGCGCGAGGTGTACGACCGGGTCGTCAAGCTGAAGGGCGCGGATCAGGTCGCGCTGGTCACCGGCGAGGAGAAGATCGCGCCACCCAACGCGCGCTGGCACCTGTGCACGGTCGAATCGATGCCCGAACACGACGCCGCCTTCGTCGCGCTGGACGAGGCGCAGCTGGGGACCGATGCGGAGCGGGGACATGTCTTCACCGACCGGCTGCTGCGGCGTCGCGGGCGGGAGGAAACGATGATCCTGGGATCGGAGGCGCTGCGCCCGATGATCCGCGATCTGGTGCCGGATGCCGAAATCGTCGGACGGCCGCGCTTTTCGAAGCTGACGTACGCGGGCGCGAAGAAGATCAGCCGCTTGCCTAAGCGCTCGGCGATCGTCGCGTTCAGCGCGGAGGAGGTCTATGCCGTCGCCGAGATGCTGCGCCGGCTGCGCGGTGGTGCAGCGGTGGTGATGGGCGCGCTGTCACCGCGTACCCGCAACGCGCAGGTTGCAATGTTTCAGGCTGGCGAAGTCGATTATCTGGTCGCGACGGATGCGATCGGCATGGGCCTGAACATGGACGTCGCGCATGTCGCCTTCGCCGGGCTGCACAAGTTCGACGGGCGCCGCAACCGCCGACTGACCGTGGCAGAAATGGCGCAGATCGCCGGCCGGGCCGGACGCCACCAGCGCGACGGCACCTTCGGCGGCGTCGTCGAGGAGGGACCCGGCGCATTCCTGCCCGAAGAGGTGTTCGCGATCGAGGAGCATCGCTTTCCGCGGATCGAGCATCTGTACTGGCGCAACGGCGAACCCGACTTCTCCAGCGTCGACGCGCTGATCGCCAGTCTGGAGCGAAGGCCGGAGCCGGGCGTGCTGCTGCCGTCGCCACAGTCTACCGATCTAGCCGTGCTGAAGCGGCTCGCCGACGAACCGTGGGTCCGCGACCGGTCGCGATCGCCGGCGATGGTCAAGCGATTGTGGGCGGCGTGCGGCCTGCCCGATTTCCGCAAGCTCGGCATCGATCCGCACGCCCGCTTCGTCAGCCGTGTCTTCGGCTATCTGTCCGAGGGGCGCGGCGTCATCCCCAACCAATGGTTCGCCGACGAGGTGACCCGGCTCGATACGATCGCAGGGGATGTCGAGACGATCGCCGGGCGGATCGCAGCGATCCGCAGCTGGGCCTACATCGCCCAGCGCCCCGACTGGCTGGCCGATCCCGCATACGGCGCCGAGCGCACCCGCCAGATCGAGGAGCGGCTGTCCGATGGGCTGCACGCCAGCCTGACCCAGCGGTTCGTCGACAAGCGCACCACGGCACTGATCCGCCAGATCGGTGCCGATGCCAGCCTGCTACCGGTATTGATCGGGCCGGAGGGCGAGGTGCTGGTCGAGGATCATCCGATCGGCCGGCTCGACGGCTTTCGTTTCACCGTCGATCCCGCCGCCCGGGCAGGCGATCGCCGTCTGTTACTGGCCGCCGCGGAGAAGCGGCTGGCGGGCGAGCGCACGCGCCGTGGTGAAGCATTGGTCGGCGCCGAGGACGCCGCCTTCATGCTGGATGGCCCTGCGATCAGATGGGGTGGCCATACCGTGGCGCAACTGACGCCCGGGCCGTCGCTGGCCCGGCCGCAGATCAGGCTGGATCGCGACCTCGACTGCCTGACAAAACCACAGCGCGAGGCGGTGCAGACGCGGCTGGCCCGCTGGCTGGGCGCTATGCTGGCGAAGTATCTGCCCGTCCTGCCCGCGCTGTCCGAAGCCGCACGCGACCCCGAGGCCACCCCGGCGCTGCGTGTCGTCGCGGGCGAACTGGAAGCGACGGGAGGGCTGTTCCCGAGACTGGGTTTGCGCGAACCGCTGGACGCGCTCGACCAGGACGAGCGCAAGCGGTTGCGCAAGATCGGCATCACCATCGGCGCACTCGATCTTTTCGATCCCCGGCTGCTGAAGCCCGCGGCGGCACGTTGGCGCCTGGCGCTGCTCGCGGTCCGCGGAACGGTACCGGCCTCGCCGCGCGAGGGCGCGAGTGTGCTGCCTCGAGGTGCGCCGGGCGCGACGCTCGCTACCGGGTTCCGCCCGCTCGCCGCACAGGCGGTACGCGTCGATCTGGTCGAGCGGATCGCGCGCGCCGCGCACGACGCGCGGCAGGGCCGCAAGCCGTTCGCGCCCGATCCGGCGCTGGCGACATCGATGGGCGTGGAAACGGCGACGTTCGAGCGGCTGATGGCCGAACTCGGTTTCCGCACCGTTCGCAGGGACGGGCAGGACGTCCCGGCATGGGTATGGCACGGCCGGCGCCCGCCCAAACGCGAGGAGCGACCCGCACCACCGCCGACGGGTGCGTTCGCGGCACTGGCGAGCTGGCGCCATGGCTGAAGCGAGCATGCGCCTCGACCGCTTTCTGTGGTTCGTGCGGATCGCCAAGACGCGGCAGCGTGCGCAGGAGATCGCCTGCGATGGCCGCATGCGGATCGACGGACGGGTCGTAGATCGCAGCGCTGCGCCGGTGCGCATCGGCAATATCCTGACCTTTGCATCCGGTGATCGCGTGCGCGTGTTGCGGGTCGAGGCGCTGCCGGCACGACGTGGCCCCGCGCCCGAGGCGCAGGCCTGTTATCAAGAGCTGGTTGCAAACGTATCGCAACCGTCCCCTATCGATTGACGTGAGGGGGAACGGGGCATAGCAGCCTCGCGTTCATATCCGGCTTCGCGTGGAGCCCGTTACCCCGCTCCGCAGGGAGCAAATTATCAAGGCCGCAAGGAACGCCCATGACCTACGTCGTCACCGATGCCTGCATCCGCTGCAAGTATATGGACTGCGTCGAGGTATGTCCGGTCGACTGCTTCTACGAGGGCGAGAACATGCTCGTCATCAATCCCAGCGAGTGCATCGACTGCGGCGTCTGCGAACCGGAATGCCCGGCCGAGGCGATCCTGCCGGATACCGAATCCGGGCTGGAGCAATGGCTGGAGCTTAACACGACCTTCTCCGCGCAATGGCCCAACGTGACGCGCAAGCTGGACCAGACGCCGCCCGATGCGGATACGATGAAGGGCGTCGAGAATAAGTACGACCAGTTCTTCTCGCCGGAACCGGGCACGGGCGATTAAGTCGCGGATTTCGCGGGCATGAGGCAGCGTCGCTGACTGATCCGCGCTGGTAATTTTATTGCGAGTATGTTAAAAGGGTCCATGACGGGCATGACGAGTCATGCCTGCTCAGGAGACACTCGTACCAACCATCCTCGTCGGTCCGACAGCGGTTTGCCGCCACGGGCCGTCCATGACGAGCGATGCGATCCAGAAAGGCCCGTTCATGGCTGCCAAGGCATTGTCCTTCGATGTCGGTGATTACGTTGTTTATCCGAAGCATGGCGTCGGCCGTGTGATCGAGCTGCAAAAGCAGGAGATCGCCGGAACCAGCCTGGAGCTGTATGTGCTCCGCTTCGAAAAGGAGCGCATGACGCTCCGCGTCCCCACCAACAAGGCCGAGTCGGTCGGCATGCGCAAGCTGTCGTCGGACAAGACGATGCGCGAGGCGATGGAGACGCTGAAGGGCAAGCCCAAGGTCAAGCGCACCATGTGGTCGCGCCGCGCGCAGGAATATGAGGCGAAGATCAATTCGGGCGACCTTGCGTCGATCGCCGAAGTGGTCCGCGACCTGTTCCGCGCCGACGACCAGCCCGAGCAGAGCTATTCCGAGCGCCAGATATTTGAAGCGGCGTGCAGCCGCCTCGCCCGCGAACTCGCCGCGATGGAAGAGGTCGACGAGCCCAAGGCACAGGAAAAGATCCTCGAGATCCTCCGCGCCGCGGCCGCGATCTACAACAAGGAGAAGGTGCCGGCATAACGCCGGGGCTTTCGCCAGAGCTTATCAAGAGGCGGTCCTGCGAAGGGCCGCCTTTTTCGTTGTGGGGGCTGGGCCCGGCCCGCGGAGCGGGCGCCGATGCGCATGAACATGCGGATTCGCAGACGAGAGCGTCACGCGTCTCCAATCCACATAACCTACCCCATATTCGCCGTTTACAACCGTAGACGATCCACTGTATCGCTCGGCTATAACAGCTGAGGATGCCGTTCGATGAAGTATCTCGCACTCGCCCTGATCCCCCTCGCCGCCGCCGGCGCGTTCGCCGCGGAACGCGACAAGGGGCCGGGTCTGCCGGGACAGCGCGACGGCAACGCACTGGTCTATGCCGCGCGCGGCTTCGACACCGTCAGTCTCGGCGGCGCCGCCCGCGTGCTGGTCCATACCGGCCCCGCCTTCTCCGTCCGCGCCGAGGGGCCGGCGGGCGCATTCGCCAACTTTCGCGTCGCGGTGAAGGATCGGACGCTGGAAGTTGGCCGCCGCTACGAAGGCCGTAGCCAGTACAAGCTGGAAGACCGCATCGTCGTCCACGTCACGCTGCCTGCGCTCGCCGGGGCCAGCGTCGGCGGTTCGGGCAGCATCGCCGCCGACCGCGCCGGCGGCGCACGCTTTGCGGGTGCGGTCGGTGGATCGGGGTCGCTGCGCATCGCACGGCTCGATGCACAGAAGGCCGAATTGAGCATCGGCGGATCGGGCGAGATCGCGGCGGCAGGCAACGTCCGTGCGCTTGAGGCGAACGTCGGCGGTTCGGGCCGGATCGTCGCTCCCGGTCTGCGCGCTACCAGTGCCGAGGTGTCTGTCGGTGGATCGGGCAGCGTTCGTGCCCTCGTCGCCGGTCCAGCCGAGGTATCGATGGCTGGCAGCGGCACCGTCGATCTGGGGCCGCAGGCGCGCTGCGAAGTGAGCAAGATCGGTAGCGGCACGGTGCGCTGCGGGCGTTGATCGCCAGCTTGCCTATCCTCCCGATGTGTATTATATAGACAATACACATCGGGAGGAACGGGTGATGCGCAACGGAGCGATCGTGATGCTGGCGGCGGTTTCGCTGGCCGGATGTTCCATCGGTAACGACGACGGCCCGGGCATCGCGCCGACCGGCAGCGGCACGACCCGCGCCTACCCCGCCGAAGCGTTCGACACGATCGCCCTGAACGGCAGCGACGACGTCGACGTCCGGGCTGGCCCCGCCTTCTCCGTCCGCGCCGAAGGTCCGTCCGACGAGCTCGACACGTTGCGGATCGCCCGGGACGGCAGCACGCTATCGATCGGACGCCATAACCGCCTGTTCGGCTGGGGCAGCAGGGACAAGGTCAAGGTCTACGTCACCCTGCCCCGTCTGGGCGAGGCGAACATCGCGGGATCGGGCACGATGGCAGTCGATCGGATCGAGGGCGACCGGTTCGCGGCGAACGTTGCCGGATCGGGCGACCTCAACGTCGCGGCGCTGCGCGTCGACCGGGCGGAGGTCTCGATCGCGGGATCGGGCAACGTCCGCGCCGGCGGCACGATCCGGCGGCTGGAAGCGAATATCGCCGGATCGGGAAGCCTCGACGCCGCCGGTCTGCGCGCCGGAGAGGCGGAGGTGTCGATCGCCGGATCGGGCGACGTTCGCGCGGCGGTGAATGGCCCTGCACAGATCAGCATGCTGGGATCCGGCGATGTCGACCTTGGTCCGCAGGCGATCTGCAAGGTGTCGAAGATGGGATCCGGCTCGGTTCGCTGCGCACGATAGGGGCTGCGCGGGACTTGCCCCGGCCGCGCGGCAATGCGACGTTCGGGCCATGTTCCGCATCCTCATCGCGCTCCCGCTGCTGGTCCCCGCCGTCGCCTCGGCCGACGAGCGCCGCATCGATCTCGGCAGCTTCGAAAAAATGCGGGTCAACGGCGCGTTCGATGTCACCGTCACCACCGGCGGTGCACCGGGTGCGACGGTGATCGCCGATCGCGGCGTGATCGGCGACATCGACCTCCATGCCGAAGGAACGACGTTGACCATCCGCCGCAGCACGATCGGGCGCTGGAGCGAACAGACGCAGGCGACGGCAACCGCGCCGGTCAGGATCATGGTGACCACGCCGCGATTGATCGGCCTCACGGTGGTCGGCGGTAGCCGGGTGACGGTATCGAAGCTGAAGGGCACGCGCATCGATCTGGCGGCGACGGGCAACGGTGCCATCGCCGCCGGTTCGGTCGAGGGAGACCAGCTCAACGTCCAGCTGATCGGCGAGGGCAAGGTCAGCGTCGCCGGACGCGTCGCCAATGCGCGGCTGCTCGCCAACGGGTCGGGCACGATCGATGCAGCCGGACTGGATGCCGGCGATCTCGGCGTGCACCTGGACGGGCTCGGCACGATCAGCGCCCGTGCGCGCTATACCGCGCAGGTGTCGAGCACCGGACTGGGGACGATTACCGTCGCCGGCCGTCCGAAATGCCGCGTCACCGCCAGTGCCGGCGCGCCGGTGACGTGCGGCACTGCGAACTGAGCGCGGATCGCAGCAAGGATCAGATCAGGGCCAGTTCCGCAAGCTTTCCGACCAGCGCGGGCGGCATCGCGGCAAGGCCATCCGCCTCGCCGCCGAGATCGACGGGGGCATCCGCCGCCTCCAGATAGCGCCAGCCCTGATGCGCGCGCTTGGGACGGGCCTGCACCAGCACCAGCGCCGGATCGATATGGATCGCGACGCGCCCACCCTCCGCCTCGCCGAAGCCGAGGATCGGCGAGCGCGCCACCAGCTGATGCTTGAGGATCCAGAACAGCGATCCCTGTCCCGCCACCTCCTCATGCCGCTTGGGCAGATAGCGCGTGGTCAGGAACACCGGGCCATCGGCGGCGCGTAGCGTCAGCCGCTCGGCAAGATGATCGACGCTCGCCGCGCCGAAGGCCACTTTCGTCAGGTGCAACATGAACTTGCGATGTGGGTTAGCAGCGCATCACCCGCAAGACGCGCCGTGACCGACGCTAGCCGCCCAGCCCTGCGAGGGTCGCAAGGCCGAGGAACGAGAAGAAGCCCATTACGTCGGTCATCGTCGTCACGAACACCGCGGAGGACACGGCAGGATCGATGTTGAAACGGTCGAGCGTCACCGGCACCAGCACGCCCGCCAGCCCTGCGACGAGATTGTTGGTCACCATCGCCATCGCGATGACCAGCGACAGTTCGGCATTGTGATAGAACAGATAGGTGCCGAGCCCGATCAGCACCGCGAGGCTGAGGCCATTGGCGGTCGCGATGCGGAATTCGCGCAGGATCATCCGCGCCGTATTCGAACTGGTCAGCTGGTTGGTGGCGAGTGCGCGGACGACGACGGCGAGCGTCTGCGTGCCGGCATTGCCGCCCATCCCCGACACGATCGGCATCAGCACGGCGAGCAAGGCGAAGCGTGCGATCGTCCCCTCGAACGCGCCGACCACCGATGCGGCGAGCATCGCGGTGCCGAGGTTGACGACCAGCCACGACAGGCGCGTGCGCACCGTCAGCCGGATCGGTTCGTTGATGTCACCCTCGCCCGCGCCGGACAGGCGCAGCACGTCCTCGCCCGCCTCCTGCTGGATGATGTGGACGATGTCGTCGACGGTGATCATGCCGACCAGCCGATTGGCCGAATCCACGACCGCGGCACTGATCAGCGCGTATTTCTGGAAGCGGAGCGCAACCTCCTCCTGGTCCATGTCGACAGGGATCAGAGTCTGTTCGCGCTTCATCACATCGCCGATCGCGATGCCGCGCGGGGTGCGGAGAATCCAGGACAGCTGGCACGTGCCGACCGGATGGTGGCCGGCATCGACCACGAAGATTTCCCAGAAATCGGTCGTCAGCTCCTCGTGGTGCCGCAGGAAGTCGATCGCATCGCCGACGGTCCAGTGATCCGGCACCGCGATCAGCTCACGCTGCATCAGGCGGCCGGCGGATTCCTCGGGGTAGGACAGCGCCTCCTCGATCGCGGCACGATCGTCGGGATCGAGCGCGCGCAGCACCGCGCGCTGATCCGCTTCTTCCATGTCCTCGATGATCGCAACGGCGTCGTCGGTATCGAGTTCACTGGCGAGGTCGGCGACCTGTGTCGGGGTCAGCGCGTCGATCAGGTCTTCACGAACGTAATCGTTCATTTCGGCGAAGACGTCGCCGTCCAGCAGGTCCTTCAGCGCCTTCGCCAGCGGCCCGCGGTCCTCGTGCGGAGTAAGCTCGAACAGATCGGCGATGTCTGCCGGGTGCAGGGGTTCGACGAGCGCGCGCGCCGCCTCATCGTCGCCGTCCTCGACCGCGTCGAGCACCGCACGGACGAATTCCGGCCGGAGGCGGTCGTCCTCGTCCAGCTCGTCCTGCTCGTTGGTGGGGGCGTCGGGAAGTTCGGTCTCGCTCATCGCTGCTCCTTCCCGGTGGGGCGTGCCCCGATCTGGCCTGCTTCGGGCGCGTCTACCGCGCTGCGGCACGAATGGCCACCCTCGCGCATTTGCCCTCCGGCACTTGCGACACTACCTGCCCGTCAACCACAAGAGGATAGAATATGGCCGATACCTTCGAAACCCTGACCCTGACGCTCGATGACGGCGATGTCGTCATCAAGTTCCGCTCCGACCTCGCGCCGAACCATGTCGCGCGCATTGCCGAGCTGGCCAACGAGGGCTTCTACGACGGCGTCCCCTTCCACCGCGTGATCCCCGGCTTCATGGCGCAGGGCGGCGACGGCGGCCGCGGCGACGGCACCGGCGGATCGAGCAAGGCGAACCTGAAGCAGGAATTCTCGAAGGAGCCGCACGTCCGCGGTATCTGTTCGATGGCGCGGACCAGCGATCCGAACTCGGCGAACAGCCAGTTCTTCATCGTCTTCGACGACGCGCGCTTCCTCGACAACCAGTACACCGTGTGGGGCGAAGTGACGTCCGGCATGGAACTAATCGACGCGCTGCCAAAGGGCGAGCCGCCGCGTGCGCCGGGCAAGATCGTCAAGGCTCGCGCTGAGTGATGTGACCGGGGGGGGGGGGGCGTTCACTGCCCCCCTCATCCACCGCCAAATCCGTCATCCCCGCGAACGCCGGGACCCATGGTAGCAAGCGGCTGATGGCATGTTCCACCGCTGATCGAGCGCATCCATGGGTCCCGGCGTTCGCCGGGATGACGGAACGTTTGGGCGGGGCAATTGAAGCAGGTGGACCGGATCGTCAGACCTCGCCCAGGGTCCGGATCAGCCAATCGTGGAACATCCGCACCGGCCGCTGTTGCAACGCGCGCGGGCGGCACACGAACCAGTAGCTGTACGGGCTCTCCACCACGATATCGAACAGCCGCACCAGCCGCGGGTCGCGCGCGTCCTGAAAATGGCTCTCGTGCATAAACGCGACGCCCAGCCCCTGCGCCGCCGCCTCCAGCATCAGCGCGCCCGAATCGAAATAGTCGATCGCGAGCGGCTCGATATCGTCGACCCCCGCCGATTCGCGCCAGGCAGAAAACGTCTCGGGCATCTCGCGATGGATCAGTGCGGTCAGACCGGCGAGCTGTTCCGGCCGCGTCACCGGGTCCGGTCCCTCCAGCAGGGTCTTCGCACCGATGACGTACACCTGATTGCGGTCGAGCCGCTTGGCGTAGAGCGTCGGTTCGATCTCGCGCGACAAGGCGATCACCGCGTCCAGCCCTTCGCCCAGCCGCGCGACGCCATGCCCGGCGGTATCAATGTCGAGGTGCAGTTCGGGATGCGCGCTGCGCAACTCGCCCAGCCGCGGGAACAGCCGCTGCGAGGCGAACAGCGGCAGGATGCCGAGCCGCAGGCGCAGCACGTCGATCGTCCCGGTCATCGCCTCGACCGCGTCGGACAGGCTGTCGAGCACCGGTGCGATCTGCGCGAGCAGGCGTTCGCCGTCGCTGTTGAGCACCATCGCCTGATGCCGGCGTTCGAACAGCGGGCGGTCGATGAACCGTTCCAGCGACTGGACGCGGCGGCTGAGCGCGGGTGCGGACAGCGCGAGTTCGGTCGCGGCGGCCTTGACCGACCCCAGTCTTGCGACCTGTACGAAGGCCTCGATCGCGCCCAACGGCGGCAGCCTGCGCATCGCCTGTCCCTCCTGCCCTTCATCTGGTTTAACGAATGCAACTTGTGCAATCGTATCGCATCTTTTCGCACTTGCAACATAAAGCTGCCGGCGACAAAAAGGGCGTGCCTTTCAGGCATCCTCTCCTAAAACTTTCACGGGCTGGCGCTTCATGCGCCGGCCCTTTTTTTGTCCTCTCCCGTTCGCGGGATACCCTCGCACAGGCGGAACCGCCTTCCTATCTTGCGCGCTTCGAAGGACCTTCGAGGAACGAGTTTGATGGCCGACACCGATACCCCCACCCGCAAGATCCAGGTGGCGAACAGCCGTCCGGAGGATTCCGGCCGCGGCCTCGCGCACCTGCCGCGCAGCCTGATGGCTGCGCTGGGCGTGGGCGAAGGTGACGTGATCGAGATCGTCGGCAAGCAATCCACCCCCGCGCGCGCGGTCGGCCCCTATCCCGAGGACGAGGGGATCGAGGTGCTGCGCATCGACGGCCTGCAACGCGCCAATGCCGGCGTCGGCGCGGGTGACTTCGTCGAGGTGCGTGCGGTGGAGTCGAAGCCCGCGACGCGTGTGGTCTTCGCGCCGGCGCAGGCGAATTTGCGCTTGCAGGGCCAGCCGCAGGCGTTGAAGCGCACCTTCTTCGGGCGGCCCTTGTGTCAGGGCGATGTGGTTGCGACCGCGGGTCACCAGCGCGTCGGCAACATGCCGCCGGGCATCCAGCAGTTCATGAACGCGCCGGCCTATGCGTTGCAGGAAATCAGGCTGGCGGTCGTGTCCGCCAGCCCCAAGGGCGTCGTCCACATCGACGAGAATACCGAGATCGAGCTGCGCCCCGAATATGAGGAGCCGACACAGCGCCGCGCCGACGTCACCTATGACGACATCGGCGGCATGGCGCAGACGATCGACCAGTTGCGCGAAATGGTCGAGCTGCCGCTGCGCTATCCCGAACTGTTCCAGCGCCTCGGCGTCGATCCGCCCAAGGGGCTGCTGCTCTATGGCCCTCCCGGCACCGGCAAGACGCGCCTTGCCCGCGCCGTCGCGAACGAATCGGACGCGAGCTTCTTCCTGATCAACGGCCCCGAGATCATGGGGTCGGCTTATGGCGAATCGGAAGGCCGCCTGCGCGAGATATTCGAGGAAGCGGCCAAGTCCGCGCCGTCGATCGTCTTCATCGACGAGATCGATTCGATCGCCCCCAAGCGCGGCAACGTGCAGGGCGAGGCGGAGAAGCGCGTCGTCGCACAGTTGCTAACGCTGATGGACGGCCTTGAATCGCGGGCCAACCTCGTGGTGATCGCGGCGACCAACCGGCCCGAGGCGATCGACGAGGCGCTGCGCCGACCGGGCCGCTTCGATCGCGAGATCGTCGTCGGCGTACCGGACGAGCGCGGACGGCGCGAGATCCTGGGCATTCATACCCGCGGCATGCCGCTGGGCGACAAGGTCGACCTCGCCGAACTGGCGCGCACCACCTATGGCTTCGTCGGCGCAGACCTCGCTGCGCTGACCCGCGAGGCGGCGATTGAGGCCGTGCGGCGGATCATGCCGCGCCTAAACCTCGAGGAACGCACCGTGCCGCCCGAGGTGCTCGACGACCTCTCGGTGACGCGCGAGGATTTCCTCGAGGCGCTGAAGCGCGTTCAGCCGAGCGCGATGCGCGAAGTGATGGTCGAGGCCCCACGTGTGCGCTGGGAGGATGTCGGCGGGCTCGATGCGGCGCAGAACCGGCTGAAGGAAGGCGTCGAACTGCCGCTGAAGGACCCCGACGCCTTCCGCCGGCTCGGTATTCGTCCGGCCAAGGGCTTCCTGCTCTATGGCCCGCCCGGCACCGGCAAGACGTTGCTGGCGAAGGCGGTCGCGCGCGAGGCGGAGGCGAATTTCATCGCCACCAAATCGTCCGACCTGCTGAGCAAATGGTATGGCGAGAGCGAACAGCAGATCACCCGCCTGTTCCAGCGCGCGCGTCAGGTCGCGCCGTGCGTGATCTTCATCGACGAACTCGATTCGCTGGTGCCGGCGCGTGGCTCCGGTGCAGGCGAGCCGCAGGTGACCGAGCGGGTGGTGAACACGATCCTCGCCGAGATGGACGGGCTGGAGGAATTGCAGTCGGTCGTCGTGATCGGTGCGACCAACCGGCCCAATCTGATCGACCCGGCGCTGCTCCGGCCGGGGCGGTTCGACGAACTGGTCTATGTCGGCGTGCCGAATGCCGAGGGGCGGCGGCGCATCCTCGCGATCCAGACGCAGAAGATGCCGCTGGCGAGCGATGTCGATCTTGACGAGGTCGCAAGGCAAACGGACCGCTTCACCGGTGCCGATCTTGAGGACGTCGTCCGCCGTGCCGGTCTGACCGCGCTCCGCCGGTCGCTCCAGTCGGCAGAGGTGACGATGGCCGATTTCGAGGAGGCGCTCACCGAATCGCGGGCGAGCGTGACGCCGGAGATGGAGAAGGATTACGAACAGATCGCCGCGCGATTGAAGCAGGACGCCGCCGCGATCCAGCCGCTGGGTTTCATCTCACCCGGACAATTGCGAAGCCGGGGTAGCAAGGCGGACGTCTAGGGACGATCGACATTCAGGTTTGCAGGCGGATTTGCAAGACCGGTATTGCCCAAAGACACTCGTCACCCCGGACTTGTTCCGGGGTCCGCCGTGCGGCGACGGGACAAGCTGGAGCCTCTTGTCCTTCCTTTGCGGAACCGTGGACCCCGGAACAAGTCCGGGGTGACGGTGGATGCCGGAACGACCATTCGATGCTGGCTAAGGATTGGCTTTAACGTTCTCTCACCCTCACTCTTTCGCCGGGAGAGGGAAAGTGGTGATAGGCTGAGCGCCGTCCATTCGTTCGGAGACCCGCGATCTTCCATCTGATCTTCAGCTTGCCGGCCTTGCTCGTCCTCGCGCGCTTCGTCTGGCCCCTCACGCTGCCGCTGGGGATCAAGGCGATCATCGCAGTGCTGCTGATCGCGGCCTCGCAATATCACCTCTGGAACCGCCTATCGTCGGGATCGGTGTTCTCGCCCGAATTTCCCCGGCCGTTCGTCATTGCGTTCAACTGGGCGTTCGGTGCGATCCTGTTGCTCGCGATGCTCGTGCTGGTCACCGACGCGATCCTGCTGCTCGGCAGACCCGTGCTGGGCCACTGGCCGGTCGTGCCGGACGGGGTGCGCTATGCGACGGCGGGGGTCGCGGCCTTGCTCGCCGCGATCGGTGTCGCCAATGCGATCCGGGTGCCGCCGGTGAAGGACATCACGGTCGCCATTGCCGGGTTGCCACGGCGGTTCGACGGCTATCGCCTGGTCCAGTTGACCGACATGCACATCAGCCGGCTGTTCCCGGCGCGCTGGACGCGGGCGATGGTGGATCGCACCAACGGCCTCGATGCCGACCTGATCGTCATCACCGGTGATTTCATCGATGGCACGCTCGATGCCCGCCGCGTCGATGTCGAACCGCTCCGCGATCTGCGTGCCCGCGACGGTATCTGGGCGATTCCGGGCAATCACGAATATTTCTTCGGTTACGAAGACTATATGCGCCACTTCGCCGGCATGGGGATGACGATCCTCGCCAATCGACATGGCGTCCTGACCCGCGACGGCGCGGCTCTGGTGCTGGCCGGCGTCACCGATGCATCCGCGCCGGCGACCGGAAGGCCCGGGCCCGACCTGGCCGCCGCGCTGGCGGGAGCGCCGGCGGACGTGCCGGTCGTGCTGCTCGATCACCAGCCGAAGAACGCCCGCAACGCCGCTGCACGCGGCGTCGCGCTGCAACTGTCGGGGCATACGCATGGTGGGATGATCGCCGGCCTCGATCGGCTGGTCGCCGGGCCGAACGCAGGCTTCGTGTCGGGCCGCTATCGCATCGATGGCATGACGCTGTACGTCAACAACGGCACCGCGCTGTGGCCCGGCTTCGCCCTGCGGGTGGGGCGGCCGTCCGAACTCACCCGCATCACACTGCGGCGGGCGGATTAGCGGTCGCGCAATGTGGCCCATGCGTAGACGAACAGCAGCACCAGTCCGGCCGCCGCTGCCAGATACGGCAGCGGTCGCGCAATCTCGTACAGCCCTACGCCGATCGACGGGCCCAGTACGAAGCTGGCGCCGTTGACGCTGGTCACCTTGCCCGCGACCGAGCCTTGCGCCGCCGGCCCCACCGCCAGGCTAGCCCCCGCGGTGAAGCCCGGCCGGGTGAAGCCGAACCCGAGGTTCGCCAGCGCATAGGCGGTCGCGATTCCATACAGCGAGGTCGCCACCCCGGTCAGCGCCACGCCCGCTGCCGCGAGCAACAGCCCGACCAGCACCAGCCGCCGCGGGCTGAGGCCGAGCAGCGGGATCACGCCCCATTGCACCAGCAGCGCCGCGCCCGCTCCCATCATCAGCACGATGCCGGTCGGTTCCAGTGCCAGCGCCGGGGCGATTGCCAGCCGGTCGATCACCAGAAAACCGATCGCCTGGCTGGTCATCGCCTGCGCGTGACCCATCACCAGTCCGGCGATCATCCAGCCGCGCACCCGGATGTCGAGATAGCCGACATGCTCGACATGCGGCTGCGTCGCCGCGGTCACGCTGGCGCCAGTGGGAGCGCCGCCGATCGAGGGATAGGCCGATGATGCACCATGTTCCGCATGTGGCTGCGCGCGATCGTCGGACAGCATCACCCGCACCGTGATCCACACGCCGACGCCGAAGACGGCGAACACGAACGCCGGCCCCGCCAGCCCAATTTCGACGCCGCCGACGCTGCCCAGCAACAGATAGGGCGCCACCGCCGGCCCCAATATGGTGCCGAGGCCGAACGCGCTCGCCAGCAGGGTCAGCGCCTTGGTCCGCTCCTCGCGACTGGTCTCGCCGGCAACCAGCGCCTGCACCGCCGGCGGCGCGGCCGAGCCGAAGGTGCCGTAGATCAGCCGCCCGGCGATGAAGAGCCCGAACGCCGCGGTACCGCCGATCCAGCCGTTGATCCCCGCCGCCAGAAACACGCCGCACAGGCTGAGCGACACCGAAAAGCCACCTACCCCGAGCAGGATCATCGCCCGCCGCCCCTGCCGGTCGGACCGGTTCGCCCAGAAAGGTGCGGCCAGCACCCACAACAATGCCGATAGCGAAAATGCCGCCGCCACCGCGCGATCGGCGACGCCCAGCGATCGGCCCAGCGCCGGCAGGATCGATTGCAATGCGGTATTGCCCGCCGCGATCGTCAGCATCACGAGGAACATCAGCGCGAACCGTCGGTCCATCGTCCTGTCCCGCGTCATGAACGCACCCAGTCATAGCTGCGGGTGACCGCGCAGACGGTGACGCGATAGGAATCGTACCAGCGAGCCCGCCCGATATTGCGAATCGCGGCGTGATCGGGATGGTCGCGCCACGCGATCGCCGCCGCCTCGTCCGCCCAATAGCTGATCGTCAGACCGACGCCGTCCGGTCCCCGCGCACTCTCCACTCCGCGATACCCCGGCTGCTGCGCGGCGAGCGCATCCATCGCGATAGCGGCGACGTCATAGCTCGCGTGATCCACGTCGTTGCGCGTCGAGGTGAAGATCACCGCCACTTCGCCGACCCGCCGCTGCTCCACATCCATCCCCCGTTGTCCGCCCCTCCTACGCCGTACCGGCGACAGGGCAAGCATCGCGATCCTGCGGCAAACCGCATCGCTTTACGCAACCCCCAGTCTTGAAACGCGTTCGGGAAACGTGGCACGGGGTGTCATCCGCGTGTTCGCGCGGGACGATCACGCGAGAACGACAGGATTCCGATGCCCAGTCCGACCACCGCCGCCCGGCGCAATACCCGTACCGCCGGCGTGCCGAGTCCGGTCGCGATGTTCTTCCAGGGTTTTCTGAAACACCCCGTGATGGTCGGTTCGATCATCCCCTCTTCGGACAAGCTGATCCGCAAGATGCTGGGTCCGGTCGACTGGGGCGCGTGCAAGCTGTTCGTCGAATATGGGCCCGGCGTCGGCACCTTCTGCCGCCCGATCCTGGAACGGATGGCGCCGGACGCCATGCTGATCGCGATCGACACCAATGCCGATTTCATCCGCTATCTCGACCACACCATCACCGATTCGCGCTTCGTCGCGGTCGAGGGGTCGGCGGCGGACGTCGAGCGCATCGTGCGCGAACACGGGCACGATCATGCGGACTACGTCCTGTCCGGCCTTCCCTTCTCGACGTTGCCGGACGGCGTGGGTCCGGCCATCGCGTCGGCAACGCACCGGGTCATCCGCACAGGCGGTGCCTTTCTGGTCTATCAATTCTCGCCCAAGGTGAAGCACTTCCTCACCCCCCATTTCGACACGATCGATCACGATATGGAATGGTGGAACGTTCCACCTGCGCAGCTGTACTGGGCGTGGAAGGATTGATCGAAACTGCACCGATCTGCGACACTATCGATCACAGAACTACTAGGTCGCGGCTTTCCTTTTATCCTATGTTAGGCTAGCTGGTCCGTTATGGACGGACCGAAGCTTTCCCCCGCGCTGTTTCTGCACGATGCAGCGATTCGCCGTGGCATGGAATTGATGCTGTTCGCCCAATCGCGTTTCGTGCGGAGCGCCGACGAAAAGCTGGCGGAAATGGGTCTCGGCCGTGCCCACCACCGGGCCATGTATTTCATCGGTCGAAAGCCCGACGTGACGGTGGGCGACCTGCTGGCGCTGCTCGGCGTCACCAAACAGTCGCTCGGCCGGGTGATGAAGGATCTCGTCGACCGCGACCTGGTGCAGATGCGGCACGGCGATCACGATCGCCGCCATCGCCTGCTCCGCCTCACCACCACCGGAGCCGCGCTGGAAGCCGCCTTGTACGAGGAACAGCGCGACAAGATGGCCAAGGCCTATTCCTATGCCGGTCAGGATGCCGTCGCCGGTTACTGGACGGTACTGGAGGCACTGATCCCGGAGGCGGCGCGCGTCCACGTCGACGCGCTCAGCCGCTGACGTTCAGCGCGACAATTCGCGCCAGCCGATATCGCGCCGGCAAAAGCCGTCGGCAAAATCGATGGCATCCACGCCCCGATAGGCGGCATCGCGCGCGCTCACCAGATCGCTTCCCAAACCGGTAACCGCTAACACGCGCCCGCCCGCTGCGACCAGATCATCGCCGTCCTGCCGCGTTCCGGCCTGAAACACGATTCCTCCCGTCGCCTCGGCCTCCGCGACCCCTCGGATCGCGCCCCCCGTCTTCGGCACGCCGGGATAACCCGCGGCGGCAAGCACCACGGTCATCGCTGTGGCATCGGTAAACGCCGGCGCGCCGATCTCGGCCAGCCGCCCCTCGGCCACCGCCAGCATCAACGCGATCAGATCGCCCTCGAAACGCGGCATCAGCACCTGACATTCGGGGTCGCCGAACCGGACGTTATATTCGATCAGCTTCGGTCCCGCCGATGTCAGCATCAACCCGGCGTACAGCACGCCGCTGAATGGCGTGCCCTCGTCCGCCATCGCCTTGACGGTGGGTGCGACGATGCGTTCGATCGCCTGCCGCTCCAGTTCGGCGGTCAGCACCGGCGCCGGGCTGTACGCCCCCATTCCGCCGGTGTTCGGCCCGGTATCGCCCTCACCGACCCGCTTGTGATCCTGCGCGCTGCCGAACGGCATCAGCGTCACGCCGTCGGTCAGCACGAACAGGCTCGCCTCTTCGCCGTCGAGGAATTCCTCCAGCACCACAGGCGCATCGCCGGAATTGAACATCGCATCGAACGCAGCCGCCGCTTCGGCCTCGCTGGTGGCGATCACCACGCCCTTGCCGGCCGCCAGTCCATCCGCCTTGATGACCAGCGGATAGCTGAACGTAGTCGCCAGCGCCGCTTCCGCCTCGGTACGGCTGTTGACGCGGACATAGCCCGCCGTAGGAATGTCGGCGCGACGGCACAGATCCTTGGTGAAGCCTTTGGACCCTTCCAGCTGCGCCGCCGCCTTGTTCGGCCCGAACACCGGTACGCCCGCGGCGCGCAGGGCATCGCCCAGCCCGTCGACCAACGGCGCTTCCGGTCCGATCACGACCAGCCCGACGTCATGCCCCGCCACGAAATCCAGCACCGCGGCATGATCCGTCGCATCCAGCCCGACGAGCGTCGCATGCGCGGCGATGCCGGGGTTGCCAGGCGCGGCGTAGAGCGTATCGAGGAGGGCCGATTGCGCCAGTTTCCAGCCGAGTGCGTGCTCGCGGCCGCCTGAGCCCAACAGCAGGACGTTCATGCCCGAATTCCGATCCGATACCGATGACGCGCCGCTGCTAGCCGAGCAGCGCCCCGGCGACAACGCACTCGCGATGTCGGTCGGCGAACTGAGCTTCAAGCTGAAGCGGATGGTCGAGGGCGAATTCGGCCACGTCCGCATCCGCGGCGAGATTTCGGGCTACAAGCGCGCGACCTCCGGCCACGTCTATCTTGCGTTGAAGGACGACAGCGCGGTGATCGACGGCGTGATGTGGAAGGGTGCGGCGAACGGCCTCGCCTTCGCCGCGCAGGACGGGATCGAGGTCATCGCGACCGGCAAGCTGACCACCTATCCCGGCCGTTCCAAATACCAGATCGTCATAGACCGGATGGAGTTGGCCGGTACCGGCGCACTGATGGCGCTGTTCGAAAAGCTGAAGGCGAAGCTGGCGGGCGAAGGGCTGTTCGATGCCGCGCGCAAGCAGCGCCTGCCCTATCTGCCAAAGACGATCGGCGTCGTCACCTCCCCCACGGGCGCGGTGATCCGCGATATCCTCCATCGGCTGGAGGATCGCTGTCCCACCCACGTCCTCGTCTGGCCCGTGAAGGTGCAGGGGCACGGCGCCGCCGAGGAGGTCGCAGCCGCGATCCGTGGATTCGACGCGATGCCCGCCGATGGCCCCACCCCGCGCCCCGATCTCGTCATCGTCGCGCGCGGCGGCGGCTCGATCGAGGATCTGTGGGCGTTCAACGAGGAGGCCGTGGTCCGTGCCGTTGCCGGATGTTCGATCCCGATCATCTCCGCGGTCGGCCACGAGACCGACACCACGCTCTGCGACTTCACCGCCGACCTGCGCGCACCGACCCCGACCGCGGCGGCGGAACTGGCGGTGCCGGTGCTCGCCGACCTGCGCCACACCATCCAGAGCCACGGCCTGCGGACGCAGCGCTGCGCCAACCGCTATCTGGAGCGTGGTCGCGAACAGCTGACCGCGCTCGCCCGCCTGCTGCCCAAACGCGACGCCCTGTTGGGGCCGCAGCGGCAGCGTGCCGACGATGCCGGTCAGCGGCTGGATCGTGGACTGGAACGCCGCATCACGCTGGCACGCGGCCAGCTGGACCGGTCGAGTGGTGCGCTGCGACCGGCAGTATTGCAGCAACAGGTGACGCGCAACCGCGACCGGCTGGCGGCGACATGGCGGCTGGTGCAGTCGCTCAACCCCGATGCCGTGCTCGACCGGGGCTATGCACGGGTGACGGCGCGGGGCGGGGCGACCCTGTCCTCCGCCACCGCCGCCCGCGAGGCGGGCGCGCTGACGCTGCGCTTCCGCGACGGCAGCGTCGATGCGATCGTCGACGACGGCACCACGTCGCCCTCTCCGCCCCCGGCACCGAAGGTTGAGCGCAAGCCGCCGCGCGCCTATGCCGCGCCCAAGCCCGACCAGCCGACCCTGCTCTGATACGGACCCGCCCGATGCTCGTTTCCAATTCCGACCGTCCCGCACGGCTGCACTACATGGCCAATGGTTTCCGCGTGCTCAGCCCGGGCGATCATGTCGTCTGCGGCATCAGCGGCGCGCGCATCCCGCTCGAGCTGCTGCGCTACTGGAGCGTCGCGCGACAGGAAGCCTTCGCCAGCGCGCACCTCGCCAGCGAAGCGCTGGCGCCGCGATGAAGGGATCCGCCGGTCTGCTGCTGACCGCCTGTATCGCGGTCGCCGCACCGGCGCAGGTTTCGAACCCGGCCTTCCGTTGGACCGGTACGCCGATGCAGGGCGGGCTGATCGCCGGCACCGCCCCCACCGGCAGCGTCGCCGTGACGCTCGACGGCCATCGGCTGGACATGGAGCAAGGCCGCTTCATCGCCGGATTCGATCGTGACGCAGGTCCGCAGGCACTGCTCGCCGCAACGCTTGCCGATGGCCGCAGCATCACGCAGCCGCTTGCCATCGCGCCGCGCGCATGGCGGATCGAGCGGCTGAACACCCTGCCCCGCTTCCCCGCGCCCGATCCGGTGATGGCCCGGATCCGCCCCGGCGAACTCGCACAGATCGCCACCGCCCGTGCGATGGTCACCGATGCTGGTGGCTGGCGTCAGTCGTTCCGCTGGCCCGCGACCGGTCGCATCTCCGGCCTGTTCGGCGCGCAACGCATCTATCGCGGCGAGCCGGGCTCGTACCATTCCGGTACCGACATCGCCCGGCCCACGGGAACGCCCGTGATCGCTCCCGCCGACGGCGTCGTCATCCTGGCCGCCGATCGGCCCTTCACGCTGGAAGGGCACCTGCTGATGCTCGACCACGGTCACGGCCTCAACAGCGCCTTCCTCCACCTCTCGCGCATCGACGTGAAGGCCGGCGACCATGTGCATCAGGGCGAGCCGATCGGCGCCATCGGTGCCAGCGGACGCGCCACCGGCCCGCACCTCCACTGGAGCCTGCGCTGGCACGACGCCCGCCTCGATCCGATACTCGTCGCCGGGCCGATGCCGCCGGGATAATCCCTGCGAGCGGCACCTGCGCGGCGCCTTACGTGTCGACTGCACCGACCGCCGCACCGGCAAAACGGCTCGTCGCGTGACCGATCGACCGTGCCCGCGGTTAATTTGACTTTCAACATTTGCGCCCACACCCCCTGATCCCAGCGCCGGGGGGAATTCGGCGATCGATGATGAGGCGCCGTCCGCGTGTTCCTGCGCAACGATCAGGGTTTCGAACTGGCAGGTGGCACGACCGCGCGCGGGCTTGCGCGCCCGTTCGGCCGCGCCGCTGCGGTCGCACGGCCACTCGGCACCATCGCCCGCCTGCGCGACGATGCCGTCCGGGTAGACTGGGCGCCCGATCTCGGCGCGCAGATCGGCAGCCGCGACTGGTGGCGCGGCCTCGCCACCTTCACTGCCTTGTGTGGCGCAACCTGGATGCTCGCGCCGGGATTCGAACCGCTCGCCGGAGTCGCCCCTGCGCCGCTCGCCGGGCCGGTATGGGAGAATGCCCGCGCACAGGCGATCGCACCGCTCGCCTGGGGTGCGGACACGGGCCATCGTATGGCCGCGAACGATCTCGTCGCACCGCTTGCCGAGGCCCCCGAACGCCCGACCGTCGACCTCAGTGCGACACTGGGCGAAGGCGACGACTTCCTTCGCGTGCTGACCCGCGCCGGCGTCGGCCGCAGCGATGCCGCCGCGGCCGCACGACTGGTGGCGCAGGCGGCGACGCTGGGCGACATCCGGCCCGGTACGCGGATCGCGCTGACGCTCGGCCGGCGTCCGGCCCGGACGATGGCGCGCCCGCTCGACAAGCTGGCTCTGCGCGCGCGTTTCGACCTTGCGGTCAGCCTCGACCGGGTCGGCAACGGGCTGGTCATGACGCGACAGCCGATCGCCATCGACACGACGCCGCTGCGCATTCAGGGCCTTGTCGGATCGAGCCTCTACCGCTCGGCCCGCGCCGCCGGGGCACCCGCCCGCGTCGTCGAACATTATATCAAGGCGCTCGCCACCCGCCTGTCGATCGGCCGCGACATCACCGCCGCGGACAGCTTCGACCTGATCGTCGAACAGGAACGCGCCGCGACCGGCGAAGTACGGCTCGGCGACCTGCTGTTCGCCGGGATCGATCAGGGCCGGCGCAAGGTGCAGCTGGTTCGCTGGAACGATGGTGACAAACCGGGGTGGTTCGACGCCAAAGGGCAGAGCGAACGTCGCGGCTTCATGGGTATGCCGGTGGCCGGGCGCATCACATCGTCCTTCGGCTATCGCATGCATCCACTGCTCGGCTACCTCAAGATGCACAAAGGCCTCGACATCGGCGCGCCCTATGGCTCGCCGATCTATGCCGCGCTCGATGGCGTCGTGCAGGGCGCAGGGCGCTCGGGCGGCTACGGCAATTTCGTCAAGCTCGTCCACGGCGGCGGCCTCGCCAGCGGCTACGGCCATATGAGCCGGATCGCGGTATCGCGCGGGCAGCACGTCCGGCAGGGCGAGGTGATCGGTTATGTCGGCTCGACCGGCATGTCGACCGGACCGCATCTGCACTGGGAGGTGTGGCGCAACGGCCAGACGATCAATCCGAGTTCGATCAGCTTTGCCAGCATTGCGGCGTTGTCGGGCGAGAATCTGCGCCGCTTCAAGGCGCAGGTCGCGGGATTGCTGGCGGTCAAGGTGGGGACGGGAAGCTAGTCCTCCGCCATTTCTCCCCCGCGAGAAGGAGGTGGCGCACCTTAGCTGCGACGGAGGGGAAAGTAAGCGACGCCCTCCACAACAGCATTCATCGCTCACCTAACTCCATCATTCGGCCGACGCCGAACGGTTTCCCTCCCCCCTGCGGGAAAGGAATAGACAAGAGGTCACCGTCCCTGCGCGCGCCAGCGCATGATCGTCCGCTGGATGATGCCGTCTTCGCCGCCGGCGTCGCGCCACAATTCCGAGAATAATGGATCGCCCGACGCAGGCCGTCTCGCCTCGTCCAGCCCGTCGAAGCTGACGCGGATCGGCACTGCGACGCCCTCGCCGCAGATGATGCATTCGCGATTGCGCAGGGCCGGGATCGAATCGAGGAAACCGCGTGCCCCTTCCGGCATCGCCGCACGAACGAAGGCCTGATCGCGTTCGTTGTTGAGGCGCATGGCGATGATCGTACCGCATTGCGACAGCACGCCTTCCTCGAGGTCGGACGGACGCTGCGTGATAAGGCCCAGGCTGACCCCGTATTTTCGCCCTTCCTTGGCGATGCGCCCGAGGATGCGCCCGACCGAGGCACTGCGCCCTTCCGACTTGGCGCTGCTCGGGATGTACCGGTGCGCCTCTTCGCAGACGAGCAGGATCGGGCGCTGCGGCTCGTTGCGCGACCAGATCGCGAAGTCGAACGTCATCCGGCTGAGCACTGCGACGACGACCGACGTGATGTCCGACGGTACGCCGGACACGTCGACGATTGAGATCGGCCGCCCGTCGCCCGGCATGCGGAATATACGGGCGAGGAAATCCGCCATCGTATCGGCGACCAGCATGCCCGAAAACATGAAGCCGTAGCGCGGGTCGGCCTTGATCTCGTCGATCTTGGTCTTCAGCCGCAGATAGGGCGCGGTATCCCCCGCCCGGTCCATCTTGCCCATTTCCAGGTTGATGAGATTGGTCAGGTCGCTCAGCAGATACGGGATCGGCGCATCGACCGTCAGTTTGGCGATCTCCTGCCCCAGCCGATTCTTGGCGCGTGCCATCAGCAGGCATTTGGCCAGAATGTCCGCATCGATCTGGCGATCGGATCCACTGCTGGTGACGAACACCTCGCAATGTTCCTCGAAGTTCATCAGCCAATACGGCATCTGCAGATTGTTGACGTCGTAGATCGCGCCGTTGCCGCGGAAGGCGGCGGCATATTCGCCGTGCGGATCGATCATCACGACATGCCCCTGCGGCGCCAGTTCGCAGATACGGTGCAGGATCAGTGCGGCGCTGGTCGACTTGCCGGTGCCGGTCGACCCGACCAGCGCGAAATGCTTGCCGAGCATCGCATCGACGTACAGCGACGCCCGGACGTCGCGTGTCGGATAGACGGTGCCGATCTGGATATGCGGCTGGTCCGCCGCGGAATAGATCTGGCGCAGGTCCAGCGTCGATACCGGAAACACCTCGCACCCGGGGATCGGGTAACGAGTGACGCCGCGGCGGAAGCGATAGAGCTTGCCGGTCAGCCGCTCCTCGTCGCCCTCGCCCAGAAAATCGATCTCGGCGGCGACCCAGTCGTTGCCGATCTCCTCGAGCGCGAGGCTACGGACGTTGGCGACCAGCCACGATCCGCCGACCCGCATCTTGATCTGACCGCCGACCTGACCCGCGGCCGCCACCACCGGATCGGTATCCTGCGCGATCAGGTCCAACGACGCGCGATCGAACAGGACACGGCTGCTGCTGCCGGCGATCGCCTGAACACAGCCGATCGGCAACAGCCCGGCGGTCATTCCGCCCAGCGGCATCGCGTTCATTGGCACCGCACCGGCAAAGGCGCCTGGTCCCGGCATCTCGGTCATCACGCTACATCCCCGTCCATATCGGACGCACCATGGAGCGTAGCGGTTAAGATACCGTGATGATGGCGTTAAACACGTCTCGCCAGCCACCCCGCGGCCCATCCCAGCGCCACCGAAAGCGCAACGGCGACCAATCCATACAACACCGAATCACGATCCGCGGCTCTCGCCACGAATCGCTCGAAGCCGGATTTACGGATATCGATGTCGCGCACCGCGGCGGCCAGAACCCGTCCATCGCGAATCAGGAACGTCTCCGCGGTGAAGCGGCCGACGGGTACGCGTGCGGGGATGGTCAGTCGCGCCCGGTACAGCACGCCGTCGGTGATCTCGACCGCGCGGGGCGCCTCGACATACAAACCTGCACGCCGCTTCAGGTCGACCAGACCGCGCTGGAACCGCTGCTCCACCGTGCTCACCGCATTCGATCCCGGCGACAATTGCAGGCTGCCGAGACCCAGCTCATAGATCGCGCGGGTGCGTTCGTCGACGATCCGGTCGATCGGCCGCGATGCCGCCAGCGCATAGAAACTGGGCACCGAACTGTAGCGCTGGTGCTCGGCGTTGATCCAGATGCCGGCGACCTTCTGCTTCTCGCGCACCAGCACCGGCTGGGTCGGCCCCTTCACGACGACGACGATGTCGGTCGGCGCCTCGCCGCGGGGCAGCCGCCCGCCGGGGTACAGGATCGCGCCGAACAGCAGCAGTTCGGCACCGGTGAAGCTGTACGCGATCTCGATGTTCCGCTGCGATACGTCGGGCACCAGCACCGGCTTGCCGGTGTTTGTTCCCGCGGGAGGCGACGCCTGCCCCATCAACGGCAGCGCGAGCAACAGGGCGAGCCCACGCCTCACGTCAGTTCGACCGTGAAGATCTCTTCCGGTCGCCAAACCAGACCCAGCAAGATGCGCAGACCGACGAGCAGCACCATCACCGCGAGCGCGAGGCGCAGATATTCGGGCTTCACCCTGGTCGCGAATCGCGCGCCCAGCTGCGCGCCGGTGACCGATCCGATCAGCAGCAGGCCAGCGAGCACGATGTCGACCGCCTTGGTGGTGGTCGCGTGGACCATCGTTGCCACCGCGGTCACGAACAACGTCTGGAACAACGAGGTGCCGACGACGACGCTGGTCGCCATGCCGAGCAGGTAAATCATCGCCGGCACCAGGATAAAGCCGCCGCCGATACCGAGCAGGATCGTCAGGATGCCGGTGAAGAATCCGAGCAACAGCGGCGCGAACGGCGAGATGTAGAGGCCGGATGCGTAGAAGCGCGTGCGCAGCGGCAGTGCGGCGACGAAGGGGTGGTGACGGCGCTTGCGCGGCTTCACCGGGCGCCGGCCCTTGGCGACGCCGATCGCGCCGATCGATTCGCGCGCCATCATCGACCCGATCGAGCCGAGCATCAGTACGTAGACAACACCGATCACCGTATCGATCTGGCCACTCGCCTGAAGCAGGCGGAATATCCACGCGCCGGCGAAACTGCCGAGGATGCCGCCGGCGACCAGCACGCCGCCCATCTTGGTATCGACGCCGCCACGGTGGAAATGCGCGAAGACGCCCGATACGCTGGCCCCCGTCACCTGACTGGCCGACGACGCGGCCGCCACGGTCGGCGGAATGCCGTAGATGATCAGCAGCGGCGTCGTCAGGAATCCCCCGCCGACGCCGAACATTCCCGACAACAGCCCGACGCCGCCACCGAGCAGCACGATGAACAGTGCGTTGACCGACAGGTTGGCGATGGGAAGGTACAGGTCCACGGGATAGCGTTATAGGCTGCTGGCGCCTGCGGACCAGAGCGGTTCGCACCATGGCGGCAGGGTCAGAAGTTCGTTCCGATCGACAGGGCCGGGCCGGAATCGGGGCGCGAATCCCCCGCGATTCGTTCGCGCCAGTCGGCGGTCAAGCGCACCGATCCGCGTCCTACCGGTACGACGACTCCCACCGACGGACCGATGTCGAGTCGCGCGGCACCGCGCTGCGCGCCGCCCCAGATGCCAGCCCCGATATCGATGTGCAGCCGACCGATGGCCGGCAAAGGATGCGATGCCCGCAACGCCCCGTCGGCAAACCCTTCGCCGCCGTCGCGCGCGATCACCCCCGCCTGGCCATAGCCCTCCAGCCGCATGCCGCGCAGAACCGCGACCGGACCGAACCCGCCCACCGCGCCGATCATCGCGCCGCCGCGCCCGCCATCCAGTGCGATGCGGTGCTCGGCGATGACATGGATCGGCGCGCGGAACGGCTGCCAGTCGAGTCCGACCGCCGCTTCCACGCCCCTGCCTGACAGGGGTGCCGACATCCGCGCGGCCAGCGCCACGCGCCGGCTGCCGCCCAGCGCATAGGTGATCCGTGCGCCGGCTTGCGATGCGCCCAGTTGGCTGCCGGACACGCCGGGCGCCGAACCGTTCCGGGCGATAAGCCAAGCGCTGCCCGCCAGCCGCGAGCCGGCATGGGCGATCGTCGGCGGCAGGACAGCCGGCGAGAGCAGCGGTGCGGCAGGCCGTTGCGGCGACGCCCCGGACCGGTCGCTCGCCGTCGCCACCGATGGTGCCGCAAATGCGCGCAGGCGCGCAGCCGGTATCGTCCTGCGATCCGCGGTATCGCGGCTCGGCACTGCCGCGACGGTACGGCGCGTTGCCGGATGAGGCCCGGCCAACGGCGTCGCCGCGGCAGGGCTCGTCACCAGTGACGCCACCGCGCGTGCCACCGGCGCCACCCATGCCGGCAGTTCGGGACCATCTCCGTTATAGATGTCGATCCCGCGCGCGGTCGCCCATCCGCTGAGCAGGATGGCGAGGAAACGGAGCGGACGGCCCCCGTTCATGTCGGCGACGTCGGCGGGCCGAGGGCATAATCCGGAAAGACGTGCGCGGTTTTCTCCCAGACCAGCGCTTCGCCGCGCAACAGCCCCAGGTAGCGGTGCAGCGCCCGTGGTGCAGCGACCAGCGATACGAGATTACCGACGAAGAACCGCGGCAACGACCAGCACGCCTCGCGCCAGCCATAGGCCCGGCCGGTACAGGTGACGCGGATCAGCAATCGCCAGCCGAGCAGCAGCGACGTGGTCAGCAGCAGCCAGTTCGCCAGCCGGTCATCGGCCGCCGGCATCGACCGCAGCCAGCGGAGCCCCGCCGCGACCGGCCATAACAACACGGCGGCATAGGCGACCGCCAGCACCAGCACCGACACCAGCGCACGCCGGTCCCGCATCCGCATCCAGTGATCGGCGATCGCACGCGGCCGTCCCCAGCCGGTGCGATCCCATCCGGCAAGGGCTATGCCGGTCATCCAGCGTGCCTTCTGTCGCGTGGCGGCTGGCAACGTATCGGGAAAATACGCGCGCACCGCGACGAGGCTGCCGTCGCGGGAATCGCGTACCCGGGCGAAACGGCTGGTGCCGCCGCGATCGGCGACGTGCAGGCCCAGTTCGTAGTCCTCGGTCAGGCTGCTGGCGTCGAACGGTGCGTCGCCCCGTTCCGCGGCGATCGCCCGCAACATGCCGGTCGCGATCGCACAGCCGGTGCCCGCCAGCGGCATCGCCGCCCCCAGCATCGCCCGCACCGGTTGCTGGACGCTGTGAGCATAGGCGAATTCATCGGCGTAATGCCCCGATATCAGCGATCCGCGACGCACCAGCGGCAGCACCGGCAGCTGCACCAGCGCATGATCGTCGATCAGCGCGTCGAACACGGTGAGTTCGGCCGGATGCACGACATCCTCCGCATCGTGCAGCACCACCGCTCTGGTGATGCGCCCCGCGGCCTCGTCCCGCATCAACGCGTGCCACACGGTGTTGAGACAATCCGCCTTGGTGGTCGGCCCGTCGCGCTCGCCGACGATCACGCGGACACGCGGGTCCAGCGCGGCGACGGCCCGGGCCGCGGCGATCGTTGCCGGATCGTTCGGATAGGTTCCGACGTAGATCCGGTAGTCGGGATAGTCGAACCGTCGTACCGCGGCGGTCAGCATCCCGCCGATCACTGCCGCCTCATCCCATGCGGCGACGAAGATCGCGAACGGGGCGGGCGCCGCGCTGTGCGGCAATGCATCGAGGCTCAACCTGTCGGCCTGCCGTCGCGACAGGCGACGGACGATAAAGCAAAGGTCGACGATCAGGTCGTCGATACCGCCGATCAGCAGGCCTGCCGCGGCGAACAGCATGGTTTCGCGTGCCGCCGCATCCAGGATCAGCGTGACTAGATCCATGAAACCCCGCTCGAATGCCATGCACAAGGTTCATTGTGGACAGATATGACGCAAGGTATTTCGTCCAAGTGACTTGCCTTGAACGTCTTTACCGGACGCGGCAGCATGGTCGGCGGGTAGCCATGCCTCCGAATCGGCTGCGATTCCGGCTCACTGGCCTCCGGACAGGCACCGATATCTTCACGCTGGATTCGCCTTCCCGACACGCCTAGCGTCCCGGCGTTGCGGGGGAGATGGCGGATGCATGGAGCGATGCGGTGGGCGGTGCTGGCCTTGGCGCTCGCTCCAGTGGCGGCGTTCGGCGACAACAGCCCCCAGGTGGTGCTCGCCCAGCCCGGTATCGGCGGTGCGGCGGGGGCGGTCGAACGCTATACGATCCGCTTCAGCCAGCCGATGGTGCCGCTCGGCGATCCCCGCGCGCCCGCGCCCTTCACCACCGCCTGTCAGGGAATCGGCCGCTGGGTCGACCAGCAGACCTGGGTCTTCGATTTCGCCGCGGCGTTGAGCGGCGACGCCAAATGCAGCTTCGACGCCGCCAAGGGGCTGAAGAGCGTCGCCGGCTATGCGCTGAACGGCCGCGCCACCTACAGCGTCGATGCGGGCGGCCCGTCCGCCCGCGCGGTGCTGCCATCGGGCGACGGCGACGAGATCGAGGAGGATCAGGTCTTTCTGGTCGCCGCGACGCAGATGCCGACCCGCGCCTCGGTCGCCTCCAATGCCTATTGCGCGGTCGACGGCATCGGCGAAAAGATCCCGGTCGACGTGCTGCCCGCCGATCTGCCGGCGAAACTGATCGGCGAGATGGGGACGCAGAACTGGTCCGTCCGCAGCTTCCTCGACAGCGCCGGCCTGCCCGAAGCGGTTCCGGAAAAGCCGGCCGAGCGGCAGGCGCTCTATTCCGGTGTCACCGCGCTGAAATGCAGGCGCGCGCTGCCGCCGGGTCGCGACATGGCGCTCGTCTGGCCGCAAGGTATCGCGTCGGCGTCCGGTCGCCTTGCCGGCAGCGATCAGCGCTTCGACTATACCGTGCGCAAGCCGTTCGCCGCGCGTTTCGAATGCAGCCGTACCAACCCGCAGGCCGGGTGCAGCCCGGTACAGCCGGCGTACGTGCGCTTCACCGCGCCGGTGCCGATGAGCCAGGCTGCGGCGATCCGCCTGACGCTGCCCGACGGCAAGCAGATCGCGCCCGCGTTCGATGACGACGACAAGAAAAAGGCGACGATCAGCGACGTCACGTTCAAGGCGCCGTTGCCGTACGAGACAGCGGCGAAGCTGACGCTGCCTGCCGGACTGAAGGACGAGAGCGGTCGCACCCTGTCCAACGCCGAACGCTTTCCGCTCGACGTGAAGTTCGACGCCGCACCGCCGCTGGTGAAGTTCGCCGCGCCGTTCGGCATCCTCGAAGCGGCACAGGGCGGCGTGCTGCCGGTCACCGTCCGCAACGTCGAACCTGCGCTGCAGGGCAAGAGCCTGCCGATCGGCGGGCGCACGCTGAAGGTGGGCGACAGCGATGCCGCGGTCGCCGAATGGCTGCGCACGGTCGACGACGCGGACGACGACGATGTCGAGGAGGTCAAGCGCGGCGACGAGGTGATCCGCCGGATCAATCACACCGGCGACCGATCGATCCTCGGCAACCAGGGCGCCGGCATGACGATCGGCCTGCCCGGCAAGGGCCGCGATTTCGAGGTCGTCGGCATTGCGCTCGGCAAACCCGGCTTCTACGTCGTCGAACTGGCCAGTCCGGCGCTAGGCCGTGCGCTGCTCGGCCGCAACGCACCGCGCTACGTTGCGACCGCTGCGCTGGTCACCAACATGGCGGTGCATTTCAAATGGGGCCGCGAGCGCAGCCTCGCGTGGGTGACATCGCTCGACACCGGCAAGCCGGTCGCCAACGCGAGCGTGCAGGTCAGCGACAGCTGTTCGGGCAAACTGCTCGCGCGCGGCGCGACCGATCGCAGCGGCGGGCTGATGATCCCCGCCGGCTTGCCCGAACCCGAAACCTATGGTGGCTGTCAGGACGGATCGTCGGCGCATCCGCTGATGATTTCCGCGCGCAGCGGTGACGATTTCAGCTTCGCGCTGACCAGCTGGGGCGATGGCATCCGGCCCTACGATTTCGAACTGCCCTATGGCTATTCCGCACCCTCGGAAACGTTCCACACCGTCTTCGACCGTGCACTCGTCCGGCAGGGCGAGACGATCCACATGAAGCACATCGTCCGCCGTCCCAGCGGCAACGGCTTCGCGATACCGGCGGGCTTTTCCGGTACGCTGCGGCTGGCGCATCGCGGCTCGGACACGCAATTCGACCTGCCGCTGACGATCGATGCAAGGGGTATCGGCGAGACGACTTGGACCGCGCCGCAGGGCGCACCGATGGGCGATTACGACCTGCGCATCGTTCGCGGCGACGACGTCACCTTCACCAGCCAGTCGTTCAAGGTCGACGAATACAAGCTGCCGACGATGCGTGCGAGCGTCACCGGGCCGAAGGCGGCAGCGGTGCGACCGAAGTCGCTGCCGCTCGACCTGTACGTCGGATATCTGTCCGGCGGCGGTGCAGGCGGGTTGCCGGTCGACGTCCGCGTCGGCTGGTTCGCGCATTCCGCCACGCCGGAGGGCTATGACGGCTATACCTTCGGCGGGGCGAAGGTGGAGGAAGGCGTCAAGCCGATGAACGGCGATGGCGACGATCAGCAGACGCCGCTGCCACCGACGCAGACGCTGCCGGTGACGCTGAACGCCGGCGGCACCGCGCGCACCAGCGTCGACGTGCCGGCACTGGACGGCCTCGCCGACATGCGCGTCGAGATGGATTATCAGGACGCCAATGGCGAGGTGCTGACCGCCAGCCGCAATGTGCCGATCTACGCCTCCGCGGTGCAACTGGGGGTGAAGACCGACGGCTGGCTGATGAAACAGGACGACCTGCGCCTGCGCTTCGTCGCGCTCGATACCGGCGGCAAGCCGCTCAGGAACCAGACGGTGTCGGTCGCGCTCTACAGCCGCCAGATCCTGACGGCGCGGCGACGGCTGATCGGCGGCTTCTACGCCTACGACAACCAGATGCGTACGACGAAGCTCGACGCATCCTGCACCGCGACGACGGACGATCAGGGCCTCGCGCAATGCACGGTAGATCCCGGCGTATCGGGCGAGGTCTATGTCGTCGCGACCAGCGCGGATGCGGACGGCAATGTCGCACGTGCGGTGCGCTCGGTGTGGCTGGCGGGCGACGATGCGTGGTGGTTCGGCGGCGACAATGGCGATCGCATGGACGTCGTGCCGGAGCGCAATGCCTACAAGGCGGGCGAGACGGCGCGCTTTCAGGTCCGCATGCCGTTCCGTTCCGCCACCGCGCTGGTGACGGTCGAGCGCGAGGGCGTGTTGTCGAGCTTCGTCACCGAACTCTCCGGCACCGATCCCGTCGTCGAGCTGCCGATGCCGGCCAGCTACGCGCCCGACGTCTATGTCTCGGTGATGGCCGTGCGCGGCCGCATCGAAAGCGGCTGGACCAGCTGGCTGCGCGGGATCGGCCAGAGCCTCGGGCTGGTGAAGCCGGAACCCGCGCCCGAACCGACCGCGCTGGTCGACCTGTCGAAGCCCGCCTACCGCCTCGGCATCGCCAAGGTAAAGGTCGGGTGGGAAGGCCATACCCTCGGCGTGACCGTGAAGGCCGACCGCGAGCGCTTCTCGCCGCGCGGCACCGCCAGCGTCGCCTTGCAGGTCCGCCGGCCCGACGGCAGGCCCGCGGCCAGCGCCGATGTCGCCTTCGCTGCGGTGGACGAGGCGCTGTTGCAGCTCGCGCCGAACGACAGCTGGGATGTCCTGACGGCGATGATGGGCGACCGGCCGCTGTCGGTGTTGACCGCGACCGCGCAGATGCAGGTCGTCGGCAAGCGCCATTACGGCCGCAAGGCGGTGGAGGCCGGAGGCGGCGGCGGCGATGCCGCGGCGGCGCTCAACCGCGAGAACTTCCAGCCGGTGTTGCTGTGGAAGGGCCGCGTCGCGCTCGATGCGCAGGGCCGCGCGCAGGTGGCATTGCCGCTGTCGGATGCGCTGTCCTCGTTCAAACTGGTCGCGATCGCCACCGATGGCGACGGCCTGTTCGGCACCGGCAGTACCGCGATCCGCACCGCGCAGGACCTGTCGCTCTACGCCGGCCTGCCGCCACTGGTGCGCAGCGGCGACTGGTATGCGGCGGGCTTCACGCTGCGCAACGGCAGCGACAAACCAATGACCGTTACCGCGACCGTCGACGTCTTCCCCCGGATCGCGCAAGGGCGGCCGCTGACCGTAACGATCCCGGCGGGCGGCGCCGCGCCGGTGGCGTGGAACCTCACCGCTCCGCCGTCGAGCGGCACGCTGCGTTGGCAGGTCACTGCCCGGTCGAAGGACGGCAAGGCCACCGATCGCCTGACCGTCACCCAGGACGTCGTCCCGGCCGTGCCGGTGGAGACATGGGCAGCGGCGCTCACCCGCGTCGGTGACACGACGCTGCCGATCGCCCCGCCCGCCGGCGCGCTGCCGGACCGCGGATCAGTCGACGTGCAACTCACCGACACGCTTGCCCCGCCACTGACCGGCGTCCGGCGCTACATGAGCGATTATCCCTACAATTGCTTCGAACAGCAGTTGAGCCGGATCGTCGTGCTCGGCGATCCGACGAAATGGGCCGCGCTGGCGGGGGCGATCCCGACGTATCAGGCGCCCGACGGCCTGCTCCGCTACTGGCCGAGCGAATCGCTGGAGGGATCGGAGGCGCTCACCGCTTATGTCCTGTCGCTGACCAGCGAGGCCGGGCTGCCGCTGCCCCCCGCCCCGCGCGCGCGGATGGTCGAGGGGCTGAAGGCGGTGCTCGACGGGCGGGTGCGTCACGAAAGCTACGGCGATCCGCGCCAGCAGCGACTCGTGGCCTTCGCCGCGCTGGCGCGGTCGGGTGAGGCGACGCCGGCGATGTTGGGTCAGGTCGGCCTCGCAGCGCAGGATATGCCGACGTCGCTGCTGAGCGACTATATCGCCGCGCTCGACCGCGTACCGCTCGCCAACGCCGCAGCGCTGAAGGCGCAGGCGGAGGGCGTGCTGCGCAGCCGCCTCGTCTACGAAGGCACGCGGCTCGACCTGTCGGACGCATCGGCGGCACCGTGGTGGCTGATGTCCTCTGCCGACGAAGCGTCGATCAAGACGCTGCTCGTCACGCTCGGCCGTCCCGGCTGGCAGGACGAGGCGGCTAAGATGATGGTCGGCGTCGCCCTGCGCCAGTCGCGCGGTCATTGGGACACGACCACGGCCAACGCCTGGGGTGCGGTCGCGGTGCGCAAGTTCGCCGGCCTCTACCCGGCACAGGCGATCGCCGGCACGACGACGATACAGCTAGGCGCGACGAGCGTATCGCGCGCATGGCCGCTCGCCGCCGAGGCCCGCTCGCTCAGCCTGCCGCTGCCCGCCGCCGCCACGCCGCTGATGTTACGTCAGAGCGGCGGCGCCGGCCCATGGGCGATGGTCGCCGTCCGCGCCGCGGTGCCGCTGAAGGCGCCGCTGTTCGCCGGCTATCGCGCCACTCGCAGCGTCACGCCGGTGCAGGTGCGGAACGCCGGGCAGCTGACCCGCGGTGACGTCCTGCGCGTGACGATCACCGTCGACGCCACCGCCGAGCGCAACTGGGTGGTGGTCAACGACCCGATCCCGGCCGGCGCGACGATCATCGGCGACATGGCGAACCAGTCGCAGATGCTGGCCGAGGGTGGCGCAAGTGAGGGCGTGCAGCCGTCCTATGTCGAGCGCGGCAACGACAGCTGGCGCGGCTTCTTCGCCTGGGTGCCACGCGGGCGCTTCACGGTGAGCTACGCGGTACGGCTGAACGGCGCCGGCCGCTTCAGCCTGCCGCCGACCCGCGTCGAGGCGATGTATTCCCCCGCCATCCGTGCGCAGGTGCCGAATGCGCCGATGGTGGTGGCGCAGCGATGATCGTGTCGCGCACCGTCGCGCCCTGCCTCCACTGCGCCGCTGGAGGCAGGGCAGGACGTGCCGCCCTTTCCCCTCGCCGCTCGGTGGATCCTGGAACGAATCCGGCGTGACGACGGACGTAACGCCCATGTCGCTCCGCTCCCGACTCGCCACGCCCCGCGCCGTCATGGCGCTCGTCGCCACCGCCGCCGTGACGCTCGGCACGCTCGATTACACCACCCGCCCGCCCGCGCTCCCCGACTATGCGCAAGTCCGCGGGGCATGGCATCCCTCGGAAGCCTGGCTCTACGATCGCCACGGCGTTCTCATCGACAGCGCCCGCGTCGATTTCGCCGTACGCCGCCTCGCCTGGACACCGCTCGCGGCGATCGCGCCCGCCGCGCGCGACACGATCGTCGCCGCCGAGGACCACCGCTTCCTCGCCCACGCCGGCGTCGACTGGCTCGCGCTCGGCGGCGCCGCCCGCGACCGGATCGAGCGCAACCGCCCGCGCGGCGCATCGACGCTGTCGATGCAGCTCGCCGCCTTCCTCTCCCCCGCCCTCGCCCGCCCCGGCGCACGCGGCTGGCTCGACAAGCTCCGCCAGATCCGCGCAGGCCGCGCGCTCGAGGATCGCTGGAGCAAGGACCAAATCCTCGAAGCCTATCTCAACCTCGCGGGTTACCGCGGCGAGGCGCAGGGGATCGGCGCCGCCGCGCTCGGCCTGTTCGGCAAGACGCCTGCCAGCCTGTCGCGCGACGATGCCCTCCTGCTCGCCGCGCTGCTGCCCGATCCGCGCGCCGACGCCGTCACGATCGCCCGCCGTGCCTGCGCCCTTGCCGACGGCAAGGACTGCCCCCGCTTCCCCGCCGCCGTCGCCGCGATGCTCGGCCCGGCACGCAGCCTCGCGCTCGATCCCGGCCTCGCCCCGCATCTGTCCGATCGCCTGCTGACCCGGCCCGGCCTGCGCATCACCACCACGCTCGACGCCGGCCTGCAACGCCTCGCCGCCGCCGCGCTGCGCCGCCAGTTGCTCGGCCTCGGCGGCACCCGCGCCCGCGACGGTGCCGCGGTGGTGATCGACAATGCGAGCGGCGACGTCCTTGCCTATATCGGCGGCATCGGTGGCGCCTCGACCGCCGCCGCGGTGGATAACGCCAACAGCTATCGTCAGGCGGGATCGACGCTGAAGCCGTTCCTGTATGCCCAGGCGATCGAGCGTCGCTATCTCACCTCCGCCTCGATCCTCGACGATTCGCCGGTACAGCTCGACACCGCAACAGGCCTCTACGTCCCCCAGAACTACGATCGCGGTTTCAAGGGGCCGGTGTCCGCCCGCACCGCGCTTGCCGGATCGCTCAACGTCCCCGCGGTCCGCACGCTATTGCTGGTCGGGGTGGAACCGTTCCGCGACCGGCTGTGGGACCTCGGTTATCGCGGACTCGTCGAGGACGGCGCCTATTACGGCTTTTCGCTCGCGCTGGGGTCGGCGGAGGTGACGCTGCTCGAACAGGCCGCCGCCTATCGCGCACTCGCACAGGGCGGCCGGTGGAATCCGCTGCGCCTGACGCTCGACCAGCCCACCACGCCACCGCGCGGGATCGTCTCCCCCGCCGCCGCATGGATCGTCGGCGACATGATCGCCGATCCCAACGCCCGCGCCGCCACATTCGGCCTCGATTCGGCGCTGCGCCTGCCGTTCTGGGCGGCGGTGAAGACGGGGACGTCCAAGGCGATGCGCGACAATTGGTGCGTCGGCTATTCCGACCGCTTCACCGTCGCCGTATGGGTCGGCAATGCCGAAGGCGATCCGATGCGTGCCGTCTCCGGCACCAGCGGCGCGGCGCCGGTATGGCGCGACATCATGCTGGCGCTGCACACGCGCATCCCCGGTCGGGAGCCGCCAGCGCCGCCACAGGTGGAGGCCTCCCGCATCGCCTTCGCCGATGGGACGGAAGAGCAACGCCGCGAATATTTCCTGCGCGGCACCGCGCAGAGCCTTATCGCCGCCGCGCCCGCCGCCGCGCGCCGCCCGCGTTTTACCAACCCGGTCGCGGGGAGCGTCTACGCGCTCGATCCGGACATTCCGATCGATCGGCAACGACTGAGCATCGGCATCAGCGGCGCCGCGGCGGCCCATCGCATCGTGCTCGACCGTCGCGATCTCGGTCCGGCCGATCGGGCGCCGCTGATCCTGCCGGGGCCCGGAGCACACCGGCTGCGGCTGGTCGATCTTGCCGGGCGCATCGTCGACCAGGTGATGTTCACGATCCGCTGAACGGATCGACCGGAATGGTGGCGACGAAATTACGTCCGCCTAGAACCAATCGGAATCTGGCGCGTTGCGGCCACTGATCCCTTCCCCCTTTCGGGATCAGTGCCGGTCCAAGCACGGCACGGCCGCGCCGATGCGTAGCAGGCGGCGCGGCCAACCGTGGGGGGATCAGGCGGCTTCGTCTTCCAGCGCCGGATAGTCGATGTATCCCTCCGGCCCCTTCGAATACCATGTCGCCATATCGTCCTGGTTGAGTGGCGCACCCCGGCGGAAGCGTTCGACCAGATCGGGGTTGGCGATGAACTTGCGTCCGAACGCGATGCCGTCCGCCAGACCGGAATCGAGATCGGCCTGTGCCTGTTCCTGCGAATAGTCCTGGTTCAGGATCAGCGGCCCCTTGAATACCTTGCGAATCTCGGGTGACAGCTTCGGCACGTCGGTGCTGCCGAAGGTGCCGTCCGGCGCGATTTCGCGCAGCTCGAGGAAACCGATACCCAGCGCGTCCAGTGCCGCCGCGGCCGGGGTGAAGACGCTCGCGGGATCGCTGTCATCGGCACCCTGCGTCTCGCCGTTGGGCGACAGGCGGATGCTCGTCCGGCCCGCGCCGATCGCGTCCACCACCCGCGCCACCGCTTCGCGCATGAATCGGATGCGGTTCTCCGGGCTGCCGCCGTAATCGTCGTCGCGGAAGTTGGTGCCGTCGCGCAGGAACTGGTCGATCAGATAGCCATTGGCGCCATGCAGCTGGACGCCGTCGAACCCGGCGCGCACCGCGTTGGTCGCGGCGCTGGCATAATCGTCCTGCGCGCGGGCGATGTCGTCCAGAGTCGCCGCCTGCGCCTCGCCATAGGGATTTTCCGGCTTGTGATAGGGCGCGCGCGTCGCCGACGACGACAGCGGCGCCATGCCGATCACGTCGGGGCGCGACAGCCGTCCCATGTGCCAGATCTGCGCGATGATCTTGCCGCCCGCCTGATGCACCGCCTCGGTCACCGGCTTCCACGCTTCCACCTGCGCATCGGTCCACAGGCCCGGTGCGTTCGGCCAGCCCAGTCCCTGACGGCTGATGCCGGTACCCTCGCTGATGATCAGCCCGGCACCGGCGCGCTGCCGGTAATAATCGACCATGATGTCGGTCGGGACATGATCGTCGGTCGAACGGCCGCGGGTCAGCGGCGACATGAGGATGCGGTTGGCGGCGGAAATGTCGCCCAGCTGGATGGGATCGAAAAGGCTCGGCATGGATGCTCCGTAAGTGGCCTGACGAACGACAAATAGGCGGCTACAGGGCGGCATGCATCAGGCGCGGTCCCCAAGAAAAACTGTCCCGGCCGCAATCGTTTCGGGTGACGCTACGGCATCCGCCGGTCTGGCCTTCGTCGCGCTGGTCGTCGCCAATATCGCACTGGCCTTCGGGCCGTGGTTCGTCCGGCTCGCCGATGTCGGACCGGTCGCGGCGGGGTTCTGGCGGATCGCGATCGCGGTGCCGTTCCTCGGTAGCCTGGCGCTGGCGAGCGGAGCGCGCCCTGTCCGCTTGCCGCCATTGCTGTGGATCATGCTCGGCATCGGCGGCATCGCCTTCGCCGCCGACCTCGGCAGCTGGCACCTCGGCATCGTCCGTACGACGATGGCCAATGCGACGCTGTTCGGCAATTCGGCGATCCTGATCTATCCGATCTACGGCTTCCTCGTCGCGCGGGCATGGCCGACGCGGATGCAGGGATTCGCGCTGCTGCTGGCGGCGGCGGGCGCGGCGCTGTTGCTGGGGCGATCGTACCAGCTCGATCCGCGCAATCTCGCCGGCGACCTCCTCTGCATCCTCGCGGGCATCCTCTACACCGTCTATATCGTGCTGATGGCGCGGGTGCGGGGCACGATGCGGCCGCTGCCGGCGCTGGCGTTGTCGAGCACCGCCACCGCGCTGCCGCTGCTGCTGTTCGCGCTGCTGCTCCACGAACAGGTCATGCCGCAGCACTGGACGCCGTTGCTGGCCCTCGCGCTCGTCAGTCAGGTGGTGGGGCAAGGCTGCATGATCTACGCGCTCGGCCAATTGTCGCCGCTGGTCGTCGGCATCGCGCTGCTGATCCAGCCGATCGTCGCCGGCGCCGTCGGCTGGATCGAATATGGCGAGCGGTTGCAGGGACCGGATTGGGTCGGCGTCGCGTTGGTGGCGCTCGCATTGGTGCTGGTGCGGCGCGCCGAGGTTGCACCGAAGCGCGCGGCGGCGCAGGAGGAAGCGGCATGACGCAGGATCTGACACTCGACGAAATCCGCGATCGCCTTGCCCCCGGGATCGCCGACAATGCGGCGTTCGACGGCTGGAGCGACGATGCGCGCGACATGGCTGCGGATGGCGCCGGGATCGATCGCGACGTCGCGCGACTCGCCTTCCCGGACGGTGCGGTCGACATGATCGACGCCTGGTTCGCCGCGATCGACCGGCAGATGGCCGCGGCTCTGCCGTCCGATGCGCTGGCAGCGATGAAAATCCGCGCACGTATCTCCGCGCTGGTCGAGGCGCGGCTGGATGCGGTCGCGATCAACCGCGAATCGCTGCGCCGTGCGTTGACGATCCTCGCCCTCCCGCAGAACGTCGTCCGCGCCGCACGACTCGGCTGGCGCACCGTCGATCTGATGTGGCGCATGGCCGGCGATACCGCGACCGACTACAATCATTACACCAAGCGCACGATCCTGCTCGGCGTCTACGGCGCCACGATCACCGTCTTCCTCGACGACAACAGCGAAGGTCATGCCGACACCAGCGCCTTCCTATCCCGCCGGATCGACGGGATCATGCGCTTCGAAAAGGCGAAGGCAGGCTTCGTGAAGCGTTACGAACATCGGCCGAGCCTGTCGCGCTTCGTCGGCCGGTTGCGCTACCCGGTGGTGTAGGGACGCGGCGGAAGTGGGACTGCCGGCGCATGCCGGATGCGCGGGATCGCCCAGAGGGCATCGTCACCCCGGACTTGTTCCGGGTTCCACCGTGCAGCCACAGGAAAAGCTGGAGCCTCTGAATATTCCCTCGCGGCACCGTGGCCCCCGGAACAAGTCCGGGGTGACGAAGTAGATAGGGCTATCGCCCGAACCCGACATTTCCGCGGCGAACGGCAAGCGCACCGCTTTACTCCCCCCACGGTAAATGATAATCAGTCGCATCATGGATATGTCGCGTACCGTCGTGCCCGCCCTCGATCTCGTGTCGCTTCCCCGTCGCCAGCCCGCGACCGTATCGGGCATCGACTGGACGCGGCTGGCGCTGCCCGAAGCGCGGCGGCTGCGCGAACTCGGTTTCGACGAAGGCGTGCCGGTAGAGGTGCTGCACCGTGCTTCGCTGGGTGGCGGACCGATCGCGTGTCGTATCGGCCGGATGACCGTGGCACTGCGTCGCGCGGTGGCCGGCGCTATCCATGTCGCTCCGGCGCTTCCAGCCGAATAAACGGTGCACGCATCTCCGCTGGTCGCGCTGGTCGGCAATCCCAATGCCGGCAAAAGCGCGCTGTTCAACGCGCTGACCGGCGCGCGGCAAAAGGTCGGCAACTATCCCGGCGTCACGGTCGAGCGGCATTCGGGCCGGCTGGTCATGGACGACGGCCGCCCGATCGAACTGATCGACCTGCCCGGGGCCTATAGCCTCGAACCCTCCAGCCCCGACGAACGCGTCACCCGCGACGTCGTGACGGGGACCAGCAGCCTCGAACGTCTGCCCGACGCGCTGATCGTCGTGGTCGATGCCGCCAATCTCGACAACCATCTGCGCTTCACGTTGCAGCTGATCGCGCTCGGATTGCCGGTGGTGGTCGCGCTCAACATGGTCGACCTTGCCGAGCGGGACGGACTGACGCTCGATGCGGCAATCCTCGAACGCGAACTGGGTGTGCCGGTGATCCCGACCGTCGCGGTCCGCAAGCGCGGCCTCGATGCCTTGCGCGGCGCGCTCGGCGAAATCGTCGGCGGCGGCGGACGCAAGCCCGATGTCGGCGCGGGCACGCAGGACGATATCGTCCATCTGCAACGCCGCGCCCGCCAGATCGCCACCGCGGCGACCGTGTCCGAAACCGCCGGGCGCCGCTGGGCGCACATGCTCGATTCGGTCGCGTTGCACCCGGTGGCGGGGCCGCTGCTGCTCGTCACGATCCTGTTCGTGATGTTCCAGGCGGTGTTCACCTGGGCGAGCGTACCCGCCGATGCGATCGATGCCGGCTTCGGCTGGCTGCAGGATGCGATCAAGACCGCGATGCCCGACGGCTTCGTCCGGTCGCTGCTGACCGACGGGCTGATCGCCGGCGTCGGTGCGGTGATCGTGTTCCTGCCGCAGATCCTGATCCTGTTCCTCTTCATCCTGGTGCTCGAATCGTCGGGCTACATGGTTCGCGCGGCGTTCCTGATGGACCGGCTGATGGCGACCGTCGGCCTGTCCGGCCGCGCGTTCATTCCGTTGCTGTCGAGCTTCGCCTGCGCCGTCCCCGGCATCATGGCGACACGCACGATCGACGACGAGAAGGACCGGCTGACCACGATCCTGATCGCCCCGCTGATGACGTGCAGCGCGCGCTGGCCGGTCTACACGCTCATCATCGGCGCGATGATCCCCAACACCCAGCTGGCGCCGTTCGTACGGTTGCAGGGCGTGGTGATGTTCGGCCTGCTCGTGATCGGCATCGCCGGCGCGTACGTCGCCGCGCTGATCCTCCGCCGCACCGTCACCAAGGGTGCATCGTCGGGCTTCATGATGGAGATGCCGAAATACCAGGTCCCGCGCCTGCGCGACGTCCTGCTCGGCCTGTGGCAGCGCGCGGTGATCTTCCTCAAGCGCGCCGGCACGATCATCGCCGCGACGACGGTCGTGCTCTGGCTGCTGCTGAGCTTCCCCAAGCCGCCCGAGGGCAGCGGCATCAGCCCGGTCGATTATTCGGTCGGCGGCCGCATCGGCCACGGCATCGAATACGTAGTCAAGCCGATTGGCTTCAACCGCGACATCGCGCTCGCCCTGCTACCGGCGATGGCGGCGCGCGAGGTCGCGGTGTCGGCGATCGGCACCGTCTATGCCATTGACGATGCCGAGGGCAGCGGCGCGGACCGCATCACCGACCAGATCCGCGGCCGCTGGACGCTGCCGACCGCGCTCGCCTTCCTGATGTGGTTCGTCTTCGCGCCGCAGTGCATTTCGACCATCGCGGTGACCCGGCGTGAGACCAACGGGTGGAAGTGGCCGCTGTTCATGGTTGGCTATTTGTTCGCCGCCGCCTACATCATGGCCGGGATCACTTACTGGCTGGCCATCTTCGCCGGCCTCTAGACATTTTCGGGGCATTTCATGGCGGGCAGCGTCAACAAGGTCATTCTGGTCGGCAACCTGGGGCGCGACCCCGAATCGCGATCGTTCCAGAACGGCGGCAAGGTCGTCGAACTGCGCATCGCCACGTCCGAATCGTGGAAGGACAAGTCGAGCGGCGAGCGCAAGGAAAAGACCGAATGGCACACGGTGAAGGTCTTCAACGAAGGCCTTGCCAACGTCGCCGAACGCTTCCTGCGCAAGGGGTCGAAGGTCTATATCGAGGGCGCCCTCACCACCCGTAAGTGGCAGGACCAGCAGGGTCAGGACCGCTATTCGACCGAGGTGGTGTTGCAGGGCTTCAACAGCGTGCTGACGATGCTCGACGGCCCGAACGGCGGCCAGGGCGGCGGCGGTGGTGGCCGTGGCGGCGGCGACTTCGGTGGCGGCAGCGACGACTTCGGCGGCGGATCGTCGGGCGGCGGCTATGGCGGCGGCGGCGGCAGCCGCGGTGGCAGCGCGCCGTCGGGTGGTGCGCGCGGCGGCTTCGGTCAGGGCGGAGGCTTCGCCGACGATCTCGACGACGACGTGCCGTTCTGAACGTGTCGCGACCCTTCGACATGCTCGATCCCGATCTGCTGTGCAGCGGCGCGATCGCGGCGACCCCGTCGCCGGTCGCACGCGGCTGGCAGGTCGACGAGGCGGCGCGCACGGCCGCCCTGCAGACCTATAACCTCGAATCGCTGCGCAACAGTGCGGCGCTGAAGCGGATCACCGATTTCGCCGCGGCGCTTTGCGATACCCCGGTCGCGTTGATCAGCCTCGTCGAGGAAACGCGACAGACGTTCATTTCGCGGACCGGCATCGACGTGACGGAGACGTCGCGCGAGACGTCGTTCTGCGCGCATGCGATGCTGGAGGACCAGATCATGGTCGTCCCCGACGCGACGCGCGATCCCCGGTTCGTCGACAATGCGCTGGTCACCGGCGACATGAACATCCGCTTCTACGCCGGCGCGCCGCTGGTGTCGGAAGACGGCATTCCGCTCGGGTCGCTCTGCGTCATCGACACCGAACCGCGCGAAGGGCTTACCCCCCTGCAATTGCAGGGGCTGGCGACGCTGGCCGACAATGTCCTGGCGCGGCTGCGCGACAGTCGCGATGCAGCCGCGTGGCGCGCCGCCGAGCGCGACACCCGCCGCCTGCTGTCCGACAGCGAGGACCGGTTCCGTACGCTCGCCGACACCATGCCGCAGATGGTGTGGTCGACGCTGCCCGATGGCTATCACGATTATTACAACGCCCGCTGGTACGAATTTACCGGCACGCCGCTCGGATCGACCGATGGCGAAGGCTGGAACGACGTCTTCCATTCGGAGGATCAGGAGCGTGCCTGGAGCGTCTGGCGGCATTCGCTGACCACCGGCGACCCCTATCAGATCGAATATCGCCTGCGCCATTTCGACGGCACCTATCGCTGGGTGCTCGGCCGCGCGCTGCCGATCCGTGACGATGCCGGCACGATCACGCGCTGGTTCGGCACCTGCACCGACATCCACGAACAGAAACTGGCGCTGCACGAGCGCGAGGTGATCAGTCAGGAACTGTCGCACCGGATCAAGAACATCTTCTCGGTGATTTCCGGCCTGATCTCGTTCGCCGCGCGCAGCCGGCCGGACTTCGCCACCGTCGCGGCCGACCTGCGACTCCGCATCACCGCGCTCGGCCGTGCGCACGACTTCGTCCGCCCGCACAGCCCCAGTTCGCGTCCGTCAATGCAGCAGGACAGCCTGCACGGCCTGCTGGGCGAATTGTTCGAACCCTACCGCCGCAGCGATCGCCAGCCGATCGTCATCACCGGCGACGAGATCGCGATCGACGATCGCTCGGCAACGCCGCTCGCGCTGCTGTTTCACGAGCTCGCGACCAACGCGACCAAATATGGCGCTTTGTCGACCGAGGACGGCGTTATCGACCTGTCGATCCGGCGCTTCGACGACCATGTCGCGCTGTGCTGGGTCGAGCGCAACGGACCGGCCGTGGTCGTGCCCACCGGCCCGCAGGGGTTCGGCAGCCAGTTGATCGAATTGTCGGCCGTACGTCAGCTGGGCGGCACGGTGGACCGCGACTGGCGTGTCGATGGGCTGGTGGTAACTGTCACGGTGCCGCTGGCGGCGTTCAGCCGGGCCTGACGTCGCCGGCCGCGCCGGGTTTCGTCAGCTTCCGGTCGGGCGATAGACGACGATGTCGTCATTGGCCGGTGTCTCGCCGGCGCCCGTCGCCATCGCCGCCGCTGCCAGAATCGCGGCCTCGCTGAACGGCTTGCGGATGTAACCAAGGGCGCAGTCACCGTCGCAGTCGATTTGCGACGGATTGGCCGTGACGAACACCACTTTCACACCGAAATCGCGCGCCATGCGCTGTGCGATACCCGGACCGGTAGGGCCATCGCGAAGATTGACGTCGACGAAGGCGAACCCGCAACCCGGTGCCGCCTCGATCGCCGATACGCTGTCTGCCGCGATCGCCGCGACGGTGTAACCGGCATCGATCAGGATACGCTCCAGATCGAGGGCTACGAAAATTTCATCTTCGACGATCAATGCTGTCTTGGTCATCATACTTCCCGGCCTGGCATAGCCAAACACAGGTTAACCCCTTTAGTTCCACGGTTTTCCTGACAATCGTCCAGTTCAGACATTTTTCGGCATTATCGTCGCAACAGGAACACGGCATGCTGGGCGAGCAGGTTCGCCGCCGCCGCGCTGCGCTGCCGGTCGCCGGAGAGGAACCACGCGCCCCCGACGACCACGTGCCGCGACTTCAGAAAGGCGCGGAAATCGTCGATCGTGACGTGATGGATGTTGGGCGTGTCGAACCATTGTTCGGGCAATTGCGGCGTCACCGGCATCCGTCCGCCCCACAGCAACGACAGCCGCACACGCCATTGCGCGAAATTGGGGAAACTGACGAACGCCTGTCTTCCGATCCGCAGCAGATGGTCGAGCACCACGTCGGGGGCACGCGCCGTCTGCAACGTCTGGCTGAGGATCGCATAGTCGAAGCTCTGATCGGGATAACCGGCGAGGTCGACGTCGGCGTCCCCCTGAATCACCGACAGCCCGCGCGAAACCGCGGCGGCGACGTTGCCCGCATCGATCTCCAGCCCGCGCGCATCGCAACCGCGGCGGTCGCGCAACGCCGCCATCAGCGCGCCGTCGCCGCACCCGACATCGAGCACGCGCGATCCCGGCGCGACGTGATCGGCGATCACGGACAGGTCGGGGCGCAGGCTCATGGCGCAGCCCGCAGCATCGCCGCCGCCTCCGCCGACAATCGCTCCATGTACCGATCGGGTCGCAGCGGCGGGTGAAACCCTAGCGTCGCGTACACGCCGTGCGCATCGGCCGTCACGAGCGCGATACGGCGTATCCCGGCAAAACGCGGGTGATCGACGAACCATTGCACCATCCGCCGGCCCAGCCCCTGCCCGCGCGCCGGCGCATCGATCCACACGTCGGCGATCCAGGCGAAGGTCGCATGGTCGGTGATGGCCCGCGCGTAACCGATCTGTTCGCCATCGCGATAGGCGCCAAGACAGTGCGAGCCGGCGATGGCCCGTTCGACCAGCGACCGGTCGATATCCGGCGACCAATAGCTCGACGCCAGCCAGCCGTGCACACGCGCCACGTCCAGCCGCGCGCTGTCGTCGTCGAGGTCGATCATCGTCCGCCCTTCAGGAAACCGTCGACCACGCGGTTCATCTCCGGCGCGTCCAGCAGGAAGGCGTCATGCCCGTAAGGACTGGAGAGTTCGACGAAGCTGACCGGAGCCCCGGCCGCATTCAGCGCCTGAACGATGCTGCGCGATTCGGCGGTGGGATACAGCCAGTCGGTGTCGAAACTGACGAGGCAGAACCGCGCGCCGGTCGCGCGGAACGCATTGGCAAGCAACCCGCCATGCTCCTCCGCCAGATCGAAATAGTCCATCGCCCGCGTGATGTAGAGATAGCTGTTGGCGTCGAAGCGATCGACGAAGCTCAATCCCTGATGCCGCAGATAGCTTTCGACCTGAAAATCGGCGTCGAAGCCGAAGCTCTTGGCGCCATCCTCTTTCCCCGGCCGCGCCTGCAACCTGCGGCCGAATTTCTCCGTCAATCCGGCCTCGGACAGATAGGTGATGTGCGCCGCCATCCGCGCCACCGCCAGCCCCGCGGCCGGTGGTTCCTCGCCGTAATAGTCGCCGTCCCGCCATTTCGGGTCGGCCATGATCGCCTGTCGTCCGACCTCGTGGAAGGCGATGTTCTGTGCGGTATGACGTGCGGTCGATGCGATCACCACCACCGCATCGACACGGTCGGGGAAGGTCGCGGGCCAGCTGAGCGCCTGCATCCCCCCCATCGATCCGCCGACGACGGCCTTCAGACGATCGACGCCGAGATGATCGAGCAGCATCGCCTGTGCCCGCACCATGTCGCGGATCGTAATGACGGGAAACGCCATGCCCGATGGCCGGCCGGTCGCCGGATTGACGCTTGCCGGCCCAGACGACCCCATGCAGCTGCCCAGGACGTTGCTGCAGATCACGAAATCGCGTGCCGGATCGATCGGCTTGCCGGGTCCGATCATCCGCGCCCACCAGCCGGGCTTGCCGGTGCGGGGGTGGGCGGAGGCGACGTGCTGGTCACCGGTCAGCGCATGGCAGATCAGGATCGCGTTGCCGCCGTCGGGGGCAAGCGTGCCATAGGTTTCGTATGCGATCTCGACCGGTGACAGCAGCACACCGCCATCGAGGCGCAGCGGCCCCGGCAACGTCACCTGACGGGACAGGCCGAAGCGGTCATGGTCTGACATGCCGGGTTCGCTACGGCGCTCTTCCCCGCGAAGCAAGTTGTCAACGCGCGCACCGGGCCGCTAAGGCCCCATCATGTCTGCACCCGCCCCCAAGCCCTGGATCATGGGCATCGCGCCCTATGTCCCCGGCCGCGCCACCAGCGAGGACGGCCGCAAGGTCGCCAAGCTGTCGTCGAACGAGAATCCGTTCGGCACCCCCGATGCCGCCCGTGCCGCGTACCGCGATGCCGCGATGCATCTGGAGCGCTATCCGGACGCCGCTGCGGTCGATCTGCGCAGCGCACTGGCGGCGCATTACGGGGTAGAGGCCGATCGGCTGATCTACGGCACCGGATCGGACGAAGTGTTGCACCTTGCCGCCGGCACCTTCGCCGGGCCGGGGGACGAGATCATCCACGTCCGCTACGGCTTCGCGGTGTACGAGATCGCGACGCGGCGCGTCGGCGCGACGCCGGTGGTGGTCGCCGACCGCAACTATGCGACCGACGTCGATGCGATCCTGGCGGCGGTGACCGAGCGGACCAAGGTCGTGTTCGTCGCCAATCCGAACAACCCGACCGGCACCTATTCCACTCGCGAAGAGATCGCCCGCCTGCATGCCGGGCTGCCGTCTTCGGTGCTGCTGGTGCTCGATCAGGCGTACACCGAATATCTCGAGCCGGAGGACGACGACGGCGGGCTGGAACTCGCCCGCACCGCCTCCAACGTGCTGGTGACGCGCACCTTCTCCAAGATCTTCGGGCTGGCGTCGGAGCGGGTGGGCTGGGGCTACGCCTCGCCCGGCATCATCGATGCGATGCACCGTATCCGCGCGCCGTTCGCGTTCAGCATCGGCGCACAGGCTGCCGCGATCGCCGCGCTGGGCGATGCCGGCTTCGTGGAACGCAGCCGCAGTCACAACCGTGAATGGCGGGCGTGGTTCAGCCGGCAGGTCGATGCGCTGCCCGGTTTGCGCGCGGTGCCGAGCAAGGCCAATTTCGTCCTCGTCCTGTTCGAAGGGGCGCTTACGGCAGAGGTCGCATACAAGGCGTTGATGGCCGCAGGCTACGCGACCCGCTGGCTGCCTGGGCAAGGCCTGCCGCATGGCCTGCGCATCACGATCGGCACGGAGAGTGAGATGCGCGATGTCGTCGACGTGCTCCGGACAGAGGTCGGGAACGCCGGCTGATGCTCCCTTTCGCGCGCGTCACGATCATCGGGCTGGGGCTGATCGGCTCGTCGGTGGCGCGGGCGGTGCGGGCGACGATGCCGACGGTGCGGATCACCGGTTATGACGCCGATCCGCAGGTGCGCGCCGTCGCCGACCGGATCGATCTCGCCGACGACATCGCCGACAGCGCCGGGGCGGCGGTCATCGACGCCGATCTCGTCATGCTCTGCGTCCCCGTCGGGGCGATGGGCGCGGTGGCGGCGGAGTTCGTCGACGACCTGCCCGCCGATGCGATCGTCAGCGACGTGGGTGGGTCGAAGGAAAGCGTGCTCGCCGCCCTGCGCGCGGTGTTGCCGCACGCGACGATCGTGCCCGGCCATCCGGTGGCCGGCACCGAACATAGCGGGCCGGAGGCGGGCTTCGCGACGCTGTTCCGCGGCCGCTGGTGTATCCTGACGCCCGAGGACGGCATGGCCGAGGCACCGGTCGTCCGGCTCCGCACCTTCTGGGAAACGCTCGGCGCGCAGGTCGAGGTCATGACGCCGAAGCATCACGATCTGGTGCTGGCGGTGACCAGTCACGTCCCCCATCTCATCGCCTATTCGATCGTCGGCACCGCCAGCGATCTGGAAGAGGTGACGCAGGGCGAGGTCATCAAATTCTCCGCCGGCGGTTTCCGCGATTTTACCCGTATCGCCGCGTCCGATCCCGTGATGTGGCGCGACGTCTTCCTCAACAACCGCGAGGCGGTCCTAGAAATACTCCAGCGCCTAACCGAAGACGTCACTATGCTCCAACGCGCAATCCGCTGGGGCGATGGCGACCAGTTATTCGACCTGTTTACCCGCACCCGCGCGATCCGCCGCTCGATCATTGAGCAAGGGCAGGACGACGCCAAGCCGGACTTTGGCCGCAGCCACTGACGCGTCAGCCGCGATCCAGCGTGTTGATTGCGGCATGCACCCGCGCCTCGATATGCTCGCGCGGCAGACCTGCGGGAATCACCTCGCCCAGCCGGATCGTCACCACTCCGGGACGCTTCGCACCCTGCTTCGGCCAGACGATTCCGGTATCCAGCGCGACCGGGATCACCGGCATCCCCAATGCCCGGTATAATCCGGCAAAACCCGATTGCAGCGGCGGCTGCTCGCCCGGCGAGACGCGGGTCCCCTCGGGATAGATCAGGATCGATCGCCCTTCCGCCTTCAGCGCCTTCGCCTCCCGCATCATCGACCGCAACGCACCCGCCGATGCCTCCCGGTCGGCGACGATCCCGCCATACTGCATCGCCGCCCAGCCCCAGAACGGCAGCTTGCTGAGTTCGCGCTTGATGACCATCGCGGGGCCACCAAGCAGCAATTGCAATTCCAGCGTCTCGAACATCGCCTGATGCTTCGCCGCGAAGAAATAGGTGCCGGGAGGCACCACGCCTTCCACCCGCACCCGAATGCCCATGACACGGCGGTACAGCATCCGATGCATGAGCGCCCAGACATGCGCATGGCGCACGACGGCCGCGCGCCCGAACAGCGCCGACACTGGCACGCTCAATACGATCGGCACCGACAATCCGTAGAACAGGATCGAGAAGAGCAAGGTCCGCAGCCGATTCACCCACCCACTCCCAGCCACAGCGCCACGCGCCGCAGGATCAGTTTGTTGTATTCGTTGACCAAAGTACCCAATCGCGGGGTGCTCGGCACCCCGTCCCCCAGCACCAGCACGCCCGGCCCCATTGCCGCCGACAGCTCCATCCGCGCACGGGGAACGTGCCAGTCGGAGGTCACGAGCCGCACCGTGCGATAGCCATGCGTCTTGACCCAGGCTGCCGTCTCCTCGGCGTTCGACCGGGTATCCACCGCATCCGCGCCCAGGTCGATGCAACAGGCGAACAGCGACTGCGGCGTGCGATATTCGCGAGCCAGATCAACCGCCCGCACCCCCGGTGCAACCCCCGTCACCAGCATTCGCCGCGCCTGCTTCGCTTGCAACACGGCGATGCCGCGGTCGATTCGCCCGGCGCCACCGGTCGGCACGACGATCGCATCGGTCGTATTCGCTGCCAGCGGCACCGGCAGCAGCAACATGAATGCCGCAAACCCCAGGCACCACGACAGCCCCACCAATCCGAGGAAACGGACGATCACAGCGACCGCCGCAGCGCGCCGATGACGGTGATCCGCGCCGCCACCGTCGCCAGCAACACGAAGGCGAGCGGTAACAGCACCAGCAGCGTCCAGTCGCCCGCGCCCAACGTGATGCCGCCGAGCAGTTGCGATCCCAACGCTGCCAGCCGTGTGCCGAGGAACACCAGAACGACCAGCGCCGCCAGCCCGCCGGCCACCCCGCCGATCGCCGCATCCAGCGCGACGCGGCGTTGAAAGAGACGGGCGACCTGCACGTCGGTCGAGCCCAGCATATGCATTACCTCGATCGTCGCGCGATGTGTCTCCAGTCCGGCCCGTGCTGCGAGCACCACTACCGCACCGGTCGCAACCAGCATCAGCACGACCAGCGCCAGCGCCAGCCACGTCAGCGTGTCGAGGAAGCCGCTGACCGGCGACATCCAGCGCTGGTGGCGATCGACGCGGCTCGACGCACTCACCCGGCGCACCGCCGCGATCACGCGTTCGGGATCGGCTCCGCTCGCCAGATCCACATCGATCATCACTGGCACCGGCAGATCGGCATCCTCTGCAGCATCGCCCAGCCAGGGTTCGAGCAGGCGCGCCAGCTCGGCGCGATCCACCGCACGCACCCGGCGCACCTCCGGCAACGCCTGCAATACTGTCAGCGTTCGCGCCGCCAGCGCGTCGCGCGCGACCGGGCTGCCCTCGACCACCTGCACCGTCAGGCGGCCGGCCAGCTGCCGCTCCAGCACCGCCGCTGATTGCCGCGTCCCCAGCCCCAGCGCCGCGGCGAGCAGTGTCAGGAACAGCATGATCGCCATGACCCACGTCATCGCGCGCAGGCCCCCCGCTTCGTCGAGCACCCGCCGTTCGCTGCCGCTACTGGCCCGGCCGGGGATCACGCCTGCCCCCGCGGCGGCGGCGGATAGCGGAGCGCGCCCGTCGGATCGAGCAGTCGTCCTTTGTCCAGCCGCATCATCTGCGCACCCTGTACACGGCTCAGCAGCTGAAAATCATGCGTGGCGACGACGACGGTAGTACCGAGCTTGTTGAGCGATTCGAACAAATGGATCAGCCGGTCCGCCATCTCGGGATCGACGTTGCCGGTCGGCTCGTCCGCGACCAGCACTTCGGGCCGGCCGATCACAGCCCGGGCGATGGCGACGCGCTGCTGCTCGCCGCCCGACAGCGTGGCGGGCCGCGCCTGCGCTCGTTCGCCCAGCCCGACCCAAGCCAGCATCTCGCGTACCGGCTGCTCGATATTCTCGTCCGGCATACCGGCAACGCGCAGCGGCAGCGCGATATTGTCCCATGCCGACAGGTGCGGCACGAGCCGGAAATCCTGAAACACCACCCCGATGCGCCGGCGAAATCCGGGCAGGCGGCTGCGCGGCATCGTCACCGCATCCTCACCAAACAGGCGGATGATCCCCCGACTTGGCCTTTGCGCCAGATACAGGAGTTTCAACAGCGACGTCTTGCCTGCGCCGCTGGCCCCGGTCAGGAAGTAGAAGGCGCCGCTGCCCAGCGTAAAGCTGATATCCGACAGGGTTTCCTGGCCCGTGCCATATCGCAGCCCAACATTTTCGAACTGCACGATATTTGCCATGCGCCTGGCCGCAACCGCTCCATCGAGGTGGCAGCCGATGATATCCGGCCCCGAACCCGTGCCTTCGCATGGCCGGCGCGCGGCTTCAAGCTTGCCACGCGGGCGGGGGTCGTGCTTACAATCGCCATCGTCGCGGTTCTCGTTCCGCGGCACGTCCGTAAAGCGTTGCGCATGATCCTCGAATGTCCCGAATGCAGCACCCGCTATCTGGTGCCCGACAGCGCGATCGGGGCCGAGGGTCGCACCGTGCGTTGCGCCAATTGCCGGCATAGCTGGTTTCAGGACCCGCCGGAACCCGAAGCGCCGCCGCTACCTGCATCCCCGGTCGAACGGATACAGTCCGAGCCAACGGCCATTGCCGAAGCGGACGACGATACCGTCCCGCCGTTCCTGGAGCCCGCGGCGATCCCGTCCGCCCGCCCGGTACCGGTGCCGGAACCGATCGTCACCGCGCCCGATTACGATGCCTTCGCGCATCGCCCGCCGTTCCACCCCCGCCGCAATACGTCGAAGCGCTGGACCGTGATCGCGGTGGTCGCCGGCCTGCTGATGATCGCCGGGGTGGGCGCCATCCTCTATCTCGGCGCGCCCGGCCTGCTGGCGCGCATCGGCCTGCCCGTCGGCGCGGCCGATTCGCCTTTGCGCTTGAAGGATAATCCGATCGAGCGTCGTGAGCTGGAGAATGGGTCGGAGCTGTTCGCGGTGAGCGGACAGGTCACCAATCCGTCGAGCGAGCGTCAGCGCGTGCCCGATATTCGTGCCGAGTTGCGCGATGCGCAGGGCCGCATCGTCTACAGCTGGACGATCACGCCGCAGCAGCGCACGCTCAATCCCGGCGGATCGATCGACTTCAATTCCGCCAAGCTCGACGTGCCATCGAACTCCAAACGACTAGAGCTTAGTTTCGCCGGCGAAGCCGCGAACTGACCTGCGCGAATCGACCGCCGTGCAGCAGCGCGGCGGCAAGCATGCCGATGCCGGACGCCCAGACCAAAGCGACTGGCCCGACCCCGTGATGCACCAGCCACCAACCGGCGCCGCCGGTGAGGATGAAATAGGCGAGGATGCTATTGACGCCAGCCGCCACCTGATCGCCCAGACTGCGCAGGACATAGACCAGCACCACCTGAATCCCGTCGAACACGATGAACGGTGCCCAGCGCGGCAACATCGTCGCGGCGATCGCGTGGACTTCCGCCGTTGCCGGGAACAACACGACGATCATCGGCGCAGCCAGCGCCAGAAGAGTCGCTCCGATCCCCAGCGCGACGCACGCCAGCCCCAGCGCGATCGACGTGCGTCGCACTGCCGCGGTCGGCTGCCCCTCACCCACCGCATTGCCTGCACGCACGCCCGCCGCCGATCCCAGCCCGAGAGCGACGGCAAAGGTGACGTTGTGCATCGAGAACACGATCTGGAATGCATGTGCCGCCGCATCGCCAAGCTGCGTCGATAACGCGATCAGGATCGAAAATCCGGCCAGTTCAAGCCCCGATGCCACCGCCGGCACGATCCCGAACACCGCCAGCGACCACGCGCCGCGTGGCACCGCCGCCCAGGCGAATCGATCGAAGCGCAACACCTCGCGCGCCCGTGCGCGCGGCAGGGTTAACACGCTCGCGATCATGCCGACCGCGCCGAACATCGATGCGATACTGGTCGCGAGCGCCGCTCCCACCGCACCGATCGCCGGCAATCCCAAATGCCCTGCGGACAGCGCCCAGGCGAGCACGGCGTTGATCGGCAGCACCGACAGGTTGACGACGGTAACCCTGCGCGGCCGGCTGACCCCTTCGAGAAAGAAGGCGGCAGCGACATTCACCAGCTGGAACGGATAGGCGATCGCGAATGCCCGAACGACACGCGCGCTTTCGTCCATCCGGTCCGACGCGACCCCGATCAGGGCGAGCAATGGCTCGGCGAAGGTGAGGAATATGCCGGCGATCGCCAGTCCCAGCACCAGCCCAAGCAGCAATCCCTCGCGCAGCACCGCGCCGGTGCGCGGCAGGTCGCCGGCGCCATCTGCGCGCGCCGCCATCACCAATACGCCCGACAGCCACGACAGACCGGTAACGATTCCGACGAAGCCCAGCGCCCGGCTCGCGCCCAGTGCGGCGACTTCTTCGGTCGAGACGAGGCCGACGACCATCACGTCGGTGACCTGCAACAACGTCCAGTTGAGGCTGGTCAGCACCACCGGCCATGCCAGCGCGAGCAGCAGCCGGGTCTCGGCGCGCGTCGTCAGAACAGGGGGTGCGTGCGCCATGCTGCGGGCGCTACCCGCTCCTCCCCCATCCGAAAAGCACGACGATCTTGAAAAGGTACGTTGCGGAGTGGGAAACGCTTTGCTAGGGGCCTGCGCCTGCCAGATGCCGGATCAGCCCGGCGTTCTCACACGTGCGGCCGTGGCGGAATTGGTAGACGCGCAACGTTGAGGTCGTTGTGGGCGAAAGCCCGTGGAAGTTCGAGTCTTCTCGGCCGCACCACTTTCTTCATCCTTCCCGAACAGCGAGATGCCCTCAGGTCCCCTCACCCGCAGCCGAGCACGCGCGACAGGCTGGTGAGCGGCAACGGTGCACAGAACCGGAAGCCAAAGCGGTCCTCGCGGGTCCAGCACACCGATCCGAAGGTCGCGACGTTGATCTCCGGCAGCAGTACACTGCCCGCTTGACTGACGTGGATTGGGGTGTGGCTAAGTAATTTTACCCCGCCGGGCGAGATGTCGAGGATATCGACCGCTATCCGGGCATCGCCGACGCGCATGATGGCGCTCGCCTGCATCGCAAAGCGTGGCGTCCGGGCGATATGCCCGTGATCGTCGCGCAGGCAGAACACGGCGGAGATATCCTGTGCCGCGTCGAATTCGACGCCGGCCTTGAACCCGTTCACCCAGCGGACGGTCGCCGCGGTTTCCGACATGCCGCGCACTTCGATCAGCATGCGGTCGCCGACCAGCGGTGCCGACGTGAAGCGTGCCATCAGTCCGTGACTGGATATGTCATGGACGAGGCAGGCCGATTCGCCGCCGGTGTGCCGGATCCGGCCGATGAGCAGCACGGTCGCGTGCCGCTTGCCTCCGCGACGCTGGTCGGGATGCGTCGGCACCGGATCGTGCGACGGCGTGATGGGGCCCTGATACATCGCTTCATTCCTTCCGTGCGGTGCTGGATCGATGGCTGGTCGCGGTTCGGATCATCCGCGACCGGAATTTGACGCGTTGCCAGAACGTCGCATCGGACACCCGCCATTCGCGGATCGCGACGGCGACCTGCAGATCGATGGCGCTTTCCGCATCCTCGCGCGGCATGGCGGCGAAGCGGCGGGCGGTGACCTCCAGTCTTTGGGGCAGATGTGGCAGCGGTGGCAGGGTGGATTGGGCGGGCATGATCTATTTTCCAAACAGCGCGCGGGTGGCGCCACCAAGGGAGAGTTGGTCGAACTTCAGCCGCATCGTCACGTACGGACCCTGACGGGTGTAACGATCGTCCTCGAAATCGCGGTCGCGATAACCCGCCAGATTGTAGCCGGCGCTGATCCACAGGTTCGCCGCCGGCGAGATACCGACCGACGGTCCGCCGCTCCACGACCATACGCCGCGATCCCAGGCGTGCTGCACCGATCCGGTCACGCCGATATCGAAACGGGTGCCGACATCCTGCCGCAGATCGAATCCGGCGACGTCGATAAAGCCGTCGAACCGGTCGTCGGCGTAGCGGCCGGCGACATATTTCGCGCCATAGTACAGCGTACCCTCGAAACCGTGGCCGAGCCCTTCGGGACCGCTGCGATAGTTGAGCGCCAGATTGTTGATCACGCGCGTCGTGACCTGATCCCCAGCACCATAGGCAGGCACGCCGAGCACGTTGCCGTCGTCGAATGCGCCATCGGCACTCTCGTGACGGAATTCGAGGCGTTCGAGCAGCGACCAGCGGCTGTCGAGCGGACGCCATGCCAGTGCCAGGTCCGCGCTCGCCTGCATCGCGAGCGCACCCGATGCATCGCGGACCCGGAACGCGCGCAGGCTGGACGCGATCGTCTTGCCCTCGCCCAGCCGCCGCAGCAGGCTGGTGACGATCCCGAAGCGATCCTCGTTCTGGCCGTCGCGATATTCGATCCGCCCGGTCCACGACCATTGCCGCGCACGATAGGTGGCGCCGAGCGTCGCTGCGGTGAAATCGCCGTTGCCCGAGCCAACGACCGTCCCGCCTCCCAGGCCGCCGCCGCTGCTGCTGCCGACGATGCCGCCCGACGCGACCGGCTGGAATGCGTTGATGACCGCGCCCTGCGGAATGCGTCCGCGCACCGTGCTGGTCGCGTCCCATGTCGCATCGACCGACCAGCGCTTGCCGAGCGGCAGCGACTGGCTGAGCCCGTATTGTGCGTAGGTACGGCTGCCATTCTCGCCGATGGCCTGCTGGTTGAGCGTGCTCATCAGCTTCGCACCCGTCCACGGCGCGACGTCGAAGCCGACCTGGGCGGTATGCGCGGTATAATCCTTGCCGCTGGCGATTTCGTAGCCGGTGAGCAGGCGAATGCCAGGCTTGATCCGCCATGCCGCGGTCAGCTGATGCCGGACGGGGAAGTCCACCGACGCCTTGTCGCCGCCCGGCGCGACCTGCGTCTGGCCGGCCAGCGTCAGCTTGCCGCCGAACAGCGACTGGCTGCCGCCCAGCGTGAGCAGTCGCGAATCGCGGTCGCCGCCATCCAGCCCGCGATCGGATGCGAACTGGCCGCCGACGAAGATCGTGCCGGCATCGCGGCGATATTCCAGACGGGCCTCGCCCGCGGTACGCCGGGCGGCGCTGACCAGCATGTCCTGATACCAGGCGGTGCCGGTGATGCTCAGCCGGTCGGTCAGCGCGACGCGGCCGTCGAGGCCGACCTTGCGCGTGCCCGCCTCCACCAGATTCTGCTGGCCGAGGCCAAAGCCGGCATCCTGCTGGCGGATGTAGCCGAGCAGGTCGACCCCGCCGCCATGATGCTCCGCTTCGGCGAGGAAGGCGATGGCATGGCCGAAGGCATCGTCCGGCCCACCCTTGCCGCCGGTCGCGAACTCGCCGCGCAATTCGGTCGCGGTGCCGATCCGCGCCTTGATGTCGGCGCCAGCGACGGTGGCATTGCCCGCGGTCTCGTCGCGGATAACGCTGGCGCCGATCTCGACCTTGCCGACCCTGGCAGAGGCGCGGGCGGCGGCGGCGAGCTTTTCGGTGCGGCCGCCCTCGACCTCGTAGTCGGCGACGATGAAGACCGGATTCTGGCTGATGTCGCGGCTCAACACCGGTTCGCGGAAACGGACCGTGCCGAGATCGACGTCGATATCGTAATCGATGTGCCGGGTCAGCTGGGTGGTCGAGACGATCAGTTCCGAGCGGAAGCGATCCCGCACCTCGATCCGCAATTTGTCGCTGTTGGGGACGATGCGGCGGGCGCGCAACCGGTACGGACCGCTCAGGCCGTTACCCTGGATCTCGTCGCGCGCGTACAGCGTATCGGTCTTTGCGGCGAAGCCCTGCACGGCGACGGTGCGCCCCTGATAGGCCGCCTTCACACCATTGAGCGTGCGGCTGTAGCGGGTCAGCTGCGTGTCGGTGAAGCCGCTCTCGAAATCGCCGAACAGGGCATAGAATTCGCGCCGTTCCAGCCGGAGGTACAGCTTGCGCCGGGTCGCCGCGTCATAGCCCTGCGCGCTGCCGTCGCCGTAGACCGTGTAATAGCGGTTGGGATCGATCGTGCCGAGCAGGCCACGTGTCGGATCATAGGCTCGGTCGCTGTCATAGGCGATCGTCATCAGCCACGATCCCTTGATCCGGCCCTTGGCGTAGAAGGCGAGCTGCCCGTCGGTGACGACGGCGTTGCGCTGCGAGCGGGGCAGCGAGCGGCCATGTTTGCTGAGCATGTCGTAGCCGACGCTGCCGGCGCCGAAGCCGACGACGGTCCAGTCCTGCTGCGCCGCGTCCAGCCAGGCCCGGATTTCGCTGCTGCGAACCTGCTTGTCGTCGGTAAGCGTCACCACGGCATGCACCGCACCGGCCTGCGTCGTCGGCTGGAGCGCGATGAAGGCATAGCCGTCGTCGCCGACGACGCGTGCGGTGGTTGCGGCATTGTCGCGGCCGGCCAGCTGGCGACCCTGCTGCAGTTCCGCCTCGATCGCTGCCTGATAGGGTTGATCGACCCGGAAGGGCACCAGCGTGCCCGCGCGAACCGGACGGCCATCCGTGTCGGTGACGCGAACCGCGATCAGCGGGCGGTGCAGGCCATCGGCCAGCAGGCGGCTTTTGGCCGGATCGATCACGGCCCGGACGGGTACGCCGGCGTAATGGACACTGCGCTCCAGCGTCTGCACGACCGCGCCCCCGGCATCCAGCACGCGCGCCACCAGCCGGTTGTCGCCCGCCTGCAGCGGCAGCCCGGTCCAGGTCGACACGGCGGCGGCACCGTCGCTGTCGACACCGTCGAAGGCGAGCGGATCGGTGCCATGCCCGTTGACGGTCAGGGCGACGCGCTGGCCGGGGGCGTGCAGGATGGCGACCCGCAACACCGGTGCGCGCGGGTTGTGATCCACCGCCGGGAACAGCCAGTCGATGCCGGGCGCCTGCCCCTTCAGCCAGTTGCGGTTACCCGCCGCCTCGGCATCGCCTGCGACCGAGATCGGCAGCGCGTCGATCGCAACCGCGGCCTTGCCGGTCGGACGCAGCTGGAAATCGACGCGCTTCAACACGCCGCCTTCGGCCTCGACGAAGCGCGAGATCGCGCTGCGCGCCTGCCGCGTGTCGATGTCGCAGGCGACGGGTTGATGGCTGGCGGGCACGCTGGCCGTGTCGATCTGGACGACATGCCGGCCCGGACGAATTCCCTCGATATGATACAGGCCGTCGCGATCGGTGACGACGAAGGTGCCATCCTCCAGCATCAGGCGGATGCCGGCCAGCCCCTTGCGCTTGTCGACGGGATCGCCGCAATCGCCCTCGGTCACGCGCCCGATCAGCGCCATCGCATCGGTGAACAGCAGCGGGCGCAACCGGACCGAAGCCGCCGCCGGGTTGCTGGTGACGCGGGCATCGCCCGACACCTGCGCGCGGTTGAGCGCCTCGCCCGACGGCGCGCCGGGCGCGACGGTGACGACGTAGCGGATATCCGCAGTACCACTGGCAGGGATCGATGGAATCGCGAAGCTGAGGTTGCGTCCATCGGCGGAGATCGTCGGTTCGGCGCCGCCGCGCGTCGATCCCCGTTCGTAGCGCAGCCCCTGCGGCAGGTAATCGGCCAGCGTCAGCCCCGACGCCGCCACCGAATCGCGATTGTTGACGAGGATGCGGTACTGGATGAAGTCGCCCGGCGACGCCTCGCGCACCGACGCGGTCTTGGTCAGCAGCAGCTTGCCGTCACCGGGCCGGTCGAGCGGCACGTCGACATAGACCGGATCCCGATCGACCAGCGTCAGATATCCGCCATAGCTGGCATCGGCGATGATGAACGGATCGCCCGCGGGGTCCCTCAGTGCCGCCAGCGTCGCCGGACCGACGACGGAGGGCGCGGTATAGTCGCCGGGCGGCACGATCTTCAGCGAATAGCGTCCCGGACGCGCGAACGGGAATCGGAACCGGCCCGGCAGCGGCTCGTACTTGCGTCCTGACTCATCTTTGACGGCCGCACCGCTGACGACGGTCGCGGGATAGCGGCTGACGCCGTCGTCGCCGAATACGATCGCCGGCTGCCCGGCTTCATCCAGCAACGTCACCTCCGCGCCGTCCACGATCTGGCCGGTGCGCGAATCGAAGACATAGCCGGCGGGATCGATCAGCAGGTCGATCGTCGAGCCGTAGCTGTACTGATCTTCGGTGAAACTCAGGCGCAGGCGGTCGCCGCGCTTCAGATCGAGCGAACAGGCGGCCAGGGCGGCATTGCTGCGGTCGTTCGCCGCCGGCACGGCGCCGGCGAACACGCCGGTATCCTCACCGGTTTCCAGCAGTGGCAGCTTGCCGGCGATCTTGCCCGTATCGAACTGGACGAAGATCGTCTCGCGCAGCTTCGGATCGCGATTGTTACCCTCTGCGTCGATCGCCATGATCAACGGCGAGGTGATGTCGACCGACGCCAGCTCCGGTGCGGCGGCGAGCGTCGCCGCATCGATCGGTGCAGGCGTGAACGTCGGCGGCGTACCGTCGCACCGCATACCCGTGGGGACGTAGCCATTGGGTAGAAGGTGGAAGGTGAAACTGGTGGGCCGTTTCAGGCGGATGACGTCCAGCCCGACGGCGTTCGAGCGCACGACCTGTTCCGCGCCGCCGTCTTGGTAGGTCAGCGTGGCGATATTCTCGACGTGCGTCTGTGCGGCGGCCGGCAGGATGCTGCCAAGACCTGCGACGAGCGCGAGCATACGGAGGAAAGGCCGGACGATAGGCATGAGGGGACCGTGTCCCGGCGCGGGAGGGGCCGCGCCGGGATTCGGAAACTCCTTTTCTGGCTGGCGGAGGTTAGTTGATCTTGACGCGGAAGCTCGCGGCCACGGACGTGCCGCCGAGAAGGGTCGGGATCGTCGCCGTCACCGTCTTGGTGGTGGCATTGTACGATCCGTTGTAGGGACCGAGCGCCTGCGTGCCGTCGTCGTTCTGGACGAAGCCGCTGAGCAGGCATTCGCCGCCGACGCCGAGGCCACCGATCGTCAGCGTGCCCGGAACGTAGGTGGTGTTGGCCGGAATGACGTCGGTCAGCTTGACGTCCGATGCCGGCGTCAACAGCGTGGCGTTGGTCGCGGTCAGGCAATATTGGACGATCGCCCCCGGCAAAGCCTTGGGGTTGAGCACGCTGATGTCGTCGGAGATGACCGTCGCCGTCTTGTTGACCGTCAGGTTGACGCTGCGGATGCCGACTTCATAGGTGGCATAGGCCCAGCCGGCGCCGTTGCGCAGCGCGTCGAAGCCGAGCAGACCGTCGTTGTCGTCATCGGCGAACACGACGTCGATGTCGTCCTTGCCGTTGACCGCCGACGGCGTCAGCGCGAGACCGGCCGTTCCCTGAGCGCCGCCGACCGCCGCCGTCGCCTTCAGCCCGACCTGCGCCATCGACGTCAGCACCGATGTCGGGATGTCGCCGACGATGAACACCGTGGCGCGGCCGTCGGCGGGCAGTTCGTCGATGAACGATGCGGTGTCGACGCCCGCATCGTAGATGCCGTTGTTGTTGCTATCGACGTAGATCTTCAGGTCGCCGATATCGTAATTGTCGGTGCCGGTCAGGAAACCGGTCGGGATCAGCTGACTCGATTCCAGCAGGAAATCCTGTGTGCCATTGGTGTTGTTGGTCACCTGAAAGGTGGTGACCGCACCGGTCTGGCCCAGATTGACCTGGGTCTTGGCCTGCGTGGCGATGACCGTCAGGTTGACCTTGCGGTCGACCACGAAGCTGGCGGTGTTCGACGTCGCCGTGCCGGCGGTGCCGTTGACCGTATAGGTCGCGCTGGCGGTGTTGGTGATGGTGGTACCGGCGACGGTACCGGTGGTGGACTGCGCGTGCGCGGTCCCGATCGACGCTATTGCGGCCGTGCCGGCCAACAACAAACGCCGCGCCCCTGTTGCGGACATGCGTGTTGCTCCTTGATGGTGATGATTGACGGGGGGAGAGATCATTTGAGGACGGCCTTGAACGCGAGTTCGCCCCCCTGCCCGGCCGATACTGGGCTGGAGAGGCGCCACCGAACGTGGGTGACATCGTCGGCAGTGGCCGGCCGCATCGTGCCTGCGGGCGTCGTCACGCGCAGGGCGGCCAGGGTGCCAAAGGTCTTGCCGTCGACCGATACTTCGGGGGCGGCGGTGGTCGCCGCGCCGCGATAGGCGACGTTCTTCGGAACCGGGTTGGCGAGGACGAGGTCGCCCAGCGCCGCCGTGCCGGTGTTGCGATAGGCGAGCACCACGGTGATCCGGTCGCCGGGCGCCACGCTGACCGCCGGCACCAGCGACGTCGTGGTCGATCCGTCGGCGGCGGCAACGCGCTTTTCGACCATCATGCGGGTCGTCATGGTCAGGGGTCCTGCAGCGAAGGCAGGCGCGGCAGCGGCGACGACCAGCGCGGCCGTGACGAACGAACGGAATTTCATGGACGGGTTCCTCACTGGATGATGACCTGGAACTGGATGGTGCGGATCGTGGCGCCGGCGATGTCGCCCAGCGTCACCGCGACGGCATTCGCATCGGCGCTGCCCGCATCGTCGTCGGCACCGTCGCTCAGCCGGACCGCGTCGAGCGTCAGGCTGCCGGGCACGTAAGCCGTGCCCTGCGGGATGGGATCGTCGACGCGGACCTGCGGGGCCGGGCCGGGAAAGCGGGCTTCGAGCCGGTAGGTGACGACGGCCCCGGCGACGGGCGTGCTCGACCCGTCGGGTGCGCGCACGCTCTGCGACTTAAGCAGCGACGGCGCGGCATCGGCACCGGTACCGACCGGTACGACGACCTCGGCGATGGCGTTGGTCTTCCCCGTCACCGCATCGGCGCCGCCATCGCCCCTGGTCGCGAACATCGTTCCCGTCAGGCCGTCACCCGTAGAGGCACGCGCGACGACGGTGAGCGAAACCGCGGTGACGTTCGCCGCGGCGGGATCGACCAGCACGAGCAACGGCAGGACCTCGCCCGGCTCGAGCAATGGCGTGCGTGCATCGGACAGGATGGTATCGATCGCCGCGTCGAACCGCCCGTCCCCGTCGCGGTCGATCGCGATGAGGCGAACCTTCGCGCTGGCGTCGGATAGCGCGCTGCTCAGGGAAAAGGCCTCGCGTCCGTTACCGCGATTGGCCAGCGTCAGCGGCACCGCGGTGCCGCCGGGCACGACGAGGATCGGCGCGGTATCGCGGCGCTCCAGCGCCACGTCGAGGCGCTCTGCGACCAGCAACGTCACGGTGTTGGAGCGCAGCGTCGATTCGCCCTGCTCGTCACGCAGGGACAGGGTCGCGACATTCGGGATCGCCGTACCGGCGCGGGTTTCGGGGATCGCCGGGTCCGCGGCGACGCGGTTCTGGGCAGAGACCGGGCTGTCGATCGACGACAGAACGAGCAGCAGCAGCGTGGCGATGGCCAATAGCCATGCCCCGGATACCCGTGTCCCGCCGATGGCCCCGAAATTACCCAATTGTCGCCCCGATGTTATGCCCGGGGTCGAAAATCAGTTGTTCTGCTTAAACAAAACCTACGGAACCAAATCGGTAGTCGATTGTTTCTATTGCCCCGTTTTGACGACGATGCCGGAATACGGACCCACTCGACGAAGGGTCAGGGTGCAGCGGTCGTAATCGTCGTTTTCATGGCCATGCGCAGACGATGCATGGATTCTGTCCTATTGTGCGACCGGGTGTATTCCCGTCATTCCGGTTCGCGCCGCAGTCCGTCAGGCGGCGCCGAGCCGCTTCAGATAGGCGGTGACGGCGGTGTAGCCCGAATCGCTCAGGGAGAGTTCGATGCGGCGGCGATCGATGGGATCGATCACCCGGTCGATCAGCTTCAGCTTGTGAAGATGATCGATCCACCGCTGGGACGTGGTCACCGGAGCGTGGGCGCTGGCGACCAGCGTCTTGACGTTCATCGTCCGACGCTCCTCATGCGCGACGAACAAAGCCAGCAGCATGTCCCATGCGGGTTCGTGGAACAGCTCGGCCGGGAAGTGATCGAACCGTGCGAGCCGCTGCGCCAGCAACTGCTTGGCCATGTCCCGCATATCCGGGGGGGTGTCCCCGAGTATGGCGGCAGGACCGTCATCGCCGACGAGTCGATCGGCCCGCGTCCCGAATTCAGCAGCGATTGCAGAGAGTTGAGTCGTCAGGTCCTTTACCAGACCGGCGATGGACTCATCAGGCACGTCGCATTCCCCAAGCGTCGTTGACTATTCCAAATCGTACCATCTGGTTGCAGAAAAAGACAAGTAATTCGGGTATAAGGCCAAATTGGTCCGATCGACCGCGGGGTCGACGCACGTGATGGGTCGCCGCGTGCCCGCCCGAAGCATGGCGATGCATCCTTGCCGCCGATCCGCGCGTTGCTGATGCTCGACCGGACCGATTGCGTGCGACAAAGGATCAGGGTGCCCGCTTACCTTCATGCCGTCGGCACCGCCGTGCCGCCTCACGACGTCCACGGCGCCTTCATCGCATGGGCCGGTACGCGCGTCGACGATCGGGCGAAGCCGCTGTTCGCGCGCATGGCGCAGCGCGCCGGCATCGCACATCGGTGGTCGGTGCTACCGGGCGTGGACGGCGCGAGCGCGGTCGACGCCGGCGGGTTCTACGCCGCCGCCATGCCGGGCACGGCGGCGCGCATGGCGATCTATGCCGCGGAAGCCCCCGCCCTCGCCCTCGCCGCGATCGGATCGCTCGGCAAACAGGTCGCGCTCGACGGGATCACCCATCTGGTGGTGGCGAGTTGCACCGGTTTCGTTGCGCCCGGCATCGACCAGATCATCGCGCGTCGGCTGAACCTGCCGGCAGACGTCGAACGGCTGCTCATCGGCTTCATGGGCTGTTATGCCGCCGTCGTCGCGTTGCGGACGGCGCGGCACATCGTCCGGTCCTGCCCGGATGCGCGCGTGCTGGTCGTCACGGTCGAACTATCGTCGCTGCATCTTCAGGCCGAGGACGCGGTCGAACCCTTGCTGGCGATGCTGCAGTTCGGCGATGGCGCGGCGGCAGCGCTGGTCACCGCGGACCCCGCCGGAATCGAGCTCGGACAGCCTTTTGCCGCGACCTTGCCCGACAGTGCCGACCTGATCCGCTGGACGATCACCGACACCGGGTTTGCGATGCATCTGGACGGGGCAGTACCCGGCCGGATCGGACAGGCGCTCGCCGACCGCGCCTTCATCGACACGGTGACGGCGGGCTCCGCGCCCGGCGATCTGTTCTGGGCGGTGCATGCGGGTGGACGATCGATCCTGGATGCGGTGCAATCCGCGCTGGATTTGCCGGGCGATGCGCTCGCGGCATCGCGCGGCGTGCTGTCCGACAATGGCAACATGTCGTCGGCGACGCTGATGTTCGTCCTCGCCCGCCTGCTCGCCGCCCCGCCGGCGCATCGCGATGGCGTCGCGCTAGCCTTCGGTCCCGGCCTCGCTGCCGAGGGGCTGGCGTTGCGGCGCGTCGCATGACTCTCGCCGTCCGCGCGCAAGCGGAGGAGCTGATGGACGCGGACGATCTGTCCGCCGACACCTATGCCGCGGTCGTTGCCGACCTCGCCCGCGTCAACACCGTGACGATGGCGGCACGTCCGACATTGGCCTTTCTCGATCGAGCCATACGTGGGCGAAATCACCTCAGGATGCTCGACGTCGGCTTCGGCGATGGCGACATGCTCCGCCGGATCGCACGCTGGGCGAGCAGGCGCGGGGTTACCGTCGAGCTGGTCGGGATCGACCTCAATCCACGCAGCGAAGCCGCCGCGCGGGCGCATACTCCCGCCGGTCTGCCGATCGTCTGGCGCACCGGCGATTACGAGGACCTTGCCGGTGACGGCTGGGACGTCATCCTGTCCAGCCTCGTCGTGCATCACATGAGCGTCGACCAGCTGGTCGCGTTCCTCCGTTTCATGGAGCGCGAGGCGTCGTGTGGCTGGCTGGTCAACGACCTGCACCGCCATCGGTTCGCACATGCCGGATTTCCGCTGCTCGCCCGCCTCGCGCGCTGGCATCCGATCGTCCGCCACGACGGCACGCTGTCGATCGCGCGATCGTATCGCCCCGGCGAATGGCCGCCGCTCCTCGAACGGGCCGGCATTTCCGATGCCCGCGTCTTTCGCGCCTTCCCCTTCCGGCTATGCGTCGAACGGCTGCGCTGATCGTCGGCGGCGGTCCCGCCGGTTCCGCCGCGGCGATCCGGCTGGCGAGCGGCGGCGCACGCCCGCTGCTGATCGAACGCCATCCGGATGGCGATGCCCTGTGCGGCGGTTTCGTCAGCTGGCGGACGATCGACCGGATCGCCAGCCTGGGTGTCGATCCCGACGCGCTCAATCGCGATCGGCTGACGCACGTCACGATCTTTGCCGGCGGCCGGGTGCGCGAAGCCACCCTGCCCCGTGCCGCGATCGGCGTATCCCGCCACCGCCTCGACACCCTGCTGCGCGCCGCCGCCATCCGCAGCGGCGCGGAGGTGGAAACCGGCGTCACCGTCCGCCAGGTCGATGGCCTGACCACGCATCTGGCGGACGGCGCGACGCTCGCAGCCGATGCGCTGTTCCTCGCCACCGGCAAGCACGACCTGCGCGGCCTCGCCCGACCAGCGGCGGCGCGGGGTGACGATCCGACGCTCGGCATCCGCGTTCGCCTGTCGCCGGCTCCTGCGCTGACCCGCGCGCTCGCCGGGCGGATCGAGCTGCATCTGTTCGAGCGCGGCTATGCCGGCATCGCCCTGCAGGAGGATGGCAGCGCCAACGTCTGCATGGCGGTGCACCGATCGCGACTGCACGCCGCCGGCAGTCCCGCGGACCTGCTCGGCGCACTGGGCCGTGAATGCCCCCGTCTCGGCGAACGACTGGAGGCACTGCCGAGCGACGCCGCGATCGATGCCATCGCCAACGTGCCCTATGGCTGGCGCCAGCGCCGCGGCACGCCCGGTCTGTTCCGTCTTGGCGATCAGGCGGGGGTCATCCCCAGCCTGGCGGGCGAGGGCATGGGTATCGCATTCGCCAGCGGCATCTCGGCGGCCGATGCATGGCTGGAGGGCGGCCCCGCCGGTGCCGCGGCGTGGCAGGAGGCGTTCGCCCGCCGGCTCGCCCGCCCGATGGCGGTTGCCGGCACCGTCCGCCGCATCGCCGAAAGCCGCTGGTCCGCCGCAGCGATCGCGATGATGCCGCCGGGACTGATCCAGGTCATGGCCCATGCGACCAGAATGGCCCCATGATGGTTGACGCCGCCCCTTCCCCTCACGAGATTGGCCCCATGGATCAGCTCAACCTTTCGGAAACCGAGTGGCGCAAGCGGCTTACGCCGGCGCAATATCACGTCCTGCGCGAAGCGGGCACCGAACGCGCCTTTGCCGGCGCGCTCACCGACAACAAGGCGGACGGCATCTATTGCTGTGCCGCATGCCACCTCGACCTGTTCGACAGCGCCGACAAATACGACAGCGGATCGGGCTGGCCAAGCTTCACCCAGCCGATCGAACCAGACCGGGTGGCGGACCATAGCGACACCAGTCACGGCATGACCCGGACGGAGACGCGCTGCGCCCGTTGCGACAGCCATATGGGCCACGTCTTCCCCGACGGACCGCCGCCGACGGGCCTGCGCTATTGCATGAATTCGATCGCGCTGGAGTTCCGCGCCCGCAAGTGATGCGGGGCGGCTTGTAGGGGGCTGCGTTAACCGGTAATCGCAGCGGTCTTCATGGCCCGTGCGCGTACCCCCCGCTCCGCTCCCGTCCGCCGTTCGCCCTGGCGTCGGCGGATCGTCGTCACCCTCCAGATCCTGATCGGCCTCGCGATACTGGCGCTGGGGGCCCTGGTCATCGCGGTCTATGTCGCCAAGTCGCAGCTGCCGAGCTTCGACGAACTGAAATCCTCGCCCAACGGCCAGATGATCCGCGTCCATGCCGCCGACGGCAGCGTGATCGTGTCGATGGGGCCGAGCTATGGCGAATGGCTCTCCTACGGCAGCATCCCTGCCGTGATGCGTGACGCCACGATCGCGGTCGAGGATCGCCGCTTCTACAGTCATCCCGGCGTCGACCCGCTCGGCATCGCGCGATCGGTGATGGTCCGCTACGAACGCGGTCGCTGGATCCAGGGCGGCTCGACGATCACGCAGCAGCTGGCGCGCAACGTCTTCCTGAACAACCAGAAGAAGTTCGGTCGCAAGTTCCGCGAATGGATCCTGGCGCTCGCGCTCGAACGCAAGTTCGGCAAGGAACAGGTGCTCGAGCTGTACCTGAACAAGGTCTATTACGGCGGCGGCGCCTACGGCATCGACGCGGCGAGCCGCAAGTTCTTCGGCCACGGTGCCGAACGGCTCAGCCTTGCCGAGGCGGCGGTGATCGCCGGTCTGGTCAAGGCGCCATCCAACTATTCCCCGACCGCCGACGCGCAGGCCGCAGTCGGCCGCGCCGGTGTCGTGCTCGATTCGATGGTCCGCTACGGTGCGATCACGCAGTCGCAGGCGGACGACGCCAACCCCAAACAGCTCGCGCTCGCCCCCGAACCACGCCAGAACAGCGCGCGCTATTTCACCGACTGGGCGCTGCCGCAGCTCGACACGCTGATCGACGAGACGGAGGCGCCGCTCGACGTGTGGACGACGCTCGACCTCGGCATGCAGCGCGACGCCGACGCGGCGGTGCGCGCCAATGCTCCCGCCGGTGCGCAGGGTGCGCTCGTCAGCCTCGATCGCGACGGCGCGGTGAAGGCGATGGTCGGCGGCAAGGATTACGTCAGCTCGATCTACAATCGCGCGACGCAGGCGCAGCGTCAGCCGGGATCGGCGTTCAAGCTGTTCGTCTATCTCGCCGCGCTTGAAGCGGGGCACAAGCCGGAGGATCAGGTCGTCGACGAGCCCGTCACGATCGACGGCTGGAGCCCGCGCAACGATTCGCGGCGCAATTCGGGGTCGGTGACGTTGCGCACCGCCTTCGCCTATTCGCTCAACACCGTCGCGGCGAAGCTGGGGCAGGAGGTGGGCTTTGCCACCGTCGCGGACATGGCGCGCCGGTTCGGCATCACCACGCCCGTCAACACGCATCCCTCGATGGTGCTCGGCACCTCCGACGTCCGCCTGCTCGACATGACCCGCGCCTTCGCCAGCGTCGCCAACAAGGGCGTCGCGGTGACACCGTACGGGATCACCAAGGTGACGGCGAATGGCCAGACGATCTACACGCACGAGGTCGATCGCAGCCGCGTGCTCGTCGCGCCGTACGTGGCGGCGCAGATGACCGATCTGCTCCAGACTGCGGTCAACACCGGCACCGGCCGCGCCGCGCAGATCGGCCGTCCCGTCGCGGGCAAGACCGGGACGACCAGTTCGTCGAAGGACGGCTGGTTCATGGGCTTTTCCAGCGGGCTCACCACCGGCGTGTGGATGGGTCGCGACGATGCCCGTCCGATCAAGGGGCTGCACGGCGGCACCGCGCCGGCGCGGGCCTGGGCGGCGTATATGAAGCCCGCAACGGCCAGCCGCCCGATCGAACAGTTCGAGACGCAGGTGACGTTGCCCGAATGGCAACTGGAGCCAGACGAGGAGACCTATTTCGGCCAGCCCGATGCCGAGACGGCCGGGCCGATGGTCGATGAGGACGGCAATCCGATCCAGCAACCGCCGCGCGATGGCGACGAGCCGGTCGACGGCACCATCCCGCCGCCGCCGGCGACGACGCAGCCGCAACAGCAGCTAGACGATCTGATCGACCGCGTTACCGGCCGCGATCATCCCAGAGATGAACGGCGCGATGAACGGCGCGACCCCGCGCTGACACCCGGTCGCCAGCCGTTACCGCGGGAGGACCGCCGCGACTTCGCACCCGCCACGCGCCAGCCGTTGCAGCGCCCGCTTCAGGACGATCGCCCGATCCAGTGAAGCCCTGCGCCGTGTGCGCGCAACCAGGCGCGTGCCGGGCTCGGGTCGCAGCCGTATAGCCGTTCGACCAGCGCGTGGAACGCGGGCCCGTGATTCATGTGGACGCGATGCGCGACCTCATGCGCCACCGTCGCCCGCCGGACGTGTCCGGGCGCGAGGATCAGCCGCCAGCTGTAGCGGATCGTGCCATCATGGGCGCAACTGCCCCAACGCCCGCGGGCATCGCCGATCGCGACCTTGCTGACGGTCACGCCGGCACGCGCGGCATATTCGGCGGTCTCCGCAGCCAGCAGATCGAGCGCCTGCCGCTTCAGCCACGTCTCGACCCGGCGGGGCAGCGTTTCGATCGGGCCGGATAGCGACAGATAATCGCCGACGACCTCGACGCGCCGCCGGCTGCCCGCTTCCCAGACGATCGTCAGTGGTGCGTCGGCGACGGTGAGCATCGTGCCCGGCGCATAGGGCCGCGGCTGCGGCAGGCGCGCGCGTTGCGCCGCGATCCAGTCCGCCTTCCCCTGCGCCCATGCCAGCGCCGGCTTCAGCGCCGCGCGTTTCGGCACCACCAGCCGTGCGACACCGCTCGCCGGATCGAGCGACAGGCGGATGCGCCGCGCCGTGGGGTGGCGCACCACTTCGAACGATTCGCTCACAATTCCCGATCGACGATATGATTTTCCAGATCGCCGACATCGTCCTCGCTCACCGTCCAGCCGCGCACCGAAATGCCGGCGGTATGGACCGATTCGCGATCACCGCTGATCAGGTAATGCCAGTCGCGCAACGGCTCGCCCGCCGCGCGCAGACGATAGGCGCAGGTCGAGGGCAGCCAGTCGATCCCGCGCACGTTGCCCGCGGTCAGCCGTACGCATTCGGGCACATAGGCACGGCGATGCTTGTAGTCGGAACAGAAGCCGCTGCGCCGGTCGAGCAGGCGGCAGGCGACGTTGGTCGGCACCACCTCCCCCGTCTCGTCGTCCTCCAACTTGTGAATGCAGCATTTGCCGCAGCCGTCGCACAGGGCTTCCCATTGTCCGCGGTCGAGCTGCTCGATCGGCAGCTCCCAGAATCTAGCCATGATGTTCGGTCATTTCGCCCAGCGCCTGATCTCGTCGGCCACGGCTCGCGGCCCCTTGTCCGACGGCAGCAGCGCGAGCGGCTTGCCAGCCGGGTCCATCAGATAGGTCGTGCGGCTGTGGTTCACCAGATAGCCGCCGCCGGGCTGCGCATCGCCCTTGCCCGCGAACACCGCCCATGATTTCGCCACGGCGTCGATCTCCGCCTGCGTGCCGGTCAGCCCGACCATGCGCGGGTGGAAGTTCGCGACGAAGCTCTTGAGCACCGCCGGCGTGTCGCGCGACGGATCGACGCTGACGAAAACCGGCACGATCCGCTTCGCCAGCGACGGATCGTCCTGCTCGATCATCGCCAGCCCTTTGCCGATCGCCGCCGCGTCGGTCGGGCAGACATCGGGGCAAAAGGTATAGCCGAAATACATGATGCGGTAGCGTCCGGCGAATTCGGTATCGCTCACCCGCTTGCCGTCCTGATCCGTCAGCGTGAAGGGCCCGCCGATCTTCGCGCCCGCCAGCGGCGCGGTCTCCTGCGAGGTGGCGGCCGGCTGACAGGCGGCCAGAGCGATAGCAACGAGCGGGGCGAGGCGCAGAATGTTCATGACCACGCCAGCTGTGATCTGTTACCGGCGGACCCGCAAGCTTTCGTCTTTGAGGGACCATCCATGATCCGCCCGCACGTTCTCCTGGTCGCTACTCTCGCCACCATCGCGGTGCCGGCGACGGCGCAGCAGCAGTCGGAAAGTTATAAATTCCTGTCGGCGATCGAAAAGGAGGACGGCAAGGCCGTCACCACGATGATCGAGACGCCCGGCAGCACGATCATCAACACCAAGGCGGTGACGACCGGCAAGGGCGCGCTGCACATCCTCGTCAGCCATTCGGGCAGCATGTATGTCCAGTATCTGCTCCAGCACAAAGCCGATCCGAACATTCGCGATGCCAAGGGCAACACCCCGCTGATGCTCGCCGCGCTGGCCGGTCGCGAGGACCTCGTCGACCTGCTGCTGACCTACAAGGCGAATCCGAATCTCGCGAATTCGTCGGGTCAGAGCGCGCTGATCCTCGCGGTGAACGGACGGAACGAGGCGATCGCGCGCACCCTGATCGCGAAGGGCGCCGATCCCGACCAGACCGACAACATGGCCGGTCTGTCGGCCCGCGACTATGCGCTGCGCGATTCGCGCAACCCGGCGATGGTGGCGCTGTTCAAGGACGCTCCCAAGAAGGTGCGCGCGCAGGTCGCAGGCCCGAAGTTCTGAATCAGGACCGGGTAAGGCCGACCAGCCGGGCGACATCGGCGAAGTCGGCCGCCACCGCATCGACGCCGATCTCCAGCAGGCGCGCGTCATGGCCGATGCCGCAATGCGTTCCCGCGCATAGCCCGATCACGTAACCGCCCGATGCCACCGCGCCGGTCGCACCGACCGGCGAATCCTCGATGATCGCGCAATCGGCGATATCCACGCCGATCGCCGCCGCGCCATGCCAGTAGAGATCCGGGGCGGGTTTCCCCTTCGCGACATGCTCGCGGCCGCTGTAGATATGCTCGCCGAACGCGTCGGACAGCCCGATATGCTGCAGGTGTCGCCGGATCCAGCGTGTCGGGCTGGACGACACCACCGCGCGGGGAAGATCGTCGGGCAGCGACCGGACGAACGCCACCGCCCCCGCCACCGCATCGATCCCCGCCGCCATCGCCCGCGCATCCTCCGCCTCGCGCGCCGCCCGGAAGCTGTCGGGCAGCGGCCCGCCGATCCAGCGTTCGATCGCGCTGCGGAAATCGGCGCCGGCCAGTCCCATGAAATTCGCCATCGAGTCCTCCGGCGTGGTCGGATGACCGGCCCCGGTCAGCCATTCCGCGATCTGGCGATTGCCGGCATATTCGCTCTCGATCAGCACGCCGTCGAAATCGAACAGCAGTCCACCGAACCTCATGCCGTCGCACTGCCGCGCGCACCGAACAGCGCACTGCCGACGCGAACGTGCGTCGCGCCCAGCGTCACCGCCGTCTCGTAATCCGACGACATACCCATGCTGAGGCCGGTCAGGTCCATGTCACGCGCCAGTTTGGCGAGAAGCGCGAAATAGGGCGCCGGCTCGATCTCCGCCGGCGGGATGCACATGAGTCCGGCGACGGGCAGCCCGGCGTCCCGCGCCTGTTGCAACAGCGCCGGCAGGTCGGCGATCGGACAGCCGCCCTTCTGTTCCTCGGCACCGATGTTGACCTGTACGAAGCAGTCGGGACGCCGCCCGGTCTTCGCCATCGCCTTGCCCAGCGCATCGACCAGAGAAGGACGATCGACCGCATGGATCGCGTCGAACAGTGCCACCGCCTCTTCGGCCTTGTTCGATTGCAGCTGCCCGATCAGGTGCAGGGCGACGTCGGGATGCTCGCTGCGCAGCACCGGCCATTTCGCCGCCGCCTCCTGCACGCGATTTTCGCCGAATGCCCGATGGCCGGCGTCCAGCAGCGGCCGGATCGCCTCGACCGGGTGCGTCTTCGACACGGCAATCAGCGTGATGTCGTCGGGCTTCCGCCCGGCTGTTCGTGCGGCGTGCGCGATGCCGGTGGTGATGGCGTCGAGCGGCGAGGGAGTGGCAGCGATCATGCGCGCCGCTATAGCGGGACGGTGGCCAATCTGAACCGCAATTGCGATCCGCGCCGCCATGCCTGGCTGATGACCGACGAACGGATCGGCGACGCATTGTTCCCGACGCTACGGGCGCTGCCCCCAGGCGCCGGAGTAGTGTTCCGTCATTACGGCCTGTCCCGCAGCGAGCGTCATCGCCTGTTCCTCCGGATACGCCGGCTCGCGCAGGCGCGGAGATTGCGGATCAGTGCCGCAAAGGGAATGCCGGGTGCCGGTGCCCATGGCGGCCGGCGCGCGCTGACCTTCGCGGCGCACGATCGACGCGAGGCGGTGGCCGGTCGCCGCGCAGGGGCGACATGGCTGTTCGTCTCCCCCGTGTTTTCGACGCGATCGCATGCCGGTGCAGGGTCGCTCGGCGTTCGGCGCGCCGCGCCGGTGGCGCGCGGGCTGGGCACGCGGCAGATCGCGCTGGGCGGCATGACCGCCGACCGCTGGTTATTGCTGCGGAACTACGGCTTCGACGGGTGGGCGGCGATCGACGGCCTGATATCGTCGTCTGCCGGCCGGCCATAGCCGGGTCATCCCGATCGGGATCAGAACCGGAAGGCGGTGCCCACGTACACCGATTGGCTGTCACGCCGCTCATCGTCCAGTCGTGCCAGCCGCTCGCGGTCGGAACGATAGCGCATGCCCGCCGTCACATCGAGATTGCGGGTCAGCGAATAGGAGCTGCTGACGTCGACCGAATAGCTCGGCATCTCCTGCGTCAGCTTCGGCGTGTTCGCCAGCGGGCGATCCGCCACGGCGATCACGCGGCTGCTCGCGCGGCCGGCACGATACGTCAGCGCGACATCGGTCGATTCGCGGCTACCCGGCTGCGGACCAAGATCGATACGGCTGACGGCACCCGATACGGCGAAACGCTTCCACCCGACGGACACACCCAGATTGTAGGCGATAGGCTGAATACCGACGGTCGGTGCCTGCACGGCGGCGGCACGGCTCGCGTCGGTCAGCGCATTGCGGTTCGAGCGCGCCCGGACGGCCACGGTGACGGCGCGCTGATCGGGACGGCTTTCGGCGGGCGTGAAGCGGAATTCGGCGCCGTTCAGGCCACCGCGGGCGATCACTGCGGCAAGCCGGGGATCGGCCGCCGCCGGTGTGAACGACCCGGCAAGGCGCGACGTCGGCGACGCGATGCGCTTGGCCGGACGTGCTCGCTCCGCGGCACCGAAGGCGGGCGCGACAATGACACCGGCAGCGATCAACGCTCCCGCCATCATTCCAGCCATCGCACGCCCCATGGCACGCTTCGCAAACACTAGCAGTCCCCTCGACTCCCGCTGCAACGCGCCTAACACGATTCCGTCGCGCGCCAATATGGCAGAGTCGCTGCCCGAAGCATCATTTTGTCCGACTGTTGCAATAGGCACACAGATTCCGGGACGGGCGTGCCATTGCGGTCGCTTCGACGCGTCGCTTGCGGGTGCACCCGTGCATCTATAGAGCGAAGGCGCCCTTTATATCGCAGGACAGTTCCGCCCATGATCCGCTCGTTGCGCACCGCCCTCATGGTCGCCGCCATCGCCCTGCCGCTCGCCGCCTGTGGCGGACGTGGTGGCAATGCCGTCGCCAAGACCGACCTCGCCGCATCCAAGGTCACGACGATCGGGGTCAACGCCTATCTGTGGCGCGCCAGCCTCGACACCCTGTCGTTCATGCCGCTGCTGCAGACCGATTCCAATGGCGGCGTCATCGTGACCGACTGGTACGTCAACCCGCAGGTCCCGTCCGAGCGGATGAAGGTCACGGTGTCGATCCTCGATCAGGACCTGCGTGCCGACGCGGTCCGTGTCGCGGCGCTGCGTGAGGTCAACCGTGGTGGCCAGTGGGTGTCCGCGCCCGTCACCGCCGCCACCACGCAGAAGCTGGAGGACGTCATCCTCACCCGCGCCCGCGATCTGCGCCGCGCCTCGATCGCCGGATAAATCACGACATGGTGACGCGTTTCAACGCGCTGACGGCGGACCGGACCTGGCAGAAGGTCTGGGACGACCGGCAGACGTTTGCTGCCAAGGATAACAGCGGCAAACCGCAGAGCTACGTGCTGGAGATGTTCCCCTATCCGTCGGGGCGCATCCACATGGGCCACGTCCGCAATTATACGATGGGCGACGTGCTGGCGCGGTTCCGCCGGATGCGCGGCTATGAAGTGCTCCACCCGATGGGCTGGGACGCGTTCGGCATGCCGGCCGAGAATGCGGCGATGGAAAAGGGCGTGCACCCCGGCACCTGGACGCTCGCCAATATCGAGACGATGAAGGCGCAGCTGAAGCGGCTGGGCTTCGCGCTCGACTGGTCGCGTGAACTGGCGACGTGCAAGCCCGATTATTACGGGCACGAGCAGGCGCTGTTCCTCGACATGTTCGCCGCGGGGCTGGTCTATCGCAAGGAATCGGCGGTCAACTGGGACCCCGTCGACATGACCGTGCTCGCCAACGAACAGGTGATCGATGGCCGCGGCTGGCGATCGGGTGCGCTGGTCGAGAAGCGCAAGCTGAGCCAGTGGTTCCTGAAGATCACCGACTTCGCCGATGAATTGATCGAAGGTCTCGGCGCGCTCGAACATTGGCCCGACAAGGTCAAGCTGATGCAGGAGAACTGGATCGGCAAGAGCCAGGGGCTGACGTTCGGGTTCGACGTGTCGGATGGGGGCAAGGTCGAGGTGTTCTCCACCCGCCCGGACACGATCTTCGGCGCCAGCTTCGTCGCGGTCGCCGCCGACCACCCGATCGCCCAAGCCATCGCCGATCGCCCGGAAGTCGCCGCGTTCATCGCGCTCTGCAAGCAGGGCGGCACCACCGCGGCCGAAATGGAGACGCAGGAAAAGCTGGGGTTCGACACCGGGCTTACCGCCGCGCATCCGTTCGACGCCACGCGCAAGCTACCGATCTACATCGCGAATTTCGTGCTGATGGATTACGGCACCGGCGCGGTCATGGGCGTGCCGGCGCATGACCAGCGCGATCTCGACTTCGCGCGCAAATATCATCTCGATGTGCAGCGTGTCGTCTCGGACGGCGACACGATCGCCCCGGTATTCGAGGGCACCGAAGCCTATACCGGCCCCGGTGCATTGGTGAATTCGCATTTCCTTGATGGCATGGATGTCGAGGACGCCAAGCGCGAGGTCATCCGCCGCGCCGAGGCCGGTGGCTGGGGCAAAGGCTCGACCGTGTTTCGCCTGCGCGACTGGGGCGTCAGCCGCCAGCGTTACTGGGGCACGCCGATCCCGATCATACATTGCGGCGATTGCGGTGCGGTCGCGGTTCCCAAGGATCAGTTGCCGGTCGTCCTGCCCGACGACGTGTCGTTCGCGATCCCCGGCAACCCGCTCGATCGTCATCCGACGTGGAAGCATGTCGATTGCCCATCCTGCGGCAAGCCGGCCGTGCGCGAAACCGATACGCTCGACACGTTCGCGGATTCGTCGTGGTATTTCATCCGCTTCGCCAGCCAGCCCAGGGACAGGCCGTTCGATCGTGAGGTCGCGGAAAGCTGGCTGCCGGTGGGGCAATATATCGGCGGGGTGGAGCATGCGATCCTCCACCTGCTGTATGCGCGCTTCTGGACGCGTGCGCTGAAGCACCTCGACCTGATCGATATCGCGGAACCGTTCACCGGCCTGTTCACGCAGGGGATGGTGACGCACGAGACGTACAAATCGTCGGATAACCGCTGGCTGTCCCCCGACGACGTTCGTGACGGCATCGAGATCGCGACCGGTGATGCGATCACCATCGGCCGCGTCGAGAAGATGTCGAAGTCGAAGAAGAACACCGTCGATCCCGAACCGATCGTCGATCAATATGGTGCCGACGCGACGCGCTGGTTCATGCTGTCCGACTCGCCGCCCGAACGCGACCTGCCGTGGAGCGAATCGGGCATCGAAGGTGCATGGCGGTTCGTCCAGCGTCTCTGGCGGCTGTTCGATGGCAACACCCCGGAACCGGGAGAGGGCGGCGACGTCGCGCTCGACCGCAAGCTGCACCAGACCATCCTCGGCATCGAACAGGATATCGAGGCGCTGGCCTTCAACAAGGCGGTCGCGAAGATCTACGAATTGTGCACCGCGATCGAACGTGCCGCACCGTCGCAGTCGCGTAGCAATGCGATCCATACGCTCATGCTGCTGGTCTCCCCGATGGTCCCGCACGTTGCGGAAGAGGCATGGGCGGCGAAGGGCTTCGACGGTCTGATCGCCGACGCCGCCTGGCCCGAAGTCGATCCGAAGCTGTTGGTGGAGGACGAGGCGACGATCGCGATCCAGGTCAACGGCAAGCTGCGCGATACGCTGACGGTGCCAAAGGACCTGCCGCGTGAAACGCTTGAGACGCTGGCGTTGGCATCCGACAAGATCGTTCGCGCCCTCGACGGCAAGCCCCCAAAAAAGGTGATCGTCGTGCCGGGACGTCTGGTGAATATCGTCATATGAGGCACGCCCTGCTTCTCGCGCCGTTCGCGCTGCTGCTCGCCGGCTGCGGCCTGAAGCCCCTTTACAGTGGCGGCTCGGGCGGCAGCGTTGCCGCCACGCTGTCGAATGTCGAGGTGGCGCCGATCGACGGCAAGTCGGGCTGGCTGATGACCAATGCGCTCCGCGATCGCCTAGCTGCCGACGGTACCCCGCAGTATCGACTGGACGTGCGGCTCGATGATTCCATCGCGGGCTTCGGCGTGCGCCGCGATGACAGCGTTACCCGCGAACGTCGCACCCTTCGCGCGCGATATCAGCTGGTGAATCTGACGGACGGCAGCGTGCTGATCGACGCCACCGCCGGATCCGATGCAGGCATCGATGTCGTCCAGTCGGAATATGCGACGATCGCGGCGGAGAACACCGCGCTGGAGCGCCTGTCCGGCATCGTCGCGGATCAGATCGTTGCCCGCATCGCGCTCTACGCGCAGCGCCGCCCGACGCCATGAAGACCACCGGTGAAGGCTAACGCGCGCGACATAAAGTCCGCGCTCGAACGCCCCTCCCCCGACATCCGCCTCTATCTGCTCCACGGCCCCGATGGTTCGGCGACCGCAGAGCTGGCGAATGTGCTCGCCAGGGCGATGGGACCGGATGCGGAGCGCGTCGACCTCGACGGCGCGACACTACGCTCCGATCCGGCGCGCCTGTCCGACGAAGCCGCGTCCATGTCGCTGTTCGGCGGTGCGCGCCATATCCGGGTTTCCCCCGCCGGCGAAGAATGTCTGGAGGCGTTCACCGCGCTGCTGGAGGCGGATCATGCCGGCAACCCTGTGGTTGCGCTCGCTCCCACGGTCAAATCGACCGCGAAGATCGTCAAGCTGGCGATCGATTCCCGACGAGCGATGGCTTTCGCGGCGTACGAGCCGAGCGCGGCCGATCTGGAGCGTCTTGCCGCAGCGATGGCACGCGATCACGGCCTGCGCTCTGGCGGGACCACCGCGGCGCGCCTGGCGGCATCGTGCGGCGGCGACCGTGCCGTGCTGGCCCGGGAGATCGAGAAACTGGCGCTGTTCCTCGACGCCGCACCCGATCGGCCGCACGACCTCGACGATGCCGCGCTCGACGCGATCGGTGCCGATCTGGGCGAGGCGGAGATGGGTCACGTCGTCGATGCGGTGGTCACCGGCCACACCGCCGTTCTGGGTGCCGAGCTTGCCCGACTGACGGAGGCGGGCACCTCGCCCATTCCCTGGCTCCGGCTGCTTGCCCGCCGTCTGATGACGCTTGCCGAGATGAAGGCCGAAACCGACGCGGGTGCGACGCAGGACACCGTCTTCAAGCGCCATCGCATCTTCTTCCGTGAAGAGGCGAACACCGCACAGGCGATACGCCGCTGGAACCCGGCGATGCTGTCGACCGCCCTTACCCGTGTCCGCAATGCCGAACGCGCGGTGATGTCGAGTGGCAATGCCGGCAGTGTCCTGGCGGAGCATGCCCTGATCGAGCTCACGCGAGGCGTCGAACGTCGGGGCTGAAGGGAATGACGAAGCCGATTATCAGGCCGACGTCTACCGAAGGACCCGGTTGAACAACGACAGGGCCCAGCCCGTCGCCGCGACGAACAGCGCCGGATCGTAACGCGGGCCTTCGTCACGCAAAAACGCATGCTGCGCATTGACCTCGTGCCATTCGTACGTGGCACCTGTCTGTTCCAGTCGCCGACGTATCGTTTCCCGCCCGGCGAACGGAACATGCGGGTCCTGCCGACCGAAGACGAACAGCGTCTCCGCGTTCAGCTCCGCCATGCGCGCCAGGCTGTCGTCGGACCGTCCTGCACCGAGCGTAGCCGAGTGAATGTCCGTGGGGTAGAACATGGCCGCAGCCGATACCCGCGGGTCGAGCGCCGCGCGATATGCCAGATGTCCACCGAGACACACACCGACCGTTCCCAGGCGCCCGCTACAGGCCGGATGTGCCGCCAGCGCATCGAGCACCGACACCGCATCCGCATCGAACGCGGCCACCGGCTTCGCGAACTTCAGGGTGTTGCCGCGTTCCGTCCCTGCCGTATCATAGCCGAGGACCGTCCCGGGCGCTTCATATTCGTGATAGACCTCCGGCACCGCCACGACATAGCCATGCCCCGCAAGGAATGCAGCAAGCCGCCTGATCGGCGCCGTAACCTGATAAATCTCCGAATACAGAATCAGTCCCGGATATCGCCCTTCGGCAACGGGCCGAAACCAGTGCACTCGCATCGTACCGTCATCGGCGGGCAGATCGTCGAATGTGTCGGACGACAGGATCATCAGATCGTATCGCCGGTCAGCCGCTGGCACACCATGTCGAGTTGATCGAGCGTCGAATAGGTCAGCGTCAACGTGCCGCCCTTCTCACTATGCGCGACCCGGACATGAAGACCGAGCAGGTCGGACAGCTGACGTTCCAACGCCGCGATATCGGCGTCGGGTGCCGCCGCAGGTGCGCGCTCGCGGGTGCTTCCACCCCCACGTTCCGGCTTGGCGCCCCTCGCCAGCTTTTCCGTTTCGCGCACCGACAATCCGCGTGCCACGACCTGTTCGGCCAGCGTTTCCACGTCCCGCGATCCGAGCAATGCGCGTGCATGTCCCATGGTCAGCGACCCGTCCGTGACCCGACCCTGTACCGCCTCGGGTAGTTCGAGCAATCGCAACAGGTTGGCTACGTGGCTACGCGATTTATGAACGATCTTCGCCAGCGCTTCCTGCGTATGACCATATTCGCCAGCAAGCCGCTGATATGCCTGCGCTTCTTCGATCGCATTCAGGTCCTGACGCTGGATATTCTCGATCAGCGCGATCTCGAGCGTCTGCGCATCGTCGAAGTCGCGAACGACGACTGGAACCTCGTGCAGCCGGGCACGCTGTGCAGCACGCCATCGCCGCTCGCCGGCGACGATCTGATAATCGTGACCGTGCGGCCGAACGACGATCGGCTGGATCAGGCCACGCGTTGCGATCGACGCCGCCAGTTCATCGAGAAGCGCATCGTCGAAATGTCGCCGCGGCTGATCGGGATGCGGCGTCAGCGCGCTGACCGGCAACATCCGGACACCACTCGGTACGTTGCCCTTGGCCCCCGGTGCGACGGGGGCCTCACTGGCCATCTCACCGAGCAATGCGCTCAGTCCGCGGCCCAGGCCTCCGGGTCGCCCCCGCTTCGCCGCATCGCTCATGCGGCGACTGCCGTTACTTGCGGCAAGCGGGCGATCAGTTCACGTGCCAGATCGATATACGCCTGCGATCCGGAACACCGATGATCGTAGATCAGGGCGGGTAACCCGTGGCTCGGCGCCTCCGACAGGCGGACGTTCCGCGGGATGACCGTGTCGAACACGACACGGCCGAGCACGGCACGGACATCGGCGGAAACCTGTTCGGTCAGTCGATTGCGACGATCGTACATCGTCAGCGCTACACCCAGAATGGCCAGCCCGGGATTGAAGCGTTCCCGGATGCGTTCGACCGTCGTCAGCAACTGCGACAGCCCTTCGAGCGCAAAGAACTCGCATTGCAGCGGAACGAGCAATTTGTCGGCGGCCACCATGGCATTGATCGTCAGCAGTCCCAGCGATGGCGGGCAGTCGATCAGGACGATGTCCCAGCGACCCTGAGCCTTGGCGAGCGCACGATCGAGGCGGTGCGTCCGGTGCTCGAATTCGACCAGCTCTATTTCAGCGCCGGACAGATCCTGTGTCGCAGGGACCAGATCGAGCCGTGGCACGCGCGTGGTGATGACGGCATCCGCAATCTCCGCTTCGCCCAACAGCACATGGTAGCTTGATCGACCGCGCTGTGAATGACCAACGCCCAGACCCGTCGACGCATTACCTTGTGGATCCAGGTCGATCAGCAAAACGCTTTTGCCGGTCGCCGACAGCGCCGTGGCCAGGTTGATCGCGCTCGTCGTCTTACCAACGCCGCCCTTTTGATTGGCCACCGCAATCGTCGTCATCACGCGCGTCCTTCTTTAGTATTTACGATCAGGATCGACGATTCGGGATCCGTGATGCTTTGTTCCACGTGAAACACTCGGCGTTGATCGCGTTGCAATGCGGCCAGTTCGCCGCTGCCCATGCGACCGCGGGGCAAGATCCAGCGCGTATCGGATGTGGCGCAATGCGCCGCCGCTTGCAAAAGCTTTTCGACCGATGCGACCGCACGGGCCGAGATCGTCGCAAAGCGACCTGCAACTGCCTCGACCTTCGCGGTGAGCACCGTCGCATTCGCGATGTTCAATCGGTCGACGCAGGCTTGCAGAAACTCCGCGCGTCGCTTGCGCGGCTCGACCATCGTCACGGCATGGTCCGACAGCAAGGCAATGACGATGCCTGGAAACCCCCCTCCCGTCCCGATATCCAGCCAACGTCCGGATGATTGTTCCACGTGAAACAATAGCTGAGCGGAATCCAGCGCGTGGCGAGTCCATATCGTCGCCAGCGTCGATGGCGCGACGAGATTCTGAGAGCTGTTCTCGGTGCTCACCATCGTCAGAAAAGCAGCGACGCGATCGACATCGTTCATACCGAACCGCTCGACCAGCTGGTTCCTTGCCTCGTCTTCCGTCATGCCAAACCACGCTGCGCATACAGGTAAATTGCGGACACTGCCGCCGGCGTTACGCCACGAACACGCGCCGCCGCACCCAAGGACGCCGGCCGTGCCCGATCGAGACGGTCGATCATCTCGTTCGACAACCCCGGAACGGCGGCATAGCAAAGCATGGCTGGCAGCGGGACCGCCTCCTCTCGCCGCATCAGCGCCACCTCTTCCGCCTGACGTTCGAGATAGGGCGCGTAGCGTGCATCTTCGATCACCTCGCCAAGGATCGGCGCCGACATACTGTCGTGAAGTTCAGGCGACACATGCCGAAGATCGACGTCGGGGATTCTCAACCACTCGTACAGGCTGCGACGGCTTCCGTCCTGCGCAACGCGGACACCCATTCCCGACAGTTCGGACGCCGTTATCGATTGCGACAGAGCATCGCGAACACGGCTTCGTTCCTGCATTCGATGACGCTGATGCTCCTGCCGCTCATCGCCCAGACAATTGATCGAGGCCGCGATGCCGCCGAGCCGGGTCTCGGCATTATCTGCACGCAGAGACAAGCGATACTCCGCCCTTGCCGTCAGCATGCGATAGGGTTCGGTAACGCCCTGCAGAACCAGATCGTCGATCATCACGCCAATGTAGCTCGAGGCGCGATCAAGAATGCAAGGTACCAGATCACAGGCGGTCGCTGCTGCATTCAGCCCGGCGATCAGCCCCTGCCCCGCCGCCTCCTCATACCCGGTTGTACCATTCAACTGCCCCGCGCAATACACGCCGGGAATGGCAGCAAGCGCCAGTGTCGCATCCAGTGCGCGAGGATCAAGATAATCGTATTCGACGGCGTAACCCGGGGTTGTGATCGATGCCCGCTCCAGTCCCGCAATGCTGCGGATCATGACCTCCTGCACATCCGTGGGGAGCGAGGTCGACAGGCCATTCGGATAGACGATGTGATCGTCGAGCCCCTCCGGTTCCAGAAAGACCTGATGTCCATCGCGATCACCGAAGCGATGCACCTTGTCCTCGATGGAGGGACAATAGCGCGGACCTTGCCCTTCGATTGCGCCACCAAACAGTGGGGATCGATCGAGGCCATGCCGGATAGCCGCATGCGTCCGATCGTTGGTCCGGGTGATTGCGCAGGCAACCTGTGGAAGCGGACGATGGGACGTCATGGGCGACATCGTCCACGGATCGGTGTCGGAGCGCTGCTCCTCCAGTCGGCCCCAGTCGATCGTGCGGCCGTCGATGCGCGGCGGCGTCCCGGTCTTGAGGCGTTCCAGAGGCAGGGATAGCCCTCGCAACTGTTCGGCGAGTTTGCGCGCAGGACGCTCGCCGATGCGACCGCCCTCGTGTCGCTCGTTACCCCGGAACATTCGCCCGCCAAGGAACGTACCCGTCGCCAGTACCACTGTGCGGCCTTCAACATGGCTGCCGTCGCTCAGGACCACGCCGCGCGTCCGGCCGCCATCGAGCATCAACGCGTCGACATCACCCTCAGCAATGGTCAGCGTCGGCAATGCGTGCAGCATCGTCTGGATCGCGGCGGCATAGCGCCTGCGGTCTGCTTGCACGCGCGGACCCTGAACCGCAGCTCCTTTGCTTCGATTGAGCATGCGATAATGGATGGCGGCCTGATCAGCCGCCCGGGCGATCAGGCCATCGAAGGCATCCACCTCCCGCACGATATGGCCTTTTCCGAGGCCGCCGATTGCGGGATTGCACGACATCGCTCCGATATGCCGGCGGTCATGACTTATCAAAATTGTGTTTGCGCCACGGCGGGCAGCGGCAGCGGCGGCTTCGGTACCGGCATGGCCGCCGCCGACGACGATCACGTCATACATACGATGCGCCTAGACCCCGAGGTGTGAGACGTCAAAACTGTTCCACGTGGAACATCACTTTCCGATGCAGAAGCGCCCGAACAACGCATCCAGCATCGTCTCGGTCGCATCGATACCGAGTATCGATCCCAGGGATCGCATCGCGAGACGGAGTTGTTCGCCGATGATCAGCAGATCGTCATGTCTGCCAGTCAGTTGGTCCAGCGCGCCCTGACATGCCTGTCTTTCGCTCTCCCGGAACGCAATAGCGTCACCCTGCGGTACGAGCCGCTCGGCGCGATCCGCAATCACCCGCCAGAGCATTTCGATAGAGGCATCGTCATTCTGCGATACGTCGATGTGCGCGCCGGCCAAGGCGATACGGCCGGGTTCGTCCGCGCGGGCGCGCACCCATATCGCTCCATCGCGGGGCGGCATCGTGTCACCCAGCCACAATATGATGTCTGCCCGGGCGATCGAGGCCTGTGCGCGATCCACGCCGATCCGCTCGATCGGATCATCGCTCGCGGTCAACCCGGCCGTGTCGGTCAAGACATAGACCAGCCCGGCCCGCGTGACCGTCCCCTCTATCCGGTCGCGGGTGGTGCCTGCGATCGGCGAGACGATCGCCAATTCACGCTGGCTTAGCAGGTTGATCAGTGTCGACTTGCCGCTGTTCGGCGGCCCGGCCAACGTAACATGGACGCCGTAGCGCAGCCGTTCGACCGGCGGGCTGTCGAGCACCATGCGCAGGTCTGCCGCCAGCGCCGCCCTGCCCTCGCGAATGGCCGACAAGCCATGCCCCGAGCCGCCGACATCGTCCTCGTCGGCAAAATCGAGTTGCGCCTCGGTCAGCGCGGACAGCATCGCCAGTCGATCGAGCCAGCCGCGAACCCGCTGACTGACGATCCCTTCCGCCGCTGCGAGGGCAGCGACCCGCTGCCGTTCCGTTTCGGCCGACAGCAGATCGGCCAGTCCGGACGCCTCCGCCAGATCGATCCGCCCGTTGGCCAGCGCTCGCCGGGTAAATTCGCCAGCGCCCGCCGGCCGCAGCCCCGGCACGGCTCCCAAGGCACCGAGCACCGCGGCGATCACCGCGCGTCCACCGTGACAGTGAAACTCGGCAAGATCCTCCCCCGTCGCCGTGGCCGGTGCGGGAAATGCCAGCACCAACGCGCGATCCAGCAGGGCACCATCATCACCCCGCAATGCCCGCAACCGGGCCGTACGCGGTGGCGGCAACGTACCCGCCAGATATTCGACTGCCGCGAAGGCCTGTGGACCGCTGATCCGGATCACACCGATCCCCGCCGGCGCCGCGCCGCTCGACAGCGCGAAGATCGTATCCATCAGCTAACCGACTTCGTCGCCTGTTCGAACATCTGCCGCCACATCGCGAACCCCGCCTCGTTCATCGGTGCCCAACTCTTCATCATGTTTTCAAGCAGTTCCGGCCGCACCTGTCCGGACATCGTCTCCAGCAGCGATGCGACATAGCGATCGTGCAGGGGCGTCAGGTCGGGCAACCCCATCGCGCGGCGCGCCTCCTCGGGGGTCAGATCGATGTCTACCGTTACCTTCATTGCACGTCGCCCCATGAACAGCCTTGTGGCATGACATAGCCCAGCACGATCACGCGCGCGAGAGGACCCCATGAGCAAGACCATCCAGATAGAGACACTCGACGGCAACGCCTGTTTCGACGCCTATGTCGCGGAACCCGCAGCACATCCCAAAGCGGCGATCGTCGTGATCCAGGAGATTTTCGGGGTCAATGCGGGCATCCGCAGCAAATGCGACCGACTGGCGGTGGACGGCTATCTGGCGATCGCGCCCGACCTGTTCTGGCCGATCGCACCGAATATCCAGCTCGACCCGGACGTGCCGGAGCAGATGGATCGGGCGCTGGGATTGATGGGCAAGTTCAATCAGGACGCTGGTATCCGCGATATCGAGGCGACGATCCGCGCCGCGCGCGCCATGCTGGATGACGGCGGCAAGGTCGGGGTGGTCGGCTATTGCCTCGGCGGCCGGCTCGCCTTCATGACCGCGGCACGGACCGACGTCGATGCGTCGGTGGGCTACTATGGCGTCGGGATCGATGGCCTGCTCGGCGAGACGCATGCCATCGCGAAACCGCTCCTGCTTCACATTCCGCAGGAGGATCATTTCGTCGATAAGGACGCGCAGGCCGCGATGCACACCGGACTGGACGATCACCCCAAGGTGACGCTCTACGACTATCCGGGTGAGGATCACGGCTTCGCCACCGAATTCGGCGATCGCCGCTCCGATGCCGCGGCGGAGCAGGCGGACAGCCGCACCGCCGCCTTCTTCGCCGAACATCTCGGCTGATATGAAAAGGGGGGCTCGATGGCCCCCCTTCCCTCATGCGAACAGCTTGAGGACCCCGACGTTCGGGTCGACGACCCCTTCGTAGATCATCTTGCCGGCGACGTAGACGATCACCAGCAGGCCGATATAGGCGATCCAGCGGTAGCGCTCGATGTACTTGGCGATCAGGTTCGCCGCGATCCCCATCAGGGCGACCGACAACAGCAGGCCGATGATCAGGATGCCCGGATGGTCGCGGGCCGCACCCGCCACAGCGAGCACGTTATCGAGGCTCATCGAGACGTCGGCGACGGCGACGGCCCAGGCGGCCGCGGCGAAGCTCTTGGCGGGCCTCAGTCCCGAGGTTTCGTCACCGTCGACTTCGGGCGATCCGGCATTGTGGCCTTCGCGCAGCTCGCGCCACATCTTCCACGCGACCCAGATCAGCAGGACGCCACCAGCGAAGATCAGCCCGATCACGCCGAGCAGCCAGCTGACGGCCAGCGCGAAGATGATCCGCAGCACCAGCGCGGCGACGATGCCGATCAGGATGACTTTCTTGCGCTGGTCGATCGGCAGGCCCGCAGCGAGCGCGCCGACGACGATCGCATTGTCGCCGGCCAGCACGACGTCGATCATCAGCACCTGAAGGAACGCCGACAAGGCGGCGGGACTGCCGATATTGGCGAAATCGTTGACGATATGCTGCCAGATCTCGGCCGGAGACCCCGGCCCGCTGGCGGCAGCGGCGCTCAGCATGGCGATGATGGACACGTTCTACACTCCCGGTTGATGGTTAAGTCCATAACGCAGCAACGCGCGAAAGCCATGGGCTCCCGCGCGTTGTTGGTTCTTCGCGCTTGTGGCGGACACGGGCAAAGCCCGCGTCGGACGGGTCGGCGCTGCCGCCCGCCGGCCGAGCCGGTGCGAGTCCTGCCGCAGCTTGCGGCAGGCCGCAGCCGGCTATTGATTCATGCTGTCGAAGAAATCCTCGTTGGTCTTCGAATTCTTCATCTTGTCGAGCAGGAACTCCATCGCGTCGATCGTGCCCATCTGCATCAGGATGCGGCGCAGCACCCACTGCTTGCTGAGCTTGCTGGCATCCACCAGCAGCTCTTCCTTGCGGGTGCCGGACTTGCCGACGTCGAGCGCCGGGAAGACGCGCTTGTCGGCGACCTTGCGGTCGAGGACGATTTCCGAGTTGCCGGTGCCCTTGAACTCTTCGAAGATCACCTCGTCCATGCGGCTGCCGGTGTCGATCAGCGCGGTGGCGATGATCGAAAGCGAACCGCCCTCCTCGATGTTGCGCGCCGCACCGAAGAAGCGCTTGGGGCGCTGCAACGCATTGGCGTCGACACCGCCGGTCAGCACCTTGCCCGACGACGGCACCACGGTGTTGTAGGCGCGGCCGAGACGCGTGATGCTGTCGAGCAGGATCACGACGTCCTTTTTGTGCTCGACCAGGCGCTTGGCCTTTTCGATCACCATCTCGGCGACCTGGACGTGGCGCTGCGCCGGCTCGTCGAAGGTCGAGGATACGACCTCGCCCTTCACCGAACGCTGCATGTCGGTGACTTCCTCGGGCCGCTCGTCGATCAGCAGGACGATCAGGAACACCTCGGGATGGTTGTCCGAAATCGCGCGCGCGATGTTCTGGAGCATCACGGTCTTGCCGACGCGGGGCGGTGCGACGATCAGCGTGCGCTGGCCCTTGCCCTGCGGCGAGACGATGTCGATCACGCGGGCCGACTTGTCCTTCTGCGTCGGGTCCGCAGGATCGAGCGTCAGCTTCGATTCCGGATACAGCGGGGTCAGGTTGTCGAAGTTGACGCGATGACGGACCGCGTCGGGATCGTCGAAATTGACGCTGGTCAGCTTTACCAGCGCAAAATAGCGCTCGCCGTCCTTGGGTGCGCGGATCTCGCCCTCGACCGTGTCGCCAGTGCGCAGACCGTGTTTGCGCACCTGATTGGGCGAGATGTAGATATCGTCGGGGCCGGCCAGATAGTTGGCTTCCGGCGAGCGCAGGAAGCCGAAGCCGTCCTGCAGGACCTCGATCGTGCCGAGGCCCATGATCTGGTCGCCGTTTTCCGCCTGCACCTTCAGGATCGCGAACAGCAGGTCCTGCTTGCGCAACGTCGAGGCGCCCTCGACCCCCAGCTCTTCGGCCATGCTGACCAGCTCGGCGGGTGTTTTCTTCTTTAGGTCTTTGAGATGCATGGAAAAATCCGAATGCGTAGTCGGGGAGATGGCCCAGGTCGGCGAAGGAACCGCAGCGACGATGGCCAGGAGGAGAAACGCGGAACCACCGGACGGAGGCTCTACGCGCTTTGAGGAGGTAAGAGGAGCGAGGATGTTCGTCAAGCGACGATCCCCATGCATAGGCCCCATGCATGGAATCGTGCCGGATACTCCCGGCCGAAACATATGTTAAGATGGGATCAGCTGTTGTTAACTGCACACCGCTAAACCCTCCACAGGATCCCACAGGACACAGTGATGCGTATCGATCAGCTTACCCCCACGCCGACGGATGCCGCGCCGATCGAGATTCCTGCCGAGCTTCTCGACAGCGTGTCCCGGCACCAGACGCACCTCGCCCGGCTCGTCGAGAGCCTGCGCGCCGCGGGTTTGCAGGAGGCGATGATCGATACCAGCGTCCGCTCGCTCGTCGACAGCTATGCCGCGGAACTGACCGCCGTGATCCGGACCATGTCGAAGGCGCCGGATCATGCATGACGTCAAACTGCACGACGACGACGCGCGGCTGGCCGCCTTGCGCCGTCTCGATGTACTGGATTCGGCAGTCGAGGAGCCGTTCGAGAAGATCGTGACGCTGGTCCGTACCGTGCTCGGCGTGCCCATGGCGACGGTGACGCTGGTCGACCGCGACCGTCAGTGGTTCAAGGCGCGTCGCGGGATCGACGTCGCCGAAACGCCGCGCAGCATTTCGCTGTGCACCCACACCATCCAGCAACGCGAAGCGTTGATCATCGGGGATACGCACGGCGACCCGCGTTTCGCGGACAACCCGCTGGTCACGGGCGCGCCGCATATCCGTGCCTATGCCGGCATCCCGCTGCGGACGCCCGATGGCTATAACGTGGGATCGCTCTGTGCGATGGATACGAAGGCGCGTGCCTTTACCCCTGCCGACATCGCCATTCTGACCAACTGCGCCCATATCGTCAGCGACGAGCTGGAACTGCGAATGGTTGCGCAGGTCGATTTCCTGACCGGAGCGCTGACCCGACGTGCGTTCGTCGAGCAGGCGGAGCGCGAAATCGCCCGTGCGGCGCGGTATCATCGGCCGAGCACGATCGTGATGCTGGACGTGGATCACTTCAAATCGGTCAACGACACCTACGGCCACGCTGCCGGGGATCAGGTGCTGCATCAACTGGCGGAACTGGCGACACTGACGCTGCGGCCCAGCGATGTGTTCGGCCGACTGGGCGGCGAGGAATTCGCGCTGTTGTTGCCCGAAACCGGCGGGGACGACGCGGTCATCGCCGCCGAGCGATTGCGGATGGCGATCGCCGCAAACGTCATCCGTCTTGCCGATGGGCAGGATCTGCGGATCACCGCCAGCTTCGGCGTCGCCGCGCTGGCGGCGGATACGTCCGTGGCCGCATGGCTCGAGCGCGCCGATACGATGCTCTACGCGGCAAAGGCCGGCGGCCGTAACCAGACCCGGCTGGCGGCCTGAGCCGGCGACCGACCGGTCAGAACGGCTTCACGAATACCAGCACAACGATGACCGTCGCCGCCAGTGCCGGCACCTCGTTCAGCATGCGCAGCGTCCGCCCCTCGAACCGCATCACGCCCCGGGCGAGCTTCCTCGCATAGCCGACCGCCCAGCCATGATAACCCGATAGCAGCAGCACGAAGGTGAATTTGGCATGCAGCCACCCCTCGCCCCAATGCTGCCCGACGGTCGCGAGCGTCAGTCCCAGGACCCACACGGCCAGCATCGCCGGGGTCAGGATGATCGACCGCAGCTTGGTCTCCCGCTCCACCCACGTCGTCGCCTCGTCCTTACGGCCGGCCGCGAGCGCCTCCTGATGATAGACCAGATAGCGCGGCAGCATGAACAGACCGGCCATCCAGAAGATCACGAAGATCACATGCGCCGCGACGATCCACAGATATGCGCCCGCCAGATACTCCATCAGCCGTTCCCCCGTACGCGTGAGACCAGTCGCTCGACATGCGCGATCGGCGTGAACTGGCCGATGCCATGGCCCAGATTGAAGACGTGCGGCCGGTCGACGAAAGCGTTCAGGACGCGGTCGATACCGTCCTCCAGTACCCGCCCGCCGGCGAGTAGCGCCAACGGGTCGAGGTTGCCCTGTACCGGCAACCCGGCAGGCAGAACGTCGTTCGCCCAGACCGGATCGACCGTCTCGTCCAGCCCGATCGCATCCACCCCGGTCTCGCGGGCATAGGCGGGCAGCTTGCCCCCTGCCCCCTTCGGAAAGCCGATGATGACCGCGTCCGGACAGCGGGCGCGCAAGCCGGCGACGATCGCCGCATTGGGCGCGATGACCCAGCGTTCGAACTGCGCCGGCGACAGCGATCCCGCCCAGCTGTCGAACAGCTGCACCGCCTCGACCCCCGCCGCGATCTGCCGTGCCAGATATTCGATCGTCATCGCGACGATCGCATCGACGATCGCCTGGAACGCGCCCTCGTCCGTGTAGGCGAAGCCGCGAGTCTCATGCTGGTCCTTCGACCCTGCGCCCGCGACCATGTACGTCGCCACCGTCCACGGCGATCCGGCAAAGCCCAGAAACGTCGTCTCAGGCGGCAAGGCGGCGGCGACCCGTTCGCAGGTGCCATAGACCGGCTCCAGTCGCTCAGGCACCCGTTGCAAGGCGTTCAGGGCCGCATCCACCAGCGGTGGCGACAGGCGCGGTCCCTCGCCCGGCCCGAACGTCAGGTCCTGTCCCAGTGCCCAGGGGACCATCAGGATGTCGGAGAACAGGATGGCGCCATCGAAACCGAACCGCCTGATTGGTTGCAGCGTCACCTCCGCCGCCGCCGCCGGGTCGGTGGCGAGCGCCAGGAAGCCGCCCTTCTCCGCTCGCAGCGCGCGATACTCGGGAAGGTATCGTCCCGCCTGCCGCATGAGCCACATCGGCGGCACCGACGGTTTCGCACCGCGTAACGTCGCGAGCAGGGGCTTGTTCACAGGATCGGACAGAACCTTCTTCCTATAAAAGAATCTTAGATAAGGATGATGAAGTGGTTGGCACGTGGATAACGGGATAACTGCATTCATGCCCTAACCACCCACAGGTTGACCGGCAAGGATCGGCGATACCGCGGGGATTCGGTGAAGCCCGTCCCCATCATCCACAGCCTGTGGATAAAACCATGCCCTGTGTGCGCAAATGTGGACAGAATGCGGGTTGTCCACGGGGCGGGGGCGGGTTGGCGAGGGTGCCGACTTATCCTATCCATTGCGCCCATGTTATCCACAGATCCGTGCCTGTCGTTGGCGGAGGCATCGCGGAAGCGCGATATCTCAATGTGGTGGCTGCCCGCTGCCACGGTCCCACGTGCGGGAGCGCGTCGGCTATGATGCGCCTCCACCTCCACCTGCTGTCGGACTCGACGGGCGAAACGCTGGAGAACATCGCCAAGGCGGCGCTCGCGCAGTACGACGACGTCGAGACAGTCCGCCATTTCTGGCCGATGGTGCGCACCGAGGCACATCTGGAGCGCATCCTGCAGGAGATCGCGCAGAATCCGGGGCTGGTGATCTTCACGTTGGTGAACGTCGCGACCCGCCGCATCCTCGAACAGCGTTGCCTCGCGCTTGGCCTGCCCGCGGTCGCGCCGCTCGATCCGGTCAACGATGCGCTGTCCGGCTTGTTGGGCCAGCAGGCCAAGGCGCGGCCCGGTCGCCAGCATGCGCTCGACGCCGCCTATTTTGCGCGTGTCGATGCGATCCAGTGGACGATCGCCCACGACGACGGCATCGCGTCGGAGGATTGGGAGGAGGCGGAGATCGTGCTGGCCGGCGTCTCGCGTTCGTCGAAGACGCCGACGTCGATCTATCTCGCCAACCGCGGCTGGAAGACGGCGAACATTCCGATCGTCGTCGAAAGCCCGCCGCCGCGCATTCTGTTCGACCTCAAGAACCCGCTCGTCGTGGGTCTCACCACCAGTGCCGACCGGCTGATCCAGATCCGTCGCAACCGGCTGCTGTCGCTCAACCAGATGCCCGACACGCCCTATGTGGAGGAGGAAGCGGTAACGCGCGAGATCGCTTATGCCCGCCGCATGTTCGCCGACAACGGCTGGCCGGTGATCGACGTCACCCGCCGGTCGATCGAGGAAACCGCCGCCGCGATCATCGCGCTGGCCAACCAGCGCAAGGCGGGTGTGGTGTGACGATGGTGCGTTCGTCCACGTTCGTCATCCCCGCGCAGGCGGTCATTCATGGTTGCCGAGCAAGCGGCTCCATCACTCACGTCTGCCATCAAGGATCCCCGTCCGCGGGGATGACGAAAGAAGCATTATGACCCCCCTCCTCCTTGCTTCGCAAAGCGCCTCCCGCCGCGCGATGCTGACCGCGGCCGGTGTGCCGTTCGACGCGACCGCAGCCGGCGTTGACGAGGACGCCGCCAAGGCGTCGCTCGTCGGCAGCAAGCCGCGCGACCTTGCCGATGCGCTCGCCGAACTGAAGGCCATCAAGGTGAGCCTGCGGCATCCCGATCGCCTCGTCCTCGGCAGCGACAGCGTCGTCGCGCTCGCCGATGGCACCCTGCTCGACAAGCCGGAGAGCCGCGAACAGGCGGCGGACCATCTCGCCCGGATGTCCGGCACCCGTCACGAACTGTGGAGCGCCGCGGTGATCGCCGAAGCCGGCCGTCCGGTCTGGCGGCATGTCGAGGCGGCGCGGATGCACGTCCGTCCGCTCTCCACCGCGTTTATCGAGGCCTATCTCGATCAGGAATGGCCCGCGATATCGGGTTGCGTCGGCTGCTACCGGATCGAAGGCCCCGGCGCGCAGCTGTTCGGCCGCATCGATGGCAGCCAGTTCACCGTGCTCGGCCTGCCCCTGCTCAACGTCCTCGACTACCTCAGAATCCGCGGAGTGATCCCAGCATGAGCCGTCCGTATGCCGAGGTCATCGGCGATCCGATCGTCCAGTCCAAATCCCCGGTCATCCACGGTTTCTGGCTCGATCAGCTCGGGCTCGATGCCGAATATCGCAAGACGCTGGTAACCGCCGACGACCTGCCCGCCTATTTCGCGCAACGCCGCGGAGATCCGGACTGGCGCGGGTGCAACATCACGATGCCGCACAAGCTCGCCGCGCTCGACCATGTCGACGACCGCGGAGACGTGCGCAATGGTATCGGCGCGATCAACACCGTCTTTCGTGCCGAGGATACCACGCCGGTCGGCACCAACACCGATGCGGGCGGCTTCTATGCCCCGCTCGCGGGGTTCGACCTCACCGGCAAGCCCGTCACGGTCGTCGGTGCGGGCGGCGCGGCGCGTGCGATCCTGTTCGCGCTGGCCCGGATGCAGGTCGGTCCGGTGACGCTGCTCAACCGCAATGTGCTGAAGGCCGGCGTGTTGTTGTCGTCGTTCGGTCTCAAGGGGCAGGCATTGCCGCTGTCGTCCGCGATCTCGCCCGACACGGCGCTGCTGGTCAACGCGAGCACGCTGGGCATGGCGGGTCAGCCGCCGCTGGAGATCGACATCGACCCGCTGCAGGACGATGCCGTCGTCTACGACATCGTCTATGCGCCACTCGAAACACCGCTGCTGACCGCTGCGCGCGCGCGCGGGCTGGAAACGGTCGACGGGCTCGAAATGCTGATCGGTCAGGCCGCCCTCGCCTTCGAACTGTTCTTCGGGGCCGAGCCGCCGCGCGACCGGGACGATACGTTGCGAGACCTGTTGATCGCATGATCGTCGTCGGCCTCACCGGATCGATCGGCATGGGCAAGTCGACGGTGGCGGCGATGTTCGCCGACGAAGGGATTCCAGTGTTCGACGCCGATGCGACCGTGCATCGGCTGCAGGGCCCCGATGGCGCCTGCGTAGGCGCGATCGAGGCGGCGTTTCCCGGCACGACTGGCCCGCACGGTGTTGACCGCCAGCGGCTCGCCGCGGCTGTGCTGGGCGAGGATGCCGCGATGAAGCGGCTGGAAGCGATCGTACACCCGGCCGTGGCAGTGGAGCGTGCTGCTTTCCTCGCGCAACATGCCGCCGCATCGATGGTCGTGTTCGACATTCCGCTATTGTTCGAGACCGGCGGCGATCGTGCGGTCGACCGGATCGTCGTCGTCTCCACCGCACCCGACGTGCAGCGCGCGCGCACCCTCGCCCGCCCGGGTATGACCCCGGAAAAATTCGCCGCGATCCTCGCCCGCCAATATCCCGATGCCGCCAAGCGGGCGCGGGCCGATCACGTCATTCCCACCGACGTGTCGCTCGACGTGACACGGGAGGCCGTCCGTCATGTGATCGCTTGCATGGCGTCCGCCACAGGCTGATAGAGGTGACATGCGCGAGATCGTCTTCGACACCGAAACCACGGGATTGAGCTTCGCCGGTGGCGACCGGCTCGTCGAGATCGGCTGCGTCGAGATGATCAACCGGGTCGAGACCGGCCGCACCTTCCATGCGTATTATCATCCCGAACGCAATATGCCGGCGGAGGCGCAGGCGGTGCACGGCATTTCGGAAGCCTTCCTCAGCGACAAGCCGAAATTTGCCGATGCGTGCGGGGACCTGATCGAATTCCTTGGCGACGCGCCGCTGATCGCGCACAACGCCGGGTTCGATTTTTCCTTCCTCAATGGCGAGCTGACCCGATGCGGTCGTCCGATCGTCCACGTCAAACGGATGGTCGATACGCTGCAGATCGCGCGCAGCCGCCATCCCGGTGCCAAGCATACGCTGGATGCATTGTGTTCGCGGTTCGGCGTCGACCGGTCGCACCGCGTGCTGCACGGCGCGCTGCTCGATGCGCAATTGCTCGCGCAGGTCTATGTCGAACTGCTCGGCGGGCGGCAGATCGGGCTGGGGCTGGTCAGCGATGCGCCCGTCGTGCAAGCCACACAGGTCGCCGTGCGCCGTGCCGTCACCGTCCGCCCGCCGCGCGCGTTTCGTCCGTCCGACGCGGAACTTGCAGCGCACGCAGCATTTGTTTCCAAATTGCAGGATCCGATCTGGGGGGTCGCGGCGTTCGAATAGCGCCAACCGGGTGAAGGCCAACAGGCCAGCCCACATCAATGGAGAAGACAATGGATATCCGGATCTCTGGTCATCAGGTCGCAACCGGCGACGCGCTCAAGGATCATGTGAGCGACCGGCTTCAGGGTATCGCCACGAAGTATTTCGCCCGCGCCATCTCGGCCGAGGTAACCTTCGGCAAGGGGCCGCACGACGTCGGCTTCAAGTGTGACATCGTCGTCCATGTCATGAAGGGTCTCGTGCTGAAGGGGCGGCATGAGGCGCACGACGCGCATCCCGCCTTCGATGGCGCGGCCGCCAAGATCGAGACGCAGCTGCGCCGCTACATGCGCCGCCTGAAGGACCGCCATGCCGGCGAAGCGGCGGCGATCCAGGAGGATATGGGCTATGACAACGCCGGCTATACCCTGTTCCAGGAAGCCGCACCGACCGAAGAGGATGTCGGCGACGCGCCGCTGATCATCGCCGAGACGCGCGTCGACATCCCGGACGCCAGCGTGTCGGACGCGGTGATGATGCTCGATTTGCGCGATACCGCGGCGCTGCTGTTCCGCAATGCCGGGACGGGTGCGTACAACATGGTCTATCGCCGCGGCGACGGCACGATCGGCTGGGTCGAGCCGCAGCGCCAGACCCAGGCGCAGCAGCCCGCCGCCGGCTGACCTTTCCCTCCCCCGCCGGACTCGTTAGGGGCCCGGCGGGGCCCTTTGTTTTATTCGAGTCTGCGATGAACGACTTCAGCGATCTGCTGCGCCCCGATGCGGTCTACAAGGACGTCGCGGTCGCTCACAAGAAGGCGCTGTTCGTCCAGCTTGCCAATGCCGCCGACGCGCTGGGCCTTGATGGCAGGCTGACCGCCGAACGACTCAACCTCCGTGAAAAGCTGGGATCGACGGGTTTCGGTGGCGGCGTGGCGATACCCCATGCCCGCCTGCCCGAGCTGACGGTGGTGACCGGCGTGTTCATGCGACTCGCACAACCGATCGAATTCGTCGCCGTCGACGATCTGCCCGTCGACCTTGTCTTCATGTTGCTGTCACCGGTGGATGCGGGGGCGGAGCATCTGAAGGCGCTGGCGCGGGTATCGCGACGCCTTCGCGACCGCACGTTCCTCGGCAAGCTTCGCGGCGCCGGTTCGCCCGATGCCCTGTATGCGCTGTTCACTGCGGATGCCGCGCGCGATGCCGCCTGACGCCGGCGCCGCAGCGCATTTCCGCAGTCTGGAATCGCTCTACGCCGCCGCTCCGATCAACCGCCTGTTCGAATCGCGGCTGGAGATCGTCGAGGCCGGCGTCGCCCGTATCCATTTCCGCCTCGACGAACGGCATTATCATGCTGCCGCTGCGGTGCATGGGACCAGCTATTTCAAGATGCTCGACGACGCCGCTTTCTATGCGGCGAACAGTCTGGTCACCGATCGTTTCCTGCTGACCACTGCGTTCAACCTGCTGCTAACCCGTCCGCTGAAGGCCGGGCCCGTCGTCGCCGAGGGCCGATGGATCAGCGGCAAACGACGCGTTTACGTCGCCGACGCACGCCTGATTGACGCGGATGGCGAAGAAGCGGCGCGGGGCACCGGCACCTTCATGCGATCGCAAATTCCGCTGTCCGGCCTTCCCGGCTATCGCCCGGCATGACCGACCGGCTGCCGACCCATCTGATCGTCGGCGCCCTTCTCCGCCGGGTCAACGACGCCGGCGGCATCGGCATGGTACGGGCAAGGGGGGATGCAACCGGCGGCGCTATCATGGTCCTGTTAGAGGATCGAACGGGGCCGACACGGGTGCTGGAACGCACGATCGGCTTCGATGGGGTAGCGTCACTAACCGATTCGGCCCCGTACGACGGGGCGGAATCCTATTGGCGCCGTCGTCGGAGCAGCGACCCGGATCTATGGGTCGTGGAACTGGACGTCCCGGAAGCCGAACGGTTCGCCGCTGAAACGATCCTGACGAATTGACACATGACACCGGTGTGACGAGTGCTCCGCGCACGTTGAAAGCGCGTTGTGCCGCGCCTGGGTGCGATCCGGGTCGGTGACGCAGTCGGGGGGATGCCCGGACGATCGGTCCGCCGATCGGGTCCGTGGTCCAACCGCATATCGAATACGTTAATGACGATCATGCAGCGCGCCGCGGCTATCGCGGCGATGACTTTCTCTCTGGCCGGCCTCATCAGCCACAGTTCGCCAGTCCGGGCCTCGGACCTCAATCGCGGTGCGATTTCGGCTTCCATCCCGGTGATTCAGATCAATAACCCGGTGACCCCGGTTTCGGTTCCGGTTAGCGACACGCCCCAGGTCCCCGTATCCTCGGCGGCTACGCAGAACCCGCTCCAGATGATTCAGTCGGTCCCGACCGAAGACGAGTCGGACGACGACGATTACAACAGCCTCGCCGAAGCCGTTGCAGCGCAGGACAGCGCGCAGGTCGATGCGACGCAGCGCTGCCTTGCCGGCGCTATCTACTTTGAATCCAAGGGTGAACCGCTGAGCGGTCAGCTTGCCGTCGCCAACGTCATCATCAACCGGTCGAAGTCGGGCCGTTTTCCCGCCGACATCTGTTCGGTGGTGAAGCAGCGCGGACAATTCAGCTTCGTGCGTGGTGGTGAAATCCCGTCGATCGACGAAGGCCGCGCAGCGTGGCGTACCGCCCTCGCCGTCGCCAGGATCGCGCTCGAGGCGGCATGGGATAGTCCCGCTCCCAAGGCGTTGTTCTTCAACACCGCCGATCGTCGTCCCGGCGGCAACCTGACCAGGATCGCGATGATCGGCAACCACGTCTTCTATCGCTGATATCGGCGGGGCTTGCTCCGTTCGCTGAATGTTCCTAAGCGGGGGTCATGCTCGACATGGCCCCCGCTTCGTGTCTGGATGGCGGCGATCCTGCGATATGCGCCGCCGATGTTGCGCGCGGCGTCACGCGGATGCTGCTCCGTCACGACCTGACCACCATTCCCGAAGTTCCTCTGGAGGGCGGCCGTCGCGCCGACCTGATGGCGATCGATGCGCGCGGGCAGCTGGTGATCGTCGAGATCAAGGTATCCCGTGCCGACCTGATGGGCGACGGCAAATGGCCCGATTACCTCGCCCATTGCGATCGCTATTACTGGGCGGTGCCGGCCGGGTTCGACACGACGCCGCTCGATGGCCACGCGTTCCTGCCCGAACGGACGGGCGTGATCGTCGCCGACCGGTACGATGCGGCGATCGTGCGAGAGGCGCACAGCCTGCCGCTGCCGGCGCACGTACGAAAGCGGTGCACGCTGGCGTTCGCCCGACGGGCCGCGCGGCGACTGACTGGAATGATCGATCCGGAAGCGCTGACGTTATCGGCCTGATCGTCCTCGCCCTTCCGGCGCCAAGCGCCTTACTTTCGTATCAGGCGAGAGAACAGATGGTGAAGACATGGTGAGGATGAGCGTACCGTAGCTATAGTTGATGCCCGGTACGGTCGCGTTTGGTCGCCAGATATCGCTCGTTATGCGGGTTGGGGGGCAATGCGTGCGCCACTCGCTCGATCACGCGCATGCCAGCGGCCTCCAGCCCCGCCACCTTGGCCGGATTGTTGGTCAGCAGCCGCACCTCCCGTTGCCCGAGCAGGTCCAGCATCCGCGCGGCGACGCCGAAATCGCGAGCGTCGACCGCAAAACCCAGCCGGGTGTTGGCATCGACGGTGTCGAATCCCTGGTCCTGCAAGGCGTAAGCACGAAGCTTGTTGACCAGACCGATGCCGCGCCCTTCCTGACGCAGGTACAGCAGGATACCCCAACCGTTCGCACGGATCGCTGCGATGGCCGCGCGCAGTTGCGGGCCGCAGTCGCATTTCAGGCTACCCAGCACATCGCCCGTCAGGCATTCGCTATGCAGGCGCACCAGGGGCGCGGCGCCGTTGGGCTGGCCGATCAGCAGCGCAACATGCTCGTCGCTGGAATCGGGTGCGCGAAAAGCGACGATCTCCGCATCTTCCGCGCCATCGACCGGGAGGCGTGCACGGGTCGCCAGGCGCAGCGACCATGCATGCTGATGGCGGTCGATCGCGTCAGGAACGATCGTCACCTCCGGATCGATCCCGTCGATGAAGAAGGCGGGCAGCAGCCCGGCGATGCGCGCCAGCCGGATCGCGGCGAGACTGGCGAGCGGGCGATCCACCTCTTCGGTGCGAAAAGGACCCTTCAGCGGGGTCGCAAGATCGAACTGCGGATCGGACAGCGCGATCGCCGTGTCGAAATCCAGCCACGGCGCGGGTTCGATGACCACCGGCGTATCGGGATCGGCCGCTGCGCGCTGGTTGGTCAGCTTGAGGGTCGCCGCACGTCCGTTCGAGATCAGCAGCGGATAGGCACCGGCCGGAGAGAACGTGTCGAGCGAGCGCGCGTCGGCGGTTTCCACCGCGAGCAGCGTCAAGGCATCCTCGCCCGGCGCGTGGATCGCGATCGGCCAGCCGCGGCGGAGCGCATCGATTGCCCGCGACACGTCGCGCGTGTCGGTCAAAAGGCGAACTCGGTCATGATCGGCACATGATCCGATGGCTTGAGCCATGCGCGGCAATGTTCGAACACCGTATGGCCCGTCGCAATGCTCGCGACCTGTCCGGTCGCCCACATGTGATCGAGCCGCCGGCCGCGATCGTTCCTGGTCCAGTCGGGCGAGCGATAGCTCCACCACGTGTGCAGGCGCGCCGGGGCTGGGTGGAAGTGTCTGCCAAGATCGACCCAGTCGTTCGATGCCTTCAACCGGTCGAGCGCCTCGACCTCGATGGGCGTATGGCTGACGACCTTCAGCAGCGCCTTGTGGCTCCACACATCGCTGGGCAGGGGGGCGATGTTGAAGTCGCCAGTGAGGATCGTCGGCACGTCGAGGCCGTCGGACCAATTCGTCATGCGCTGGACGAAATCGAGCTTCTGACCGAATTTCGGGTTTACCTCGCGGTCCGGCACGTCGCCGCCGGCAGGGACGTAGACGTTCTCGAGCCGGACACCGTTGGGCAGGCGGACGCCCACATGGCGCGCTTCGCGATTGGCCTGCCAGTCGAACCGGTCGTCCGCGACGATCGGCACGCGCGACAGGATCGCGACGCCGTGATGCATGCGCTGGCCGTGGATGACGATGTGTTCGTAGCCGAGCGCATGGAAGGTATCGAAGGGAAAGTCGGCGTCGATCACCTTGGTTTCCTGAAGGCACAGGATATCGGGTTCGACCTCGCGCAGGAACTGCTCGACGATGGCGATCCGGAAGCGGACCGAATTGATGTTCCAGGAGACGATCTTCACGAGAGCGCATCTAGGGGGGGCTTGGGAGGTGAGCAAGGTTTGGGGGCTGGGCGGTCATGGGCAAAGCCCCTGACGTCGATCGGGCTTCGTCCGTCGGCCGTGCTCAGCAGCCGATAGGCTGCCTACGCAGAAAGGCCCCCGCTCCGGGGGCATGGAGCGAGGGCCGACCTAGCGTTCGTCACGCAGGCGGGAAGTGGAATTTATCATCCGGGCAACAGGGGGAAAAATCCCGAACGCCCCACATCCGCGAGGACCCTTCTAGGCTCCCTAACCTGTCGCGTGGATGAATGGACGAACGATTACCGTATGTTGGGACGCCGTGGATCGTTCCATTTGAACGTTCCGTCGCTCACCGGCACGCCGAAGCGCTGGTTGTCGAGCCGAATCGTCGTCCGGTTGTTCTGGCTGTCGAGCGCCACCCAACCTTGCAGGGCGAGGCCTGACGGTGCGTTGCCCTGACGCGCGAAGATCAGCGTGATCTTGCCATATTCCGGATGCTTGGGATCGTTCGCTTCGACCGATACGACGCGGTCGTTGCCGGTCTGCACAAGCCGCGCGTAGCGGGTGATATCGCGGGTCGGGTCCAGCAACACGCCCAGCGGTGAGTTCTTGATCGGCCAGCGCTGCACCTGCCGCACCGAATAATCGATAAAGGTCAACGCGCCGCCCTCGGCAACGATCAATATCGGCACGCCCTTTTCATACTGAAAGCGCAGCTTGCCGGGCTTCTTGAGCGTGAACGTGCCGGTCAGCACCTTGCCGTTGCGATCAGTCTGGGTGAAGTTGGCGGTCATCGTCTCGACCGTCTGGAGGTGGCGCTGCACCGCCGCGAGGTCGCCAGTCGCCTGTGCGGGCAGGACGGTGGGCGCGACGACGGCAGCGAGGGCGAGGGCATATCGGATCATGATTGTCCTGTGGGTTGGGCGCATTGAATGCCTGCTGAACCGTGAGCGTTCCGCGCCTGCCCTAATCGTTTCGCCGCGCTCGGCGTCTTTTCCCCCTTCCGGCGGGAGAGGGAAGGGACCCGCCGCGTCAGTGGTGGGGCGGGTGAGGGCGAGGGCGAGACGTCAGATCGCATGGCCTTCGGTATCGCGCAGCACCTCGCGGCGACCGACATGGTCTGGACGGCTGACGATGCCGTCCTTCTCCATCTTTTCGATCAGCCGCGCGGCCGAATTGTAGCCGATCCGCAGCTGGCGCTGGAGCCAGCTGGTCGATGCCTTCTGCGATTCGCACACCAGCTGGATCGCGTTGCGATATTGCTGGTCCTCGGCCGAATCCTCGCCCTCCGGCGCGCCTTCCAGCGCGAAGCCGTCCTCGGGTTCTTCGGTGACCGAGGTGATGTAGTCGGGCTGGCCCTGCGAACGCCAGTGATCGGCGATGGCGCGCACCTCGTCGTCGCTGACGAACGGGCCGTGGACGCGGACGATGCCCTTGCCGCCCGGCATATAGAGCATGTCGCCCTTGCCGAGCAGCTGTTCGGCACCCTGTTCGCCGAGGATGGTGCGCGAATCGATTTTCGACGTGACGTGGAAGCTGATGCGGGTCGGCAGGTTCGCCTTGATGACGCCGGTGATGACGTCGACCGACGGCCGCTGCGTCGCCATGATGAGGTGGATGCCCGCCGCGCGCGCCTTTTGCGCGAGCCGCTGGATCAGGAATTCGACTTCCTTGCCCGCGGTCATCATCAGATCGGCGAGTTCGTCGACGATGACGACGATCTGCGGCAGCGGTTCGTAGTCGAGCTGTTCCTCTTCATACACCGGCTGGCCGGTGTCGGAATCATACCCCGTCTGCACGCGGCGGCCGAGCCGCTGGCCCTTCGCCTTTGCGCCCCGCACCTTGTCGTTGAACCCGGCGAGGCTGCGGACGCCGACCGAGGACATCTGGCGATAGCGGTCCTCCATCGTCTCGACCGCCCATTTGAGCGCGCGCACCGCCTTGGCGGGATCGGTGACGACCGGCGACAACAGGTGCGGAATGTCGTCGTACATGCTCAGTTCGAGCATCTTGGGATCGATCATAATCATGCGGCACTGGTCCGGGGTCAGCCGGTACAGCAGCGACAGGATCATGCAGTTGAGGCCGACCGACTTGCCCGATCCGGTGGTGCCGGCGACGAGCAGATGCGGCATCGGCGCGAGGTCGGCGATGACGGGATCACCGGCAATGTTCTTGCCGAGGATGATCGGCAATTGCGCGGCCTGATCCTCGAACGTCTGGCTGCCGACGAGTTCGTGCAAGCTGACCGATTCGCGCTTGGCATTGGGCAGCTCGATGCCGATGACGTTGCGGCCGGGGATCACCGCGACGCGCGCCGACACCGCCGACATATTGCGCGCGATATCGTCGGCGAGCGCGATGACACGGCTCGCCTTGATGCCGGGCGCAGGCTCCAGTTCGTACATCGTGACGACGGGACCCGGGCGCACTTCGTTGATGACGCCGTGTACCTTGAAATCGTCGAGGACGTTTTCAAGCAGGCGGGCGTTGCGCTCCAGCGCGGCCTTGTCGATCTGGCCCTTGGGCGCGGGCGGCGCGGGAGTCAGCAGGTCGAGGCCCGGCAACGCGTAGGTATGGCCGAGATCGAGGCTCTGCTGGCGCGGCTTCTGCTTGGCTGCGGAGGGCGCGAGATTGCGGTCGGCGATAACCGGAGCGGGGCGGGGGTCGGGTTCGGCGACGGCGCGCGGTTCGATGACCTTGCGCGCAAGCTGAAGCGGCTCCTCGTCCCCGTCGTCGATGTCGTCATAGACGTCGGCGACATCGTCACCCCCGGTACGCACGCGGCGCAGACGAAAGCGGCGATCGCCAAGGTCGATTTCGAGGCTCTTCGCCCAGATGATGATGCCGGCGACACCGAGGATCAGGCCGACGCCGCGTGCCGCCCAGCGTTCCGCGCCGGGCTGGCCGATGAAGGCGAGCCCCCATTCGACGAGGTGCGCGACCGACAAGCCGACCACGCCGCCCCAGCCGGCAGGAAGCGCGAGAACCGATGCATCGGACACGAAGGCGAGTGCGGACGCCATCAGTGCGACGCCGATCGCCGCATTGCGCAGCATCGCCAGCCAGCGCCCCGGCGGCTGGTCACGCCACAGCCGGGCGGCGACGATCGGCGCGACCGGCAGCAGCAGCGCGACCACCGGGCCGAACAGCGTCAGCGCCAGATCGGCGAACCAGGCGCCGGGCGGGCCGGCGAGGTTCTGGACCGGTCCGCCCGATGCGGTGTTGAGCGCTGCGTCGCTGGCGCGATAGCTCGCCAGCGCGAGCACCATCAGCAGCGTGACAAGGAACAGCACGATCGACGCGATCAGCGCACCGCCGCGCACCGCCCCCGCCTTCACCGTTTCACGCAACAAGCCTGGCTGCGCACGGCTCGCCATCGCCCGATCCCTTCAATGTACGAATATCGCGGAATCATCGGGCGAAGCGTGCGTTACGTCAAGGCAGGTGCGGCCAATCGCGGGCGGGCCGACCGTTGGCACGTCCGCTTTGCGCGCGTAGGGAGGCGATATGGACACAGACGTCATCATTCTGGGCGGTGGCCTGGTCGGCGCCACCCTCGCGCTCGCGCTCGACGTGCATGGCGTCAGGAGCATCGTCATCGACCCCGCCGATCCGGCGGTGATGCTGGCACCGGGCTTCGACGGGCGCGCTTCCGCCATCGCGAGTGCGACCGGTCGGATGCTCGATGCGATCGGGATCGGCGCCGCGCTGGGAGGACAGGGCTGTGCGATCCGGCATATCCGGGTGAGCGACGGACTGGAGCCGGGCAAGCTCGACTTCAAACCGGACGAGGGCGATGGCGCGCTCGGCACGATGTACGAGAACAAGCTGCTGCGACGTGCGCTGTTCGATGCTGCGACCGCGGCGAAGAACGTCGACCTGCGCATGCAAACGCGGGCGACAGACGTGGTGCGTGGCCCCGCCGGCGTCCTCGCGACGCTGGACGACGGTACGACCGTGCGCGCACCGCTGCTGATCGCGGCGGAGGGGCGCAATTCGCCGACTCGCGAGGCGGCGGGGATCACGGTGGCGCGCTGGCAATACGATCATGCGGCGATCGTCGGCGCGTTCCACCACGAGTTTCCGCACGAGGATATCGCGTACGAGATCTTCTACCCGTCGGGGCCATTCGCGTTGCTGCCGTTGCCCGACGACGACATCGGCCATCGTTCGGCGATCGTCTGGTCGGTGAAGGGCGCAGACGGGCCGGCGATGATGAAGCTGGGCGATCGCGCGTTTCTGGCAGAAGCGATGAAGCGGATGGGCGGGTTTCTTGGTGAACTCAGCGCCGCCAGCCCGCGCGCGAGCTATCCGCTGGGCTTCCACCACGCCGCCCGTATCACCGCGGAACGGCTGGTGCTGGTCGGCGATGCAGCGCACGGCATTCATCCGATCGCGGGGCAGGGGCTGAACCTGGGCCTGCGCGATGCAGCGACACTGGCCGAGGTGCTGGTCGACGGCAAGCGACTGGGGCTCGATCTGGGCGATCCGGCGCTGCTGGAGCGATATCAGCGCTGGCGGGGACTCGACACGTTCATGGTCGCCGCCGCCACCGACACGCTGACCCGGCTGTTTGGCATCCCCGGCAAGACCGCCAGTGCGGTACGGCGGTTCGGGATCGGCGCGGTCGACAGGCTGCCGCCGCTGAAGAACCGCTTCATGGCCGAGGCGCGTGGCGAAACGGGCACGCTGCCCAGGCTGCTCCAGGGATTGATGGTGTGATCGAGCCGGCGTTGCCGCTGCGTCGCAAGCAGAACGGCGTGGCGCGGGGGATCGGCATCGGACTGGGGCTGACGATCGCAGCGGCGATCATCGGGTATAGCCGTAGTTCGGCGGCGACGCTGGAGAGCCGGTCCGCGACACTGGGGATCGCGGCACTGGTGCTCGGCCTATGGGTGGCGGCGGCAATCGGCGATGTCGCGCGGCGGCGGTTCGCATCGGAAAGCGCGATCGGTGGCGGCGACTGGGTGGATGCGCGTGTCGACATCGCCAATGCGGTTTTGCGCAACACGGTGGAGCAGGCGTTGCTGGCTGGGCTGGCCTATACCGCGCTCACGCTGCTGAGCGACCATGCGCGGGTGCCGGTGGCGCTGTTCGTGGCGTGCTTCTCGGCGGGGCGGCTGTTGTTCTGGACCGGCTATCGCGACGGGGCGGAAGCGCGGTCGCTGGGCTTTGCGTTGACCTTCTATCCCAGCATCGCGGCGCTGTTGATGGCGGCGGTGGCCTTGGTGGAATAGCACCCGCATTCCTGCGGCCGCAGGACCACGGATCAGGCCGCGCCCAGCCGCCTTGCTTCGTCGGGCAACATCACCGGCACGCCGTCGCGGACCGGATAGGCCAGTCCTGCCGCGTCCGACACCAGTTCCTGCGCCGCCTCGTCGTACCGCAGCGGCTGGCGCGTCACCGGGCAGACGAGGCGTTCGAGCAGCCATGGGTCGAGGCTCATTGCAGCGTCACCTTGTCCTCACCGTCATGCCTGCCGAAGAATTGCATCAGCTGGATGATCAGTTCCGCACGCGTCTCGATATCCGGCGCCTCCAGCAGCGCCTGTTTGGCGGCGGTGTCGAACGGCGCGATCTGGGCGATGCCGTTGACGAGACTTTCGTCGTCCAGCCGACCGACCGCTTCCCAATCGACCGCATAGCCCTGGCTATCGGCGAAGCGGCGCGATTCGAGCTCCAGCGACGAGCGGCGGCCGAGCGACAGCGCATCGTCGCCATCGATGGGCAACAACTCCGCCTCGATCTGTCGGAACGGCGTCGCCACGTCGAGTTCGCGCAACACGCGGAACAGCGCGACGCCCTCCAGCACGACGTTGTAGCGGCCGTCGTCGAGTGCCTCGACCTCTGCGATCTTGCCGACGCAGCCGATGTCGTACAGACCCGGATTGTCCCCGCCCGTCGCCGGTTTGTGCAAGGGCTGGATCATGCCGATCCGTCGATCCCGCGCCATCGAATCGCTGATCATCGCCCGGTAACGCGGCTCGAAGATATGTAGCGGCAGGTGCATGCCGGGAAACAGCAGCGCACCGGGCAGCGGGAAGATCGACAGGCGAGTGGGCTGGGTCATCCGAACAGGATCGCCGACAGGCGGCGACGCTGCGCCGATACCCAGGGATCCTCCAGCCCCACGACCTCGAACAGCTTGAGCAACTGCTGTCGCGCAGCGCCTTCGTTCCAGGCGCGGTCGGCGGCGACGATATGGAGCAGATTGTCCGCCGCACCGTCACGGTCGCCCGCCGCCATCTGGGCGTTCGCCAGCGCGAAGCGGCGGTCGTGGTCGTCGGGGTTGCTGGTGACCTCTGCTTGCAAACCGGCGAAATCGTCGACCGGCTGTGCGCTCTGTGCCAGCTCGATCGCCGCCCTGGCGCGGTCGATGCCAGCGTCCTTGATGTCGGCGGGCAGCGCGTCGATCGCGGCCTGCGCGTCGTCGGTCCGGCCGGCGGCGACCAGCGCGCGGATGCGGCCGGACAGCACGGCCGGATTGTCCGGCGCCATCTCGAACAGCTGGTCGAAGATCGACAGCGCGCGTTCGCTATCGCCGCTCGCCAGGACATCCTCGCCCATCGCGATCAGCGGCTCGATCTCGGCAGCGGCATCCGCCTCTTCCGACTGGATCGGCAATTGCTTGAGCAACTGGTCTAGGATGACCCGCAGCTGCGATTCGGTGCGGGCGCTGGTCAGGTCGGCGACCAGCTGGCCCTGGAACATCGCATAGACGGTCGGGATCGACTTGATCTGGAATTGCGCGGCGATGAACTGATTCTTGTCGGTGTCGATCTTGGCCAGCACCACGCCCTTGTCGGCGTAAGCGGCGGCGATCTTGTCCAGCGTCGGTCCCAGCGCCTTGCACGGCCCGCACCATTCCGCCCAGAAATCGATGATCACCAGCTTGGTCATCGACGGTTCGACGACGTCGCGGCGGAAATCCTCGACTGCCTGCTTTTCGGCGGGCGCCATTCCCAGCGTGGCCAAGTCATGCTCCTTCATAATCGGTTGCGGCCCATGTGGGGCAGCAGGGCGCCGACGCCAAGGTTTTTACTGCGGCTGGTGGGAGAAGGGAGGGGTTTTGGATGGGTATGACGGTGGTGGCTCAACTTGATCCCTCCCTCGTTTTGGCGGGGGAGGAATTATCGGCGCCGTCAGTGGAAATCCCGCGACGGCGGCATCACCCGTACGTCGCGCAGATGGCGGCCGCGGGGGTCCTGGCTCATGATCGGCCTGGGGCGGATCACCTCGTCGACCGGCAACAGTGGGGTTTCGGCGTTATAGTCGGACGACAGCCGGCGCAGTTCCTCGCTCCGATCATAGGCCTTCACCGTCATCAGGTGGATCACGCCTTCTTCGCTGCGCTGGATGATCCCTTCCAGCACGATCAGCCGTGCTGCCATCACCGCACGCCGGTTCGCCTCGAAATCGCGCGCCCATAGCAAGGCGTTGGTGATCCCCGTCTCGTCCTCTATCGTCACGAAGATCGCATTGCCCTTGCCCGGCCGCTGGCGGACCAGCACCACGCCCGCGATCCTCGCGCGGCGTCCGTCCTTCGTCCGCGATGCCTGTGCGCTGGAGATGATGCCCTCGGCAGCGAAGAGGGGGCGCAGGAACCGCATCGGGTGGTCCTTCAGCGACAGTCGCGTCGTCTGATAATCCGCCGCGACCTGTTCGCCGGGCGGCATCGTAGGTAGCCGTGCATCGGCCTCCATACCCAGTTCGGGCGCATCGGCGGCGGCGAACAGTGCAAGCTGTTTCGGCGGCGTGCGTCGCACCTCCCACAGGGCATCGCGGCGGCCCATCGCGATCGAGCCGAACGCATCGGCGTCGGCGAGCAGGTTGAGTCCGCGCGTCGGCAGGCCGGCGCGGGCCGCCACCGCCTCGATCCCGGCGAACGGCACGTCACCACGTGCATCGACCAGCGCGGTTGCCCAATCCCTGCGAAAACCGTCGACCTGGCGAAAACCGAGCCGGATCGCGAGGCTGCCGTCGTCCAGCCGCTCCAGCGCATTGTCCCAGACGCTGGCATTGACGTCGATCGGCCGCACGACGACGCCATGTTCGCGCGCATCCTGCACCAGTTGCGCTGGCGCGTAGAAACCCATCGGCTGCGAGTTGAGGATCGCGCAGCCGAACACCGCCGGCTGGAAGCATTTGATCCAGGACGACACGTACACCAGCCGCGCGAACGACAGTGCGTGGCTTTCGGGAAAGCCGTAGCTGCCGAACCCCTCGATCTGCTTATAGCAACGTTCGGCGAACTCCTGAGGATAGCCGCGCCGGACCATTCCGCCGATCAGTTTTTCATGAAAATTGTTCATGCCGCCGACCTTGCGGAACGTCGCCATCGCCCGGCGCAGTTCGTTCGCCTCACCGGGCGTGAAGCCCGCCGCGACGATGGCGAGCTTCATTGCCTGTTCCTGAAACAGCGGCACGCCGTAAGTCGATTTGAGCAACTGGAACAGTTCGTCTTTCGGTCCGAATAGCGGAGAGGGGGAGGGAAACTCCACAGGCTCCTTCTTCGCACGTCGCCGTAGATAGGGGTGAACCATGTCACCTTCGATCGGCCCCGGCCGGACGATCGCGACCTGCACCACCAGATCGTACAATTCACGCGGGCGCAGGCGCGGCAACATGTTGATCTGAGCGCGGCTTTCCACCTGGAACACGCCGATGCTGTCGCCTTTGCAGAGCATGTCGTAGACCGTGTCGTTCTCGTCTACCGCAACGGTGTCGAGCTCGTAGCGACCGATATCGTGTCGCTCCATCAGATCGAATGCCTTGCGGATGCAGGTGAGCATGCCGAGCGCAAGGATATCCACCTTCATCAACCCCAGGCAGTCGATATCGTCCTTGTCCCATTCGATAAAGGTGCGGTCCTCCATCGCACCATTGTGAATCGGCACCATTTCGTCGAGCCGCCCCTGGGTCAGCACGAACCCGCCGACGTGCTGCGACAGGTGGCGCGGGAAGGTCAGCAGTCGTCCGACCATCTCGTGCAGTTGCGCGATCCTCGGATTGGCGATGTCGAACCCGGTTTCGGCGAAACGCTTCTCTTCGAAACGATCAGCAAAGCTGCCCCAGACGGTGCTGGTCAATCGCTGCGTCACATCCTCGCTGAGGCCCAGCACCCGTCCGACTTCTCGCACCGTGCTGCGAGGGCGGTAATGGATAACCGTTGCGGCGATCGCGGCGCGTTCGCGACCATAACGGCTGTAGATGTACTGCATCACCTCCTCACGCCGCTCATGCTCGAAGTCGACGTCGATGTCGGGCGGCTCGCCCCGCTGTTCGGATACGAAGCGCGAGAATAGCAGATCATACTCCATCGGATCGACCGATGTGATCTTGAGCAGAAAGCAGACGACCGAATTGGCCGCCGATCCGCGCCCCTGACACAGGATGGGTGGATCGCAGCTGCGTGCGAAGCGCACCACGTCGTGCACCGTCAGGAAATAATAGGCATAACGCTGTTGGCGGATGAGGGTAAACTCTTCGTACAGCAGGCGCATCAGTCGGTCGGGAACACGATAATCGTATTTTTCGAGCGCGGTCTGCCAGACCAGATGCTCCAGCCAGTCCTGCGGATCCCAGCCGTCCGGCACGGGTTCGTGTGGATATTCGTAGCGAAGCTGGTCGAGCGAGAAGCCGATCCGGTCGAGCAGGTGAGTGCTCTGCGCCACCGCATCCGGGCTGTCGCGAAACAACCGCTGCATCTCGAGACCCGATTTGAGGTGTCGCTCGCCGTTGGCGGCGAGCCGGCGTCCGGCTGTTTGTATCGTCACGCCTTCGCGGATGCAGGTGACGATGTCGTGCAGCTTGCGGTCGTCCGTTACGGCGTAGAGCGCGTCGGCCGTTGCAAGCAAAGGGACACCCATGGTGTCGGCGATGGCGGCGAGACGACGAAGGCGGCGCCGGTCGCGCCCGCCGCGTGGCATCGTGACGCCGAGCCAAACCGAACCGCGGCCCAGCCTCTTCACGGTTTCCAAGGTGGCGACCAGACTGGGATCGTCTCGCGGCGGTGGCAGGTCGGTGACTCTCAGCGGAGTCACGCCGCGTGCGCTGCTCGTCGGCAGCACGATCAGCAGCAGGTCCCGATGCAGCGCGACGAGGTCGCCAAGCCCGAGGATGCAGCCGCCCTTCGCCGAGCGGCGGTTGCCCACTGTCAACAGCCGCGTCAGTCGGCCCCAGCCTTCGCGTGTGGCAGGATAGGCTACGATATCCGGTGTGCCGTCGGCAAAGACCAGACGCGCTCCGACTGCCAGCTTGAAGCCGTAAGGGGGTAGCTTCGCACCCAGCGCACCCACCTCGGCCCGGCGCAGCGCATCATAAGCTCGCACGACGCCCGCCACTGTGTTGTGGTCAGCGATGCCGATGCCCTTGTAACCCAGCTCGATCGCCTCTGCGATCATGTGATGTGGCTGACTCGCGCCTTCGAGGAACGAGAAATTGGTCGCGGCGATGCATTCGGCGAACGCTGTCATGGCAGGTTCGGCCTATAGCGAGACGATATGGTGTTGCTGCGCAGGCAGAAACCCAGGGTCACGAGCACCGCCGCTTGCTGCCTTGGCCCCCTGCCTACGCAGGAGCACGGGAGAAACGCATTCATCACGCGAACAGTCCGTGGAGATACCAGCGCGGATGCTCCTGTTCGCTGTGCAGGCCGTGGCGGAAGATCCAGAACCTCCGTCCCCGCCGGTCCTCCACCCGGTAGTAATCGCGCGTGGGAATGGCCGCGTCATGCCGCCGCCACCATTCGCCGGCGATCCGTTCCGGCCCTTCCGACCGCGCGACCTCGTGCACGCGGCGGCGCCAGCGGAAACGGTGTGGCGGGCCGTCCGGCACCTCGGCCATGACGCTTTCGATCGGTTGCGGCGGATCGAACAGGTAGATCGGGCGCAGCGGCGGTTCGCCGGCCTCGGTGTCCGGCCATGCGGCGGTCGGAACGTCCGCAGTGGCGGGCAACATCAGTTCGGCCTGTTCGGGGATATGGCTGTCGCGCGGTGCGAAGCGACGTATGCGGTTGCGTCCCAATCGCGTCGAAAGCTGATCGACCAGTTGATCCATCTGGCCCTGCTTCGCCGCACCCCCCTCCAGTCGCAATTGTGCCGCATCGAGCCTCTCGGCGAGCGTCACGTCCAGCCGCACCAGATCATAGCCGAATCCGGGATCGAGCGGATCGGCGAGGCTGTCGATCCGCTCGGCGAACAGCCGCATCAACAATGGAACGTCGCGCGTCGGCTGACCGGTCTCGATCCGTAGCGACTGGACGTGGCCATCGGCACGGAACAGTCGTGCCTCCCAGCGTCGTCCGCCCTGATGGCGTTCAGCGAGTGTGCCGGATGCCTCTGCCGTCAGGTCTTCCAGCACCTCCAGCGCGTAATCGGTGCGTGCGATCGGCTCGGCGAAGCGGCGTTCGACCGCGATCGGCGCAATGCGCATGCGCGCCTTCACGGGAGCCCTGTGATCGCCCGCCAGCCGCCGCACCGCGGTCGCCGCTTCCTCGCCGAAGCGTGCGGCGATTCCCGCCAATGGTCGCGCCATGATATCGCCGACGGTTTTCAAACCCGCACGGGTCAGCGCCGTCGTCGCGTCGTCATCCAGTTCCAGTGCCGCCACCGGCAACCGCTTCACCGCACCCTTTTCATCGGGGGCGGGGGCACCGGCAAAGCGGGCCAGCGCGCGTGCGATCTCGGGCGTATCGCCGAAGGCATGGCGCGCCAGAATGCCACGCCGCGCCATCCGCGCCTCGACATCCGCCGCCAGCGGGCGTTCCCCATCGAAGGCGTGCGAACAGCCGGCGATGTCGAGCACCACGCCATCGGGCGGCATCAGCGCCACCGTCGGGCTGTAGCGCGCGCAACCGTCCGCCAGCCGCTCCAGCCAGTCCATGTCGGCATGCGGATCGGCGGGAAACACCTCGAGCTCCGGCACGCGCGCGCGCGCATCGGCAAGGGTCAGCCCCGCCTTCAGCCCCGCGCGCGCCGCGGTCAGGTCGGTCGCGGTCAGCCGCACGGCATTGCCGACCGTCTCGGTAAAGGCGACCGGCGTCTCACCCTGTCGCACGAACAGATGCGGCCGGGTGGCACGCAGCCGCTCGATCGGCAGCCATGGAAAGACCAGCGCCAGATAGCGACGCTCCACGGAAACTCTTGGCATCACGATCCCACTCCACGCGCCAGCGCTGCCCCGCAGGGCCCCCACGCCGGCGCAGACATTCGACGTCGAAGGCGGGGAAGCCGGGTGCATCGGCTTCCAGCACAGTCGATGGCACGGCCGCTACGCCCCAGCGGGTCGCCGCCGCACTGGCCACCGGAGCCGCACCCACCCGCAACGACACCACGGTCACGCCGGACGATTCGGCCGCCAGCATCAATCGTCGGGTCGCGGTCAGGTCGAAACCCGGTGCCCGTCCGACGCTCTCGACCAGTACCGCACCCAGACCGGGGCAGCGTGCGGCATCCGCGGCGGCGCGCAGCAGCGCCGGCTCGTCGGCGACGATGCCCAGCACGATCGATTCGGCCGACAGACCCAGTTCGGCAAGGCCCCCGGCATGCAGCCGCCCCTGCTGCCGTTCGCACGATTCGGTCCGCAGCCACAGCAGTGGCAGCGCGCCCGCAGCCAGCGCCATGGCGATGCCAAAGCCGGCGCCGCTCGGTCCATCTTCGTCGTCGACCGCATAGATTTCATGCAGTTGCGCGCGTGCCAGCCCCTGCAACAGCCACGCATCGACCGGCGCCGCGACGGCTTGCGCAGTCCCCGTGCCGGCGGCAATGCGCCGCAGTCGGGCGATCAGGGCGGTCGAGTCGCTCATGTATGTTCTTGTAATGTTCTATATATCGAGTCGCCAAGCCTGAATCGTATTGCTGTATTTTCGGGATGGGGGTTGCACCCCTCAAGACACGCGGCTAATAGCGCCGCTCACCCACCGACCAGCCGGTCGGACAGGCGCCAGAGCGGGCGTAGCTCAGGGGTAGAGCACAACCTTGCCAAGGTTGGGGTCGAGGGTTCGAATCCCTTCGCCCGCTCCAGTTTTCTATAGCAAATGCAATAACTTAGAAGCTGGCCGCCGGGGCTGAGGTTTCCGAGAGAGATGTGTCGGGTAACGCTGGGGTAACTCCCGGTGCCTCGCTAACCGTGTTTGACGCCGCTGCCCGGCGAGGTTTAATTAGCCATCAGGTCGATGAGAGGCTTGAAGGCGGGGAAAGCGGCGGATGCAAATCAACACCGAGCAGTTCGGCAATGCTCTGAAAGCCGCACTGCAATTCCGTAGCGATGATGAACTTCGCATGGCAGCTGGAAGCGGTATCTCACGCTCTTACTATGTGAAGTTCAGCGGTAGGATCTTTCCGCTTAAGACCATTTTACGCCTGGCATATCGGCGTGAGGATATCACCTGGGACCGTCCTCAATCTGGTCAAGCCGCGCGTGTACTGCGATCTGACTTTCAGATTTTGCATATAACAAAAAGTACAGAGAAGAGGCGTCTCGAAAGGCAGCGTAAGAACGCTGAGCGTTGGGAGCGTGACCCTCGGTATCGCACTGACGTGCTAGATTTATACGGTTCAACCTGCGCTGTAAGCGGCTGCACAGTTCTTGATGCAATCGACGCCGCGCACGTTCTGGGTGTCGGAAAACATGGAGAAGACAAGGCGGAAAACGGTATCGTCTTCCGTGCTGATCTTCACCGCTTGTTCGACGCTGAGCCTCCTCAGATGGCAATAGACCCTCGTAGTATGACTGTACACTTCTCTCGCGAATGTACTGGCCACTTTTCCGCCTACGAGGGCAGGGAAGTAAAGATTCCCCAGGGTGGGCCACCTTCAAAGGCTTTTTCTTCTCACTGGAAGACCTTCGTGAAGGCTCATAATGCCTAGTTGAGTGTTTGCCGCCCGGTCCACGTGATTAGCGCCCGCTATCTCAACTTCTACACGCACCCGTGGCACGGAGTCGCTGCCCGTTCACTAGCCCGGCAGCACCAGGCACCGAAAATATCGACCCGACTTACAACCGGCCTTCAAAACATCGCGTCCGAAACCCCCGAATGCGCTGATTATGGCGTCGCCTTCCTGCATGACGGTAAGCTCCGCTGCGGCGACAGCGGCATCGCATACTCGGACGCCTACTGGCAGGAGGGGCAGGCATTCTCATCCGAGCTGTTACTTACGCAGCACCGGCACGTGCCGGGCGCGTTATCGGCGATGAAGCTTCACGGGCTGATGGACACCGGCAGCGTGGTGCGGGTGAAGGGCGCCGCCAGCCCGAGAGCAGCATGGTGCGGTTCCCGGTTCGGATATCGCAGATCGCGGACTGAAGAGTTTAACCTAATTCAAAGTATTGATCGACGGCCTGCTTCCAAGATGCGATCTTATCAGATTTCAGGCCTTGCAAGAGTGAAGTTCTATCCATCCAAGCAAAATATGAGTGCAGCTCAACTTTCAGAGCTTCTTTGATTTGCTTCAAAGGTGCCACGCCTCTGGGCTGCGGCAGTCCGCCCTCCGTAGCCCACCACAACCAATGCGTCAGACGAAAAGGTTTGGAGCCCGCGGGAGCAAACGATCGGGCAGATTCGTGCACAGCAATTCCATAGGGAGGTGCAAAGGTCTCGGCCCCGTAGGCCTGTATGATCGCAGGGCCGAACGCTACACGATCCAGAGTGTTTGCGTGTAGCGCCTTCTTTTTAAGAGATAGTCCTGCGATCATATCGGAGCCACGGTACACAGGACCGTATGCAATCGCTCCACGTAGTAGAAAGCGGTTTTGGACATCAGGCGTCGATATGAAGTAGCAGGATAGATCGATCATGATCTTCCGTACTGCAATCTTTATTGATGCTTGATCCTCGCTTGTAAGGAAAACGCCATCATTGATTGGTAGCGCTATCACAGTGCCCTTTGCATCACTGACCGCCTGATCGACGGCCATGTGTAAACGGACAAGGAAGTTGGCGCTTTTCTCCATGGAAACGGACATTATGTGTCCGGCACCCATTAGGTCCAACCACGCCACATAGACGTTTTTAGCTTGTACGATCTTACTAGCATCGAATTTGAAGCGCTCCCGTTGAGATTGGGCATATATTCGCGCCTGCTCAATGCCGGATGGCCCACGATGCTTCGCAGCGCTTCCGACTTTACTTACCTTTGTCATTTACCCCCCCCCCATTTAACTTGGTCTGATTGCTTTTCAGCCGGTGTGTTGAGCGGCTGGCGCGGTCAGACTAGACGGAATGCCTGATCCCCGCTCGCCCAGCCGAGCACCAGCCGCCGTCCCGCGGGCGTAGTTGTCACGACAGGCTCGGCAGCGGGGCAACCCGGCATAAGAAGCTCAGTGAATCGCTCGTATGCTTCGAACCAGCGTCGTTGGGGTGAGAACGAATGCACCAACATGGCAGCGTCGGTCGCACAGAACCGCTCAGCCTCGATCAGCGCCGACGCTGTGCGGTGCAGCAGCTGGTAATGCACGTCAGGTGGGCAGTGGGCTATACCAAGCAGGTCGCAGACATATGCCAATCGCTCTTGCTTGCCTGGCGAAGCGTCGCGCATCCATTCGCCCACCGTAGGCCCAAACGGCTCCTCGACCTTGCCCTCAATGGTGCACGCAACAACTCCGGCCGCGTGCCGCCCCAAAGCAAACACGTCCGATTGGCTCTCACGTCGGCCGCCTGGCAGCGCGGTCTTGTGCTCCGGTACGGCGAGCAACAACTCAGTCGAGCCAAACGCCTCTGCCAGGATTTGACCCACCTCCGGCGGGAAACCGTCAGCGGCTTCCCAGGCGTGCGCAACAGTGCGTGCGCTGTAGCCAGTGACCCAGTGCAGATCGGGCTTTGCAAGGAACTGGCGCCAGCTGTCTGGCCCTGACGATGGCACGTAGACCCTGCTCACGCGACTGCAGCCTCTGGGTCAAATGCCGCCAGCGCTGCGGTAACAGCCGGGACAAAAACCTGTTCCATCTGCTTCAGTTGGGCGATCATCCACATATGTTGACGTGGCCAGTCGTCGCGATCGGTGGGATCTGCGACAGGCATTTTAAGCGCTACCTTGGCAACAACGCCTTCACGGTTCGTCTGCCAATCCAAAGCTTCGCCGTACGCCGCCGTTAGAACCTCTCGCTGGGCCACCAACTGCTCCGAAACAAAGGTTAGTGGCGCGTTGTACAGGCCGACAAAGACGCCGATGGACGGCTTGCGGGCATGTGACCGGTAAACCGAAAGGTAGGCATCGCCCCTCTCCGCGATAGGCACCCAGTAATTCGTGTCTTTGAGGGGGCGATCTACGCGCCGCAACGGCGCACCCGCGGCAGCGGCGGTCTCGTGAAACATCGTCCAGTAATCGATGTTTGACAGAGCTACTTCCGACAGCGCTTGGCTTTCCCCCGAGCCGGTGGCGGGCGTTGAGGCCGTTCTCGTCCAGCTGTTCGGCTTAGCAACGACGTTAAACTGGGGCGCGGGCATGCTGTCGCCGATACGCACCGCCTGCACCTCCACGCCAAAGAAGGCGTACCGCTCGTCCGTGATGCTGTTGAGCCAATCCAGCGCCGCACGGTGAGCTTCGGTAAATTGACGTGCCACCCACACGATAACCTTGGCATCGAAACGCGGCGCGTAGGTCAGCAGCTGGCCAAGATGAGTATGGTCAGTGCGCTCCAGCTGGTTTTCGATCAGGACGTGGTGCTCGCTGTCCACAATCCGAGCAACGATGTCGGCAGAGAAGGAGTCGACCGCGTGCTCTGCTTTGACCAACTCAAGGCCCGGTAAGCCCAAGCTCTCCGCCAAAAACTCAAGATTGTCCGCCTGCGCCAGCCAAGGGGTGAAGTTGTACGGTTCGGACGGCCAGACTTCGCGCAGGTCAACGGTCTGCAACCGACCCAGCATGGGTATTGAGTGTGCCATGCCCCAGCATCACTGGTCCTGTTTGGCCGGTCCAGTTAAATTTCACGTGCGCCGCGACTGTTATTCGCTGCTGTGTGATGGAGCCTACACTATGCCTGCAACGCTACCCAACGGCCTCTACAAGATCGGCTTCGAGACCCGCACGAGTGCCGAGTACGGCGTTGCCTACCTGCACGATGGCTGCCTGCGCGGCGACAGCGGCATGGCTTACCTCGGCACCTACAAGCAGGACGGTTAGCTGTTATCCGCCGACCTTTCAGTGACTCAGCACCGGCACGTGCCGGGTGCCGTGCACGCCTTCGGGCTGAACGACGTGCGCGTCGAGCTGCATGGCGTGGTGGACGACGCCAACATGGTTCGGGTGCAGGGCAGCAGCCCGGAGAGCAGCTTGGTGAGATTTACGGCGCGGCTTTCGCAAATAGCGGATTAGCGCGTCGGCTAGCGTTTCGTCTCGTTTACCACTGGTAAGGCTGATCCACCAGCGGCTCGCCCAGCCGCGCCGCGTCCACGCGCAGTACTGGTTTGCCGCATCGTCGAGCAGTAAGAGGCCTTCAGCGTATACCGGTTGCCGCGCGGCATTAGCCGCCGATCCTTTCCCCCGTGGGCCGCACAGGCGCTGCGCCGCTGCACCCCAGCTCTACGTCCAGCGGCCTCCATGTGGGCGTGCCCGGCCCCGGGAAAAGCGTCAGCCGCGTGCGCAGCACCACCTCCGGCAGCGGCGCGCGCATACTACAATACTCGGCGTTCCGCGGCGTCTGCTGGTCGAATACGAACGCCGTTGCGCGCCCGTCGGCGGTGGCAACAACCTTCCAATAACCGCTGGGCACCCGGTGCAGCGCCGGCCCCGCTGGCAGGGGCGCCATAAGGCGCTCGAACAGCGGGCCTGTAAGCACATACACCGCTGTGCTGGCGGACATCGCCAGCGCAGTCTCGCGAGCCTCCAAGCGCTGCCAGGAGCCCTGGTTTAACGCCGAAGCCTGCGGCGTAATGTTGGAGAGTACGTCCGTCTCCAACCAGAAGGGCGTGCCGGAGAACGCCGCTAGTGGCGCTTGGTGACCGCGGTCCACGCGCAGCTCAGCGGACGCACCGCCGTATGCCTCCGGCGGCAGGGTCTCGTCAGGGGCCAGCCACGGGTCTGCCGACCACACGCGTTCTTGACTTGGCCCGATGGAGTCCGGCGTCACGCGGTAAGCCACCCAGTCAGCCACCTTGGTCGTCGGGTTGGACGCAAGGGTATATATCTCCCGCACAATCACGTCGTCGTTGGCGGGTGCGCCAACCGGGCAACCGTAAAGGCAGTGGAAAGTGTGGAGGTTGGCGGCGTCCGCCCAGGCGTTCGTCGTACCGGCTATCCACGTCAGGCACCACAGCACGGTGGCTCCAAGACGAAAGCCCTGCACCCCGCGGGAGTACGCAGCAGGGCCGAGGCGTGCGAAGCGTGCGGAAGTGATCATCGAGCGCCGAGGTACTCGATGCGCGTCACATAGCTCAAGCGGGCCGCACGGCCTCCACGTATGCGCCACGGAGGAGGTCTCCGCCGTGCTATGTCCGAACGTGGTGGAAAGCGGAACGGAAGCTTTCGGGGGGGGGGGGATATTAGTCGACACTGCGAGATTGGCTTCTTTTCGATCGCCACCTCCGCTCCGGCAGTTCCTTTCGGAACTGACTGTTTTTTTGACACATTAGCGCAGCGTAAGTCGATACCCAACCTGCCGCCCAACATCATGATCATGGTGGTTGCGAGTGTCGAGATAGTGGGTAGCGTAAGCCGACGGCTAAGCCCCCGCGTAACCCGTTCTGGTCGAGAGACGAGCTAACCCTAGCACTCGACCTATACGTCAAGACGGGCGAAAACGCGACAGCGATGGACGACGCTGCGTTAGAGGCGTTGTCATTCATCTTTAATAAGATGCACCGGCTTAACGGCGATGGTGGGGGCGACACGTTGCGAAACCGCAACGGCGTGTACCTAAAGGTGATGAACTTCCGTTCGTCCGATCCGTCGTACCTCGATCAAGGCAAGGTCGGTATGCAGCGCGGAAGCCGCCTAGAAGGCGTGCTGTGGGCCGAATATGACGGTCGGCTAGCCAATCTAGCTGCAGACGCGGAAGCGATCAGACAGGCCGTCGCAGGCGCTGACGAGGCGGTGATGGCTAAGCTGCCGGTGGTCGAGCCTTACGAAGGCGCAGAGGGCGGTGTAATCATGCGCCTTCACAAACGCTATGAGCGCGATCCGAGGCTGGTCCGGGAGAAGCGCAAGGCAGCGGCAGCGGCGGGATCGTTGGCTTGCGAGGTTTGTGGCTTCGACTCTGAAGAAGCTTATGGCGAGCTAGGTGTCGGCTACATCGAAGTACACCACACCGAGCCAGTCCACACGCTTGCACCCGACACAAAGACGAAGCTGGATGACCTTGCTCTGCTATGTGCAAATTGCCATCGAATGTTACACCGTGGCCGCACACCTAAATCTATCGTCGAACTCCGAGTTTTCATCCGAAAGGGAAGTGTATCGTCTGCATATGACAACAGATGAATATTTAAGTATTCAAGCTAAGCAAGTTCTGCTTTTTCGGACAAACGACGATCCACATAAATTCTTATAAAATCAAATGGTGCATACGCGTTAGGGAGTGATGCCAAAAGAATTAAGGGTGAATTGTAGTCACCATAAAATTTGCGCCCGAGAAATTTTTCTACGGTCGACAGGAATAGACGAAAAATCTGGAAAAGCGACTTGCCACGCGAGGCGTGTAACAGATCTGCTTCTTTGTAGAACGACTGAAATTTATCAATATCAGTTTCTTTGATCCCTAGACTTACCGCATGCTGGATTTTGCCAACCACCTCTTGCTTAACGCTTTCGGCAGGAGCGGCTATCATACCTTCGCTTTGTGCATCACGCGCCAACACGACGTGCCGCATACCGAGAGAAACGTTGTTCGACTTAGCGGCCCTCGTAAGCGCGGTGTGAAGGCAAAGTACATCTCTATACCTCTCGACAGTCTGCCTCCAAGCTTCCGCAACCTCATTTCGCTGACTCGCTGTGAGGCTCGGTCTAAATCTTCGGGACGCAATACGCGACAGCGCATCCTCTTGGAAGACATAACTCTCCCACGAGTATAGTTCAGTCCGACACACTTCGTCGGAAAACTCAAATGGCGTTTGCTCGGTATCCCTGTCGACAAAAAACAACAAGCGTCCCGCCAATCCATCTTTTTGGAGCCGCTTATAGACGTTTATGACGTTTTCTTTGCCACCACATGATAGGTAACCGATTGCGTCCTGTTCATGAAGAGCATGCTGGTAAAATACCATGTCATCATCGTCTTCCACAAACGCGTAAGTAGAGAAACCCTCTCGCATATGTCCCGAAATAAACTGCATGTACGCAGACGCATCACTTTTGGTAGTAGCTATCAGGTTTTCCTTGAAGGCCATATTCAAAGCACCCCCAGGGTAACAACATTGTCTAGTGGATAAGACTCGAATATAAACGGTGAGTGAGTAGCCGCTATCAGGTGTGTTCCTGCTCGCGATTCTAATATGTCCCTAATCAAGGTTTTCTGCCAGCTTACAGAAAGAGATAATTCTGGTTCGTCTATAATGATGTACTTCCAATGAACGTCGGATTTCAGAAGCAAAAATGCAAAAAAAGCTAGTATCTGCTTTTCACCAGAAGAAAGCTGTTCCGGCTCAAGAGCGTTGCCATTCTTGTCAGTTATCAATATCTTATTATCTATCTCTTGAAGCCTAGCGTGCTTCAATGGACCCAAATAGCTTTCAATAAGTCTCGCAAAAGTGCGAAGATCCACTGCTAGATCATCGATATTATCGAATAAGGAGAGTAATGCAGCTAAGTATATGAGGAGAGTGTCCTCATGCTGACCGCGTCGACCCGTCTTTTTGTTAGTCATTTTAACGGCAATCTGCGCAATTGCCGATTTAACCGACAATAGGTCCAAGCTAAGCGGGGCAAAAGCTGCTATTCTGGTAAGCAAATGATCTACTTGCTCCGGCGATGTAACAAGCGCCTTAACCGGCTTAAGATCGATCTTTTCTCCCGTAGCAATAATCTGTAAGAACCTTACGGAATGTTCATTCAATGCCTTGCGAGCAGCTTCATTGACTCGATTTGTAGATGCCTCAAGCAGCTGGCTAATGTCCTGTCCACCAAATCCAACGACTTCGCCCGCAGCTTCAAAACGATCAACGACCTGGGGGAGGATCATAATTTCATCATCGTCCGCCGTGTCGTCATTTAGTAACTCGCTAAGGTCACGTTCTACGCGACGGTAGGTCGGAAAATACAAAACCTTTCCCACGCTTTCGCTTTCGACAACATCGACAAGAAGTCTGACGGACTCGTACATTTGCGCAAAAGCATCGATAATAGGTACGGCGATCGGCGGAAACCGTCGGTTAATGGTGGACTGCCTGTTCGTCAGCACGTTCGCGGCTTCACCCCAGCTAGCGGGTAGGATGAACAGACCTTTACGTCCTCTCGGTGACCTTCTAATTAGCTCTGTCTTGAGACGTTGTATTCGTATCAGGTCGAGTTTATCGACAACGATAGCACCTGCCCCAGTGTCATAAACAATCCCTGCGAATGGAATGTTGCGAAGCTTTGTCCATTGAGCGGTAAGGACGTTGTGCAAGACCTTCAGAGCCGTGCTTTTACCAGTGCCATTAGGGCCAACTAGGAAGCAAGGAGATTTGAAAAAGTCGAACTCAATATCCTGGTGATCAAAAATGCCGAAAACCGTCAGTGTTCTAAGAGGCATGGCAACTTTCCTAGGTCCGTCAGATAAGGTTCTGTCATGGTTGGAGACTGATGTCACGCCATGGAAAACGTCACTACGACTTACGCTGCCCCGTCATGAAACGGTCGCTTCCGATACACCGCTGGTGATTGGGATAGTGCCACGTTGACCCCGTCTCGTGATGGCGGGTTTCGAGCTACGTTTCCGGTATAGGTCTAGCCGCTCGGGTGATCGGGATACTCGCAATCGTTGGCGGTACAGCTGCCATGCCCGATTGAGCTGACAGACAACAGGTGCGCTGCATTCTCGAAGGTCCGTCTCCGACCTATAGCATTGGAAACGTTTGCTGAATGGATGTCCGCTCTCGAGATTTGGCGTAGCTCACCGCGGCTCCGATTGTGGGCGTAAACAGACATGGGGCTACAAGCCTCACCGGCGGCACTGAATCCCCTCTGAAGTCACGAGAACCATTGGTTTACCGTTGGCCGGCATGCTCCGCAGGTGAGCTTCCACAAGCCCCTCCGCGCCGCTCCTGTTCAGTTGGGGCAGCATTACCGCCACCTGGCGGCCCGGCGCAGGCGCGCGGCGCTTTCAAAGATCCTGCGCTTTGCACTCCTACTCACCGCGCTGTGCGGAGCAACCTTCGCAGGCGTCTGGTACGTGGCCGGGCGAGACAATGCCGCGACCGCGGTTGCTTGGCCGGTTTATTACCCAAGCTGTAGGTGGGCGCGTGCATTCGGCGCGGCGCCGATACATCTCGGGGAGCGTGGCTACCGGAAAGAATTAGACGCGGACGGCGACGGCATTGCGTGCGAGCCGTACCGGAATGGCATCAGCACGTCCGAACGCGCCTGAGCGTGAGGCCTGCTGCCATAGTGCGGGGGCTGCAGGGTCGCGGGGGTATTGTAACAAGATGGCGTGTACACAGGGCAGTAGAGGTGCCGCCCAACCTCTCGTCTCTATAGAAAGACACGTTGCACTTCCGACGCCCGCGACCCTGCAGCTCTGCCGGGCCGACTACACGGGGTGCACCCGGTCACTTGCCAGCTTACACTCGCCGCCCCTAGTATCGCCGTTGCCCGTCGTGAAAGCCGGCGGGCGGGGCGTCAGAACCTCTCCGCAATGCAACCGGTCTGGAACCACACTTCTAGGCCGGGTGGCATGCGCGCATGTCCAGCCGGCAACGGTAAAGGCGCATGCGCCTTGTGCATTGCCAGGGTTCTGAACATCCGGCCGACAGGCCCGCCCCAAGAGGAACATAGGGGTGGTAGCATCGGTCGAGCTCACGCCTCTGCGGGAGAGCGTGAGATGATCTTTCTGGATAGCCTACCGACAGAAGCCGCTCCGGCCCTCTGCGATCCTGTAGGATTCGCACAGTGAGCACGCCTGCCTTGATCATGATCCTGCTACTTTGCGTCACCGGGTTGATCGTTGTCTCTCGATTGAAAAACAACGAGGATCACAGGGGGAACGCGCGACATCTTAAAGCGTCGTTGGCGCTCGAGCTTGAGCGTGGGAAGCCCGCGATCGAGATATTTGAACAAGAGCTCCGCGCTGAATGGCCGATCTTCCAGTGCAAAGCATCCAATTGGCGTAACCGCCGATATCTTCTGATGAGCAGCGACCAGCATCGCTTAGGACTCATGTGGGCGCGATGGCGGGATGAGCTTGATATTGAATGGGATGCTCTGATCGAGCTGACAGCCATCGTATCAGTCGAACTGCAGCAGAACGAAACTACCGTCATGAAGCTGGAGACGACGGGCACGACGAAAAAGAGCGGAGCGTTGGGGCGGGCCGCTGTTGGTGGCATGTTGTTTGGCGGCGCGGGAGCGATTGTAGGTGCGGCATCAGCGGGCAGCAAGATCGAAACCACGACGACAAGCACGAGACAAACTCTCCAAGGAACAACCTATCTCGTGATCGGAACGACCGATATGGTCAGCCCGCTTCACAAAGTATCCATGAATTCTCGCGGCGAGGGCGAACAATGGCTTCATCGTATACGTGGGGCACTAGCCGTGCTCTCCTCGCCGAAAGCTTAATGCGTCAAATAATAAAAATTTTAGAATGATCATGGGCGCTCACTGAACCCCGAACTGACCTCCACCCCTATACCCTCCTTGGGTCCCCCCACCTTTTGATCGGCCGTCACTTTCAATCTCTGTTTGTCGTGGCATCGAGAACGAACTGCGAACGATTGATGGAGACCATGGTGACCGAGAACAAGGATAACACTCAGGGGCAGCACATGACGGCCGCCCGTGCTGGCAGCAGCCGAAAGCTGCTGGCACGAAAGGCGCTGACGACTTCCGAAGAAGCCCTGCAAGGCTCCGAGGCGCTGGAAGACAGCTTTCCTACCGCCGATGTCGACGAAGTAACGACGCCGGCTAAGGATCCAGATAGCCTTTCCGCCCGTCTCCACGTCGCCCAAACGTCGGAAGCTGTCGCATCTGTCGGCGAGGTACTCAACAAGCTGCGTGAAACAGCGATAGGCGGCTCACCAGCGCCCGTCATGCCAAGTGCCACCGCCGTACCCGCGCCAGCTCTGGTGTGGTCTCCTGAGGACGAGAGCACGCTCCAGGCCCTTCTCACCAGACGCAAGGCAGCAGGCTTCCAGCGGCGCGGGCGTGACGTCAGTGGTCAGCTGATCACCGCCGGTAGCATCAAGCCCAACCCAAACACCGTGGTTGCGGTCATCGTCGGCATTGTGGCCGAGCAGGGGAGCATGGGGCGGGCAGACCTTGTCGCGGCAATGGCGGGGGCTACGTTCCCGCATCCCAAGGTACAGCCGAGCGACAAAGGCTGGTGCCAAGGCTACATCGCCGGTGCGCTGCGTAACGGCTTCCTGGCGTTAGCTGAAGCAAATCCAGCCGTTGCTGACGCGGCGTAAGGGCGATGCAGATCGTTGCGTACTTACGCGTGTCGACGGCCCGGCAGGGTGCCTCGGGTCTTGGCTTGGAGGCACAGCGCGCCGCCGTTCAGGGGTTCGCTGCCGCTGGCAGTCACACCATCGTGTCTGAGCTTGTGGAGGTGGAGTCAGGCGGTAAGGCAGACCGGCCGCAGTTGGCCACAGCGCTCGCTATGTGCCGGCTTCACCGTGCGACGCTGGTCATAGCCAAGCTTGACCGATTGGCGCGAAACGTGGCGTTCATCGCTAACCTGATGGATGGCGGCGTTGAGTTCGTAGCCTGTGATATGCCGCACGCGAACCGGCTGACGCTGCACTTGCTGGCGGCCATTGCTGAGCACGAGCGGGAAATGATCAGCCAGCGGACAAAGGCTGCGCTCGCGGCGGCCAAGGCGAGGGGAGTCATTTTAGGAAATCCGAACGGTGCTCGACACCTCCGATACTTCTGTCGGGAAGCCGCTGCAAAAAGCGCGGCGGCCCGGAAGCTAGCGGTGTCACGGCACGATGAAGCGCTGAAGCCAAAGCTAGAGTCGCTCATGCGGAGGCTTGGTGCGTCCCCATCTAGACTCGCACGGGCCCTTAACGAGCAAGGCGTTCCATCCAATACGGGAGGACGCTGGTCAGCATCGCAGGTTCGCGTCGTGGTCAATCGGTCGCTCAAACTGAACGCCCATCCTAGCGCTTGCGAATAGCTCTGAGCGTGCACTTCACCACGCCTTGGACTATCATAGGGTTCTGATCGTCAAAGGAGTGTACGTGAGTTTTCTGAACGATGTGCGGATAGCTAGCCTCGTCCGCCGGACTGCGAGCCCGCTTGCATCGCCGATCCACGACGACGGCTTCGCACATAAGAATTCTCCCGTTCAGGCTTGCACCTTAGATCTGACGATCGGTGGCATCTACGTACCGTCCACCAGCCCAGGTAAGCCAGGATCTGCGACTCGACCCCGAAAGCGCCTCAGCCTAGCGCAAGGGCAAACGGCAGTGGTCGTCACAGCGGAAGAACTCGATTTACCCGAGGACTTAGGCGCAATTGCGTTGCCTCCATCAACAGTATCGATTCAGGGACTGCTGATGACTAATCCGGGCCACGTTGATCCCGGTTACAGAGGGACTCTTCATTGCGCAGTAATTAACATGGGAAGCGAGCCCTACGAACTTCGTGCGGGCGACCGTATCGTACGAGTTTTGTTTTTTGAGCTTACTAGCGCAGCTGCGATCCCATATGGATCGCGGATGGGACGAAGCCCCGTAGCCGCTAATCCGGTTACCGAAGAACTACTCGAAACACTCTCTCACGACTTCATGAACGTCACCGAACGATCAGAGATCGCTGCAAAGAACGCGATAGCACGGGCAGAATTTTGGCCAAAGATTGGTGTGCCTATTTTTACAGCAATTATATCCGCGTTAGTTGCAATCGCCGTCGGTTATTTTGCGATCATTAAAACGACAAACGATCAGATTGACAGTCTAAACAGCGCCGTCGCGAAATTGGATGGGCGAGTTGGGGGCCTCGGTGGAACGTTGAACCTGCAGAAGGTTGACGAGAGGATCGCAAAAATCGAGAAAAAAGTTGAGAAGATAAAGTAGATGCCGGATCTCTTCATCCTCACGTCACCGCAAGTAACAGGTGAGCACAAAATATTTCTCGAGCAACTCGGCCTGGAGTGGAACAGGCCCGAGTCACTCACGCCGGCTGAACTGATTGTAGAATTTGCAGGACGGCTTTGTTACATGTCGTTTGGAGACAAGCAATCTCCCCGAACTAATGCCGAATACGTCAGAAATCTCATCAATCAGGGGCACGAAAGTGTTTTAGAGCACGCAAGCTGGACATTTCTACTGACGGGAGTGTCCCGGGCATTCAGCCACCAACTTGTGAGACATCGTATTGGGTTCTCCTATAGTCAGCTATCCCAGCAGTATCACGACGAGACTGAGGCAACTTTCATTCAGCCCGCAGGACTAGAAAGTTCGGCCCTGGCTCTGCAGGCGTGGAGATCGGCCACGGCTCAGGCAAGTTCTACCTACAAAACTCTGCTAAAAACCTTCGAAGCAACGGAAGCTTCAAGCAAAGAGAAAATGAGGATGATAAGATCCGCGGCCCGTTCAATCCTCCCGGCGGCCACAGAGACGTCAATCGTCGTAACAGCTAATGCGCGATCTCTTCGCCACTTCCTATCCCTCCGTGGAGGAATTGTTGGTGATACGGAAATGCGTTTGGTTTCTCACCTCCTACTTGCGGCGCTTTCAGTTGAAGCGCCCTCCCTTTTTGCCGACTTCAACTCGCACATAGCCGATGACGGTCTGCCGATAATCTTAGGTCCGCGTCTACAATCAACTTGATGGTTGAACCCAAACGCCCGTTTGGGTCGGTGAGTCAGGCACGCGTGGCGAACGTGATTCGGTTCGTCACCGTACTTTGCACGCCTTCATAAAAGAGGCTGCCGCTTTCGAGCCCTTGTATCCGAGCGAGCGACCGGCGATTGCTGCCGCAGAAAATCGAACTGAAGTGGACGGCTACGTCGGCCACTGAGAGGTAATCGAAGTGCTTAACCGTGAAATCCGCAGCCAGGTCGACAAGCTGCGCGATGCGATGTGGTCGGGGGGCGTGTCCAACCCGCTGACCGGCGTCGAACAGCTCACCTATCTACTGTTCATCCGCCGTCTGGACGAGATCCAGTCGCGCGAGGAGGCCAAGGCGCAGGCGCTGGGCCGCCCGCTGGCTCGGCGAATCTTCCCCGAAGGCACCGACGGTCTCGCCACGCCTGGCTTCCGCAAGGATCCCGTCACCGGCGAGGGCGAGGACGGCTGCCCGTACGACCTGATGCGCTGGTCGCGGTTCAGGAACGAGAAGCCCGACCGGATGTTCGAGATCGTCGATCAACACGTCTTCCCGTTTATTCGCACGCTGAACGGGGCCGAGAGCGTGATGGCGACGCATATGAAGGGCGCGCGGCTCGCCTTCACACGGCCCGCGCTGCTCGACAAGCTCGTCCAGGGGCTCGACGACATCCCGATGGACGATCGCGATACCAAGGGTGATCTGTACGAATATCTGCTGTCGATGATCGCGACCGCGGGCGAGAACGGCCAGTTCCGTACGCCGCGTCACATCATCGAACTGATGGTGCGGATGATGGCGCCGAAACCGACCGACACGATCTGCGACCCGGCGGCGGGTACCGCGGGCTTCCTGATGGTCGCCGCGGAATATATGCGCGCAACGCACCCTGAGATCTTCCGCGATGCGAAACTGCGCGATCATTTCGATACGCGCGCCTTTACCGGGTTCGACTTCGACGAGACGATGCTGCGGATCGGCGCGATGAACATGATGCTCCACGGCATCGAGGAGCCGCGCATCAGCCATCGCGATTCGCTTGGCCAGGATGCCGGTGAGGATGCTGGCGCCTATACTATGATCCTTGCCAACCCGCCGTTCGCGGGCAGCCTTGACTTCGAGAGCACGTCGAAGGAGCTGCAACGCGTCGTCAAGACGAAGAAGACCGAACTCCTGTTCGTCGCGCTATTTATCCGCCTACTGACGACGGGCGGGCGCGCGGCAGTGATTGTGCCCGACGGCGTGCTGTTTGGCAGTTCGAAGGCGCATAAGGCGGTCCGTCAGATGCTAGTCGACGAGCATAAGCTCGACGCGGTGATCAGGCTGCCGTCGGGCGTGTTCCGCCCGTATGCCGGGGTATCGACCGCAATCCTGATCTTTACGAAGACCGGGCGCGGCGGCACCGATCATGTCTGGTATTATGACATGACCGCCGACGGAAAGTCGCTCGACGACAAGCGTTCCGACCTGCTGCCCGAAGAATTGCAGGGCCCGGCCCCCGTGCGTGCGCTGACCGAGGCGGAGGCGACAAAGAACAATTTGCCTGACGTGCTCGCACGTTGGGCGGACCGCGACGGTGGGGAGCGCGACCGCCCGCGCACCGCTGCCAGCTTTTGCGTCTCACGCGATGAGATAGCGGCCGCAGGCTACGAGCTGTCAATCAATCGCTACAAGGAGGTCGAGCAGGCCGAAACCCAACACGTCGCGCCGGCGACAATTATTGCGGAGCTGCGCAGGCTTGAGGCGGAAATTGCTGAAGGGCTGACGCGGCTTGAGGAGATGCTCGCATGAAGATTGTCACTTTAGGAGAGGCTTGCGAAACGATCATGGGGCAAGCGCCGGCGGGTGATACCTACAACGTAGTGGGAACCGGATTGCCTCTCATTGCGGGTGCTAGCGATTTCGGAGATTACTTTCCTAAACCATCGCGTTCGACGACGGCTGCCACGAAGACCTGTCGAGAAGGGGACATTGTTCTCTGTGTCCGTGCTACTATTGGAGATCTTAATTGGGCTGATCGGCCATACTGCCTTGGACGAGGCGTTGCTGCATTGCGGGCCCGGGATGGCGTCGCAGATAGCCGTTATATTTGGCGGGCGGTCGAAGCTCACGTTGAGCTGCTGCGTGCCTTAGGCAGGGGCGCAACGTTTAAACAGATTACCCGATCTGACGTTGTAGGTTTTAGTATCCCCCTTCCGCCGCTACCTGAGCAGAAACGGATCGCGGCGATCCTCGATCAGGCTGATGACCTTCGGCGTCGTCGCTGGCAGGCTTTGCAGAGGGCTGAAGCCCTCAATCAATCATATTTTGACGATCAGTTTTCTAATCGTATCGGTGATCAAAACTCGGAAGGTTGTCTGGCTGATTTGGTCGATCGTAAGAGGGGCATCTCTTACGGAATCGTGCAGCGAGGAGACGATGTTGAAGACGGTGTACCGGTGGTGCGTATCGGAGACTTCGTATCTGGCAAATTCAAGAATAGGGAATTTAAACGGACCTCGGCTAGAATTTCGCAGACATACAAAAGGACCGTTCTAAGCGGCGGCGAGCTGCTGATTTCAATCAGAGGGACGGTGGGAAGACTGGCAATAGCGCCTAATTCCATTGCCGGTGCGAACGTCAGCCGTGAGGTTGCGGTTATCCCACTTTTGCCAGAGATAAGTCGGGACGTAATCCTTGCTTTTCTGCGAAACGGGATCGTACAAAAACGAATCACCGCGGACGTACGCGGAGTTGCCCAATCAGGGATAAATTTGGAGCATTTGAGGGCGTTGCGAGTGCCAAAATTCAGCGAGGATGAGGTTAAAGCATTCGAGCTGGAAGCCACTCATTGTCGTGCAATTGAAAACGCGCACAATGCTGCTCGTCAAAACACCGAGACCCTCTTCACTTCCCTCCAGCATCGCGCCTTCCGCGGAGACTTGTAACCGATGGCCGGAGGGGATGGGCACCGCAAAATACTGTCGATCGCGCCCGGTGCGCGCTCGCTCGCTGATCCCGAGGCGGATACCGCCGCAGCGAGCCAGTTCGCGTTTCTCGAGCCCCACCCCTTTCTCCACGATCATGCGGCGATGGCCGAGGCGCTGGCGATTGCTGATCCGCGCGGGGCGGCGATGCGCTCGCGGCTCGGTGTCGAGACGCTCGTCGCGTGGCTCTACGATCATGACGACAGCCTGACGAAACCCTATCAGGACTCGCTGAGCGCGCTGACCGCGGAGCCGAGCTTCCGCCGGCTGGTCGGGCTGGCGGTCGCGACCAAGATCGATCTGGTGCGCAAGATCGGCAACCGCGCCGCACATGCCGGGCCGTTCGCCGACGCGCAGGCGATCAGCGCGGTGCGCGAGCTGTTCCACATCAGCTATTGGTTCGCGAGCCATTACAGCCGCACCCCGCCCCCGCCCGAGCTCGCCTTCTCCGCCGACCGGCTACCGCGCAACGCCATCGCCACGCCGACCAGCGCGACGGCGGCGGCGGCGATGCAGACCGCCGCGACGGAGGCTGCCGAGGCGCTGGCGCGCGAACGCGCCGAACGCCGCGGCGATGCCGAGGATCGTGTACGGATCGAGGACGAGCTCGCCGCGCTCAAGGCCGAATATAGCGCGCTGCGTGCCGCCAATGCGCAGGCCGATGTCCGCCACGACTATCACGAGGCACAGACCCGCGACGAGTTCGTTGACCTGTTGCTTCGCGAGGCGGGCTGGCCACTGACAGACGCGCGCGACACCGAGTTCGAGGTGTCGGGGATGCCAAATGCCGGTGGACTCGGCTATGCCGACTACGTGCTGTGGGGCGCGGACGGCAAGCCGCTCGGGGTGGTCGAGGCTAAGCGCGCGCGGAAGGACCCGCGCGAGGGCAAGCACCAGGCGAAACTCTATGCCGATTGCCTTGAGGCGATGTTCGGGCAGCGGCCGGTGATCTTCTACACCAACGGCTATGATCACTGGATCTGGGACGATACGCGCTATCCGCCGCGCGCGATTCAGGGGTTCCTCACGCGCGACGAACTCGCGCTGATCGTCCAGCGGCGCACCGGCCGACTGCCACTCGCGCGCGTGGTGACCGATCGCGCGATCGCCGGCGGCGGCGGGCGCACCTATCAGGAGCGCGCAATCCGCGCGGTGTGCCACCACTTCGAAGATCACGATCGCGGCGGCGAGCATCAGCGCAAGGCGTTGCTGGTGATGGCGACCGGCTCGGGCAAGACGCGCACCGTCATCGCGCTCGCCGATGTGTTGATGCGCGCCAACTGGGCCAAGCGCGTGCTATTCCTTGCCGATCGCGTGCCGCTGGTGAAGCAGGCGACCAATGCGTTCCGCAAGCATTTGCCTGATTGCGCGACGGTCAATCTATGCACGGACGCGAGCGCGGACGGGCGCGTTTTTGTCGCGACCTATCCGACGATGCTCAACCTGATCGAGCGCGCCCGTGCCGACGGGCGGCAGCGGTTCGGCCCCGGCTTCTTCAACATGGTCGTGATCGACGAGGCGCACCGCTCGGTCTATCGTAAATATCGCGCGATCTTCGACTGGTTCGATGCGCCCTTGGTCGGGCTGACCGCGACGCCGAAGGACGAGGTCGACAAGAACACCTACGACCTGTTCGAGCTCGAAAGCGGCGTACCGACCGACGCCTATGATCTGAAGCAGGCGGTGGCGGAGGAATTTCTGGTGCCGCCGCGCGCGCGAGACGTGCCGATGAAATTCCCGCGCGATGGGATCCGTTATGACGATCTGAGCGAGGACGAGAAGGAAGCGTGGGACGCCGCCGAATGGGGCGAGGATGGCCCGCCCGACAGCGTCGATCCCAGTGCGGTCAACGACTGGCTGTTCAACACCGACACGATCGACAAGATGCTCGAGCAATTGATGCGCGACGGCCAGCGCGTCGATGATGGCGAGACGCTGGGTAAGTCGATCATATTCGCCAAAAATCACCGCCACGCCGAATTTATCGTCGAGCGGTTCGACGCCAATTATCCGCACCTGAAGGGGCGATTTTGCCAGCTGATCGACAATCAAGTCAAATACGCGCACGCGCTGATCGACCGCTTCGCTGACGCTGCCGACATGCCGCAGATCGCCGTCTCGGTCGACATGCTCGACACCGGGATCGACATCCCCGAGATTCTCAATCTCGTCTTCTTCAAGATTGTCCGGTCGAAATCAAAATTCTGGCAGATGGTTGGGCGGGGTACACGGCTATGCCCCGGGATCTTCGGGGCCGGGGCAAGGGACGACTTGGACAAGCAGTTCTTCTACGTCTTCGATTATCTCGGCAATTTCGACTTTTTCAACGCCCAGGTCGAGCAGACCGATGCACGCGCGGCGGCGCCGTTGAGTGAACGGCTGTTCACCGCGCGCGTTGCCTTGCTCAGCCTGTTGCAGTCACCCGTGGTGGGGGAGGGCGTGCGCGCACCAGTGACTGGGTTTTCGGGACGCGAGCCGGCCTTGATTGACGAAGTGCGCGATCAGCTGATGCGCGCGGTCGCGGGCATGCCGATCGACAATTTTATCGTCCGTGCCAAGCGACGCTATGTCGAAAAGTTCCAGGCACCGCACGCCTGGGGGCATGTGTCGCAGGAGGACCAGCACGAGCTGACCGAGCATATCGCGGGGTTGCCGACAGCGCTGAGCGACCCCGATATTGATGCTAGGCGGTTCGACCTGCTGTGCCTGCGCATCCAGCTGGCGATGGTCCGCGGCGAGCCCGTCGATCCGCTGCGGCGCGCGTTCGTCGGCCTCGTCCATGCGCTTGAGGCCAAGGCGACGATCCCCGACGTGGCGCGCGTGCTGGTGCTGATCGAAGAGGTCCAGACGAGCGAGTGGTGGCAGGATGCGACGCCCGACATGCTCGAGCGCGTCCGTCGCCAGCTGCGCGGACTAATCGCGCTGATCGACAAGGGCGAGCGCACCATCGTCACGACCGACTTCATCGATACGATCGGGGATGCGCGTGACATCACGATCGTTGATCTGGGTGATTCGGAGGCGTTGGCGCAATTCCGGCGCAAGGCGCGCGCCTATATCGATGCGCACCGCGATCATCTGACGCTTGTTAGGCTGCGACAGGGGCGACCGCTCACAACTGCCGATCTTGATGAGTTACAGCGGCTCTTCGACGAGGCGGGCGTAGCCAATGTAGATGCCTTTACTCAGTTTCGGGGCATTGACGCGCTACCTGAATTGATCCGCTCGTGGGTTGGCCTGGACCGTAATGCGGCAAAGTCGGCGCTTAATGTCGCGCTCGACGGCGCAGTTTTATCCGCGCATCAGCTTCATTTTCTTGATCTTATCATTGACCACCTGACCACGTCCGGATCGATGGACCCGGCTCTTTTGTACGAGCCCCCTTTCACCGACGGAACGCCAAACGGGGTCAGTGACGTTTTCGATCTCATTCAGGCTCAAGCGATCGTGACGACTATCCGCGAGCTTAATCCGCGGTTCGTGGGTAACGGTTGACAATAGTAATGGTCATATTGCGCCTTAATTTAGCAAGCGCTCATTAAAAGTAATATTGGTGGGAAACCTTAAGATGATTTATAAGGTAATCTTTACTCGTGATGTCACAAAAAACTACAAAAACATCGCGCTTATGAGCGCCGCTCCGGTTCCCAAAGTCGGCTTTTAGTGGCGTAAGAACGGGCGGGTCATCCCGTGAAAACTATCCGATCTCAAGAAATTGCGGATGATAACTCTCGGTGCACTATCCGGTGACAATTTGCGCAGAGGCATACCAAGTCAGCCAACCTAGTTACGTGTCCTGCCCTCATATCTGCGACCTGTGTGCCCGCGTGGTGCACCTCGATCACGGCGTCGCCGTGCGGGCCCAGAGCATCGCTTGGCACGATCCCGCATCGTTCGCAGTGAAGGTATCCCAGCTCCTCCAGCATCGCCCGTCGCTTCGCCGCAGCCAAAGTCGGCTTTCTCTCCCGGATAAGGTGTGCCACCAGCCTGGGCTGCCCCTCTGCCGCCGCAAGATCAGGGTCGACAGGATCAACGCCGCCGCCTGCCAAGACCTCATCCTTGCGTACAATTGGATAGCCGGCGGCTTCCAGAGTTTGGAAACAGGGCGTGCCTGTACCAGCGGTGAAATGCTCCGGTCGCGCATCAATCCCGGTAGCTGCTTGCAGGGCGAGGCCGAACACCTTCTTTGGCGCCAATCGCGTTCCGTCTGGGGCGATCAGGTCAAAGTCGCGCGAAGGCGCAAAGCTAGGTGCCTCGCCACCGCCGAGCAGGTGCTGAACGGCCTGGTCAATGTGAGCGTGTGTTATGCGCCGCAGCTGCGATGTGGACAGCCTGCCGCTGTCTTCTACCGTGTCTCTGCTTGCTTTGCCTTGAACTACCGCAGCAAGAGCCTCCGGGCTGCAGCCCGGCGCGGTTATCAGTATGCGGCGCCATGCACCGTTACTGGAACTGCCAGCGTTCATGGCCCGTATCAGCCCGTTGAAGCGCTCTACAACCGATCCGGCGCGGGCGACTTGAAGTCGTCGAGAATCAAGGGGCTGTTGCTTCACCGGGCTGCTATCAAGGTATACGTCGTAGGCGACGCTCGCCGCGTCCAATTGGAAGAGCATCATCTCCAGCGCCTGCCGATAGTCGCGGTTTCGGTCCTTTCCGCTGCGGCTGTGGAGAACGATGCCGCGCCGATCAATTTCGGCACGGGCGTTTAGCACCGCGCCGTTTGCCGCCAGGAGAACAACGTCAGGCATGATTGATACGTAACTCCGGCAGACAGTTGCCAAGGCGATGTATCGTCGCGAAGGTAAGTGGTGAGTAGAATTTTCCTCGGGGTGACGCACCGCCCATGGTTCGACTTTCTCGCCAAGCGAGCACCGGATGAGGTCAACTTCTGGCAGCCGTCGGGTACAGGTGCCTTCAAGGCGTTGCAGCCTGGCGACCTGTTTCTGTTCAAGCTGAAGGGTGCCGATGGCGCTATTGGCGGCGGCGGGGTGTTCGGCCATGCGTCTTTGGCGCCAGTGTCGCTGGCCTGGGATGCCTTCGGCGAGAAGAACGGCAATGCATCGCTGGCTGAGATGCGGGCCACGATCGGCAAGCTTCGCCGGGATGCGGTACACGCAGCTGGTCGCAACGATCCCGTGATCGGTTGTCGCATCCTGACGGAGCCGTTCTTCTGGCAACCTGCCGACTGGATACCGGTACCCGCAGACTGGCATTCGAACATCGTAGTTGGGAAAGGCTACGACGCCAACTCGGACGAGGGGCTTCAGCTCTGGCATGCCGTGCAGGAACGTCTCGCCATGACACCAGCCGCTCCCGTACCCGCCAATGGCGCCCGCTACGGAGCGCCGATGCTGATGCGGCAGCGGCTTGGACAAGGCGCCTTCCGCCTGGCGGTCACCGATGGATATAACCGGCGGTGCGCTGTGTCTGGCGAGAAAACCCTACCCATCCTCGACGCTGCACATATCCGCAGTTACGCGGATGGCGGGGATCACGACGTTGCCAACGGCTTGCTGCTACGAACCGATATACATCGGCTATTCGACCTCGGTTATGTGACTGTGACCGACAAGCGTACGTTCGCGGTCAGCGAGAGGCTAAAGGCCGACTTCGACAATGGCGTGCATTATTATGCCATGCAGGGGCAGGAACTAGCAACGCCAACAAGAGGCTTCCCGCCTGCATCCCTGGACGCGCTACGGTGGCACCGTGAGAACAGGTACCTGGGGTAAGGGCCAATAATGCCAGTTCAACCCGATTTTCAGTCCGCTGATCTATGCTGCTATCGTGTACCAGTCAGACACATACCCGATTGCTGGTCCCTACCGACTCATTTGGGCGCATCCCTAACTTCGGGATAACAGCGTAGTAATGCGAAAAATATTTCGATCCAGTCAGCCCAAGCCCCTAAATATCCCGATGCTACGGCTAGCGTTACGCTGTTACACACCGGCACTGCCCCAAATACCAAAGTAAAACCAAACTCGGCATCTACGCGTTATAAAAAAGTGGGTGCCCACTGGGTAACAGCGTAACGCATTTAGCCTTCCACGCAGCTATCCATCGCGCGCGATAAGAAGACCAGTTACCTCCTCAAATCGCGCACGAGCGATTTCCAGTGCCGGGAACGGGTAAACACGCACGGTAGAGCTCGAGTAATCGCCGTTTGATACCCGTTTTGTAGTCGACTTGAACCCTGACGGCATATATTTTGGCAGCTGCATCGCCAGTTGGCGTTCGCTAAATGCCATCCCCTGGGAGGTGGCAAACAGGCGAAAGTCTTCGCTAAGGTCACGGGCTGGCACGTTCACCGTGTCGGTTTCACTCCAATGATGAACCGGTGACCCGAGAGAGGCAGTGCCGGTGGTGATCTGCACCCCTTCGGTGAGCCGCTCGTACAGGTAGGCGCGGACAGGGTCGTTGACGAGGTTCAGTAATTTTTGCCGCTTGAGCGCTTCCGTTTCCGGTATCACCTCCGCGTTCCACCCCCGGATATCCCGGCTAAGCAGCTCCCCGAGCATGGCAGCATAGCCGCCCGTCTCCATCTGCTCGACCATGCGCCCAAAGTACGCCCGCCTGGCATTCGGGTCGGCCTGGTGCGGATTGGTGACCTCAAACACGGCGTAACGTCGCTCTGACCCGTCGGCGCGCACCACATGCTCGTTGTTCGACGTCACGATGATGCGCAGATGGTTCGGGGCAGTCCAAACCCCGAAGAACTTACCCTCAAGCCGCAATGTTGTGCGGGTTACTAGGTCCTTTAACGTGCCGTCGGCGGCCCGGTTCTGCGGAGCAATCGCCTCCTCCAGCCCAAGTAGCACCGTCGTTTCCAGTCGGTCGTTAAAGCGGCCAATAGCATCGTCCATCCTTGAGGTGACGAACGTATGCTGACCAAACAGATAGCCGAATAGCTCGATGATGATGCTCTTGCCGGCACCTTTCTTGCCGAGCAGGACTAGGGCTGTTCCAATCGGCTTGTCGAGGTGCTGAACGGCAAACGCCAACCAATTTAGAATATACTGGTAGCCTGCCTCATCGCCGCCAGCGACGTGAAGGCGCAAGTGCTCCTTCAGCAACCGCCAGCCATCCGGATTATCGACGGGTTCGACTGCAAACCCCCGCCATAGATTTAGGAATTCGGACGAAAGGGATTGGCCTGGTGCAAAAATGACGTTGTCGTATGATCGACGGCGGGGCGAGCTGAACCAAAGATCACCTTGGCTCATGCGTTTATCTTTCTTCTTAGTTTGTCGTTCGTCGTCATGCGGCAGCTCAATCGACCGCACGAAACGATCGACAAAATCGCGTTTTGATAGGTACGTTTCAGTGTACCGGCCAAAGCGCGGATCGAAGCTTTCCCAAAGGACGCCGACCTTACCCCCCCGTACAACGATCGCGTGGTCTTCGTTTAGTTCCTCGACAGATGCGGTAGCGATCGCAGCTTGACCGATCTCAACGTTCGGGATTGAGCCAACGCCATTTTTTGAACGCTCACGGACAACGGCGGCAGCTTTACGGAACAGCCACGCCAGCGAGTCAGCGCGAAACGCCTTCTCATGCGCGTAGCCTGCCCAGAGTTTCGCGGGCTCACCTGTGCGATATTTGCCTTCGCTGTCTTGCGACCACTCGTCGAAGACTGCCAGCCCTGCTTCACCATAGGCATAAAACAGACATCTCGCGATCCGCCGCCATTCGGCAGCATACATGTCAGCGTCGAGCACAGAGAGCGCAACCGCAGCGTGCGCTATCTCGACTTTTGTGTATCCTGGCTTGTAGCCAAGTAATCGGTGCTGCTCAGCCTCTTCGCGCGCGTCATTGGTGATATGGGCGACGCTCGAGGGGTCAATCCGTCGAGCTGATGCCAATAGAGCCTGTATCAACTCGCTATCAGAGAGCCCCTCAGGAACCGGATCAGCCAAGTCCCATTTCTCGCCAAACTCCGGCGGGACGTCGACGATCTTCACCGACGCTGCGCCCGCGGCATAGGCATACGCAGCGAAGGTACGCATTGCGTTCCGCCCGGGCGGATCATTGTCCGGCCACAAAACGAGGTCGCGCCCAGCCAAGTCCAGCATCTCCGTCTTCCGTACCCCGGAGGCACCGTTCATCCATGTCACAGCGACGTGATCGGGAAATAGCGCGCCAGCGGCATCGGCGGTCTTCTCGCCCTCGACAACCAGGACGGGATCGTTTGGCCGCTTTGCTAGCAGGTCGAGCCCATATAGTGGCCGTGGTGCTTCGACGGCGGTCATCCAAAAGACGGGACCCTTACCGTCAAATCTGCCACAATATCGAAGCTGTCGTATTTCCTTGCGCTCGCTTGGGTGGTCGAAACGAAGAACCGCTTGGATCAACTCGCCAGCGCTCGAGCGATACGAGAAGGCCGTGACCTGGTATCCAGCAGCTAGCCACCGATCAACCCTCTTCCGCTCGCCGTCTTTTAACGCGTTCATCGCTCCCCGGGCGCTCAATTCCGGCGGGAACGGCACGATCGCCCCGTCGTAGTGATGCCCACTTTCACGCCCCTTCTCGATCCGCTCAGCAACGGTAAGCGGCGGCGCATCAGCATTCTGCGTTTCTTGTGTTCTAGACATGACTTTCCCCACGCTGATGCCAAAGCAACAGCGGCTATTGATTGATGATTTGGTGATGGGACGATCCCGGCGCGCTACCTTCGCGTGGGATCGTCCCGTTATGACGCTACTGCTCTACAGTAGGGCGGCGAGCAGTTGGTCATCGCGCCACTGCTTCCATGCATCCAGCTCATGCGCTTTCCACCCGATCAACAGCGCACTCATTCCTACGGGAAGCGGGAAGCCATGGAGCTTGACCAGGAGGGGCAGCTGAGCCGCTGAATATGCCACCCGTCGGATCGCCTGAGCCGTCGTCAGGACATCAAAATCAGCTGGGGCACGATCGAGCGAATGGATTGCGTCGAGGCCCTGGAGGCGACGATATACGTCGTTCATGCTGACCTCCCCTGCATGCCGCTTGCCGATACCGTTGAAGCCAGCGGACGGGAATTTATCCACTCGGCGATGGCGCTTGTTCGCCAGCCGACTCGGGCTGGCCCAAGGCGTACCCGATCGGGGAACGTACCGGCCGCGACCATCCGGTATATATGGCTCGCGCTATAGCCCACGAGCTCCTGTACCTTTGCTAAAGACAGGACGGGGTCGATGGAGGGTGAGGGTGAGATTGCGTTCATGTGCATGTCCTTTCTTGCGTGAACGCAATCCAGGTATGCGGGTCCGCCGCGGCAGTCCAAACAACTCGCGGCTAGAGAAATACCACGATCAGGCTCTTACTTTAGCGGAATGCGGCCGACCTGCGCTTCTCGCCGCGGCGTCGATCGTCTCCCAGGCGCTGTGGAGCTCGGGTAGGTTGAACTTGATGCCCGTTATCGTGAGCGCGTCCGCAACAAATTTTTCGCACTTGCCAGTAAGGTAGGCGACGACGTTCTCTTGCCGAACCGCGGCGGTCTTCAACCCCGCCATCGACCATGTTTGATGAGCACCTACCCAATACAGCCGACATGACGATAGGGCGCCGCGCACGACCATGTTCGGCACCGGCCCGCGCGGAAGCCGTGCCCGGATCGCAAGATTTGCCATTGCTGCGAGCCGTCGATCCACGGCGTCCCACAATCCTGGCGGGCAGGGCGCGTCAGCCGAGAGCGCGTCAAGGTCCAGTGGCTCAACCGGCTGCCCGTGGAACTCACCTACGCTATCGTCACAGGACGTGCGGAACAGGGTCTGGAGGTTGCTGATGCCGGACGGCAGGAAGAGGTTCTCTGGGCCGCCAGTATCGACGTTGAAAATTGCCTCCAGCAGGGCCGGCTCAAACTGCACCTGCTCATTGAACGCGTTCCAGTCGCGATATAGCCGTTCCAAGCCAGCACGCATTGCAGCGGCTTCCTTCTGCATCAACTTGGCCAGAGCGTAACCTTGGCACCGCCGCTCCGCCATTCGATCAGGTTCAAATGACTTTTCGCCCTGATCGCGGCAAGACAGACCGAAGAGGTGGTCCAGAAGCTCTTCAAGCTCGGCGCTAGACTCCAAGCCGTGACGCTTTGCCAGTGCCTCGGCCGTCTCAGCGATGTACGGCATGCCGACGACGATATTGTCGCTTAGCGGCTCACGAGGGATAGCAACCTTGTCTCCCATTTGGCTAACGCCTTCCGCTTCTCATCCAAATAGCCATGCCGGTTGTATATGCGGTCTACCTTGCCCGTCTCGTGGTTCACCACCTTACGGGCGACAATTTCAGAAACGCCTAGCTCCGCAAGCTTGGTTCTCACTGTGCGGCGAATGTCGTGAATCGTCCACCCACCCGTGCCAGAGAGCCGGTCCAGTTCCTGCTTAACCTTGTTAAAATTGCTGCTGGGTCGATTGCCACCGGTAGTGCTGAATACATATGCCTCGGGTCCGTACTTTGGCAGCGACGCCAGCGTCGTCAGCGCAGATTTTGAAAGTGGTACCGCGTGGGGTCGATCCTTCTTCACCTTCTCACGAGGGATGGTCCAAATTGTACCTTCAACCTCATGCCACTGCATGGTCGCGACTTCGCTGCGTCGCTGTCCCGTTAGTAGGAACATCCGGTACATGGCACCGAACGGCGCAGGCAATTTCGATGTCGCTTTCCAAACAGCGACGATTTCGTGATCGGACAGCACACGGTCTCGTTCGGTGGTTCGTCCTGGCGATTTGACGCCGTCACAAGGGTTGGTGCCAATCATGTCGCGACCGGCCGCCCAATTGAACATCATCTTCAAGTGGCGAAGATGGTTAATCGCCGCCTGCGGTTTCCCCTCAGCAACGATGTCGTCGATCACGGCGATGATGTCTCGGCGCGATATATCGGCAACCCGGCGCTTTGTGAACTGGTCCATCCTAGCATGGCGGAGTCCGCTCGCGACATTCCTCCACGATCGCGCGTTCGGCCTAAGGTGCTTCTCGACGTAGCTTTCGACTAGATCGCTGTACGTTAGGGTGCTTTCCTGACGCGACCGGTGTTCACGTGCATCGATACCTTCCTGCGCTTTGCGCATGACGTCCAATGCGGACAATCTGGCGTTTGCCAAGCTGACGACCGGAAAGCGACCTAGGGTTTTTCGGGTTAGCTTTCCGTTGCGCCGAAACATAACGGAGAACGTCCGTACACCTAACGATGTAACTCGCAGGTGCAACCCAGGGCAGAGGCCGTCGATATACTCGGCGCGACCTTCGGCAGGGGTAAGCGATGCGGCTTGAAGCCATCTATTTGTGAAGCGAACAGTGGGCATAATGAACCTGCGCCGTTGGAACAGGTATTTAAGTAGTATCAATATTTTTAGTTTGGCAACACCTCTATCGATCCAGTTCTACATTCATCATGCGACATGCATGTAAATGCAACGCCATGATGAAGCATGCAACCTCGTAAAATAAATTACCGAGCACAACCTGAACAGGATGCGGGGTAACGGCCGGGGTAACGAACGACTAAGCTTTGGTGCGTTAGTATGATGTTGCATGCAAAATCGTCAGTACGCTCGACAAGGTAAATGACGTTGTATGCTATACTATGAGAGACCATCGCGGCAGCTTGCCAAGGTTGGGGTCGAGGGTTCGAATCCCTTCGCCCGCTCCAGTTTTTCAGCACATAGCGAAAAATGCCGCAAGGCGATCCCGACTATCGGGATCATCCCCGGCCGAACCGTTCGATCGTCAGCGGCGCGATATCGATAGCCGGCATATCCCCCCTCGCAAGCGCGGCGACGATGCCGGCGGTGACGGGAGCGAGCGTCAATCCGAGATGCTGGTGACCGAACGCGTAGAGCAGATTGTCGATACGGCGTGATCGGCCGATCGCCGGCAGGTAATCCGGCAATGTCGGCCGGGCGCCCATCCACCGCGTAAACGGTCCGGCGAGGGGCAGGCCGAGTTCGCGGACATGACGCTCCAGCCGCTCCCATTTCCGTCGATCGGGAGGCGCGTTGATCGCTGCGAATTCCACGAAACTCGCCGCCTGTACGCAATCGGCGTAGCGTGTGACGATCATCGAGCGATCCTCGAACACGATCGGCGGCATGTCTTCAGGCCAGTCATCGGCGGCAGTGCGGATATGATAGCCGCGCTCCGCGACCAACGGCGCGCGATGTCCCGCGCGCGCGATCAGCGATCCGCTGCCAACACCGGCGGCAAGCAGGACGAGATCGGCGGGAAAGCCGGGTACGAACGCTTCGCCCCGTTCGATACGCAGATCTGCGGTAGCGCGGACGATGATACCGCCTCGTGTCCGGATCGCGCTTTCCAGGGCGATAGCGAGCCGAGCGGGATCGGCGATCTGGCCCGATCCCTCGAAACGGATCATGCCGGCGGGCATGTGCGCCATCATTGCGGCCACCCGCTTCACATCGTCGAGGGTCGCGTGGCGAAGGGTGGCGGCGCCCGTATCCGCAGCGGCCCATGCAGCTTCGCCGGACCGCGCCGTGGCGGGGCTTTCCCACACGACGTAATGGCCATCCGATCTCACCAGTCCGGGATCGCCGATGTCCGCCGCCATCCGCTGCCAGCCGGCCAGCGCATCCTCCATCAGAGCGGCCAGCATGTGCCGACCTGCCGTAAAGCGCACCGCGCCACTCGCCGCCAGATAGCGGCGGACGAAGGGAAGCCACGTCCGCACCTGCGCCAGGGGCAGGTCGAGCGCGCCGCCGTTCGCGAAGCGGCGATGCCACGCGCTGCGTATGGCTACCATCGATGCCAGTGGCGCGACCTGTTCGGTTGCGAGGTGGCCCGCATTCCCCCATGACGCCGCGGAACGCGTGTGATCGGCGTCGACCAGCGTTACGGCATGCCCGTCGACAAGCAGCGCGACGGCGGCGCACAGGCCGATGATGCCGCCGCCGACGATGGTGATCCGCATAAGCCGTTGTCCCGCTGTGCTGCTGAATATCGTATACTATTGCAGCATATTGCAGTTGCGGAAAGTCGCGCCGCTCCTGCTGCGCCGCCAAGGAGACGCATACCGGCATGTCGATCCCGCCGAATCGACGGTTAAAGCGCCGTCATTCCAGTTCGAGAATGACCTGATCGACCGCCAGACTGTCACCGGTGACGGCGGACACAGATTTCACCCGCCCCGTCTTTTCCGCCCTCAGTATATTCTCCATCTTCATGGCTTCGACGACAGCAAGTGGCTGGCCCGCCTCGACATTGTCGCCGGCGGAGACGTCTAGCCGGACGAGCAGGCCAGGCATCGGCGCGATCAGGAATTTCGACAGATCGGGCGGCACCTTTTCGATCAGGTGCTGCGTATAGGGCGCCACATGCGCCGGCAGCACGCGCACGATGTGGCTGGCACCGCGCGTCGTCAGGCGAAAGCCGCTGCGCACCGGCGCGATACGAACGGTGAAGTGATGGTGATCACCGATCTCCGCCTCCACCATCCGGTCGCCGGGCGTATATTCGAGCGCGAGGTCCAGCGCCGCACCATCCACGATCAGGCCATCGGTGGACACCTCCACCACATGATCCGTCCCGTCGATCCGCGCTCCCCAATGGCTCGGCGGCGGAAGGCGGCGGCCGAGCTGGCCATCGACGCGCCGCGCGCGATCCGCATGCGCGGTAGCGGCAAAGGCGGCGATCGCGGCCAGCGCGCGCTTGAGGTCCGTGTCAGCCGGAGCGCCGTGGAAGCCGTCGGGATATTCTTCCGCGATGAAGCCGGTTGTGATGGCGCCGTCGCGGAAGCGCGGATGCTGCATCAGCGCCGACAGGAAGTCGATGTTGTTGCCCGGTCCCTCGATTTCGAACGCGTCCAGCGCCGCGATCTGCGCATCGATCGCCGCCTCGCGCGTCGGTGCCCAGGTGATGAGCTTGGCGATCATCGGGTCGTAGAACATGCTGACCTCGCCGCCCTCGACCACCCCGCCGTCGACGCGGATGCGTGCGTCGTCTGTGGTCGCCGCGATCGGCGGATTGTAGCGGACCAGCCGGCCGATGCTCGGCAGGAACCCGCGATACGGGTCCTCGGCATAAATGCGATTCTCGATCGACCAGCCGTTGATGCCGACCTGATCCTGGCGGATCGACAGCGCCTCGCCGGCGGCGACGCGGATCATCTGTTCGACCAGATCGAGCCCGGTGATCTCCTCGGTCACTGGATGCTCCACCTGCAGCCGGGTGTTCATCTCGAGGAAGTAGAAGCCCTGACCAGTGGTATCGGCACCCGATACGATCAACTCGACCGTACCAGCGGAATAATAGCCGACTGCCTGGGCCAGTGCGACCGCCTGCTCGCCCATCGCCTTGCGCATCGCCGGCGTGACGAAAGGGGAAGGGGCCTCCTCGACCACCTTCTGGTGGCGACGCTGGATCGAGCATTCGCGTTCGTTGAGGTACAGGATGTTGCCGTGCTGGTCGCCGAGCACCTGGATTTCGATATGGCGCGGCGATTCGATGAACTTCTCGATGAACACGCGGTCGTCGCCGAAGCTGGCGAGCCCCTCGCGCTTGGTCGCCTCGAAGCCCTCGCGCACGTCCTGTTCGCTGTACGCCAGCCGCATGCCCTTGCCGCCGCCGCCGGCCGAGGCCTTCATCATCACCGGATAGCCGATGTCGGACGCGATGCGGACGGCTTCGTCGGTATCGGCGATCTCGCCCAGATAGCCGGGGACGACGTTGACGCCCGCCGCCTTGGCGAGCTTTTTCGATTCGATCTTGTCGCCCATCGCCGCGATGGCCTTGGGCGGCGGCCCGACGAAAGCGATCCCCGCCTCGGCACAGGCCCGCGCGAAGCTCTCGCGTTCGGACAGGAAGCCGTAGCCCGGATGGATGCAGTCCGCGCCCGTCTCCTTGGCGGCGAGCAGGATCAGCTCTGCCTTGAGGTAGCTCTCGGCGGCAGGTGCCGGCCCGAGCCGCACGCTCTCGTCCGCCATCAGCACATGGGGGCTGCGCGCATCGGCGTCGGAATAGACCGCGACGGTGGCGATCCCCATCTTTTTGGCGGTGCGCATGACCCGGCAGGCGATCTCGCCACGGTTGGCGACCAGGATTTTCTTGAACATTGGTTTTTCCTCGTCGTCAGCCGGCGCGCGTTACGGCAGGAGCACCGCGCAGCAGTCCGTCGGTGCTAAGATCTTCATCGATAGCGGGCCAGTGAATGCCGTAGCCTGCCCCTGCCTTCTCCCACGTCTCGCGCTGATCGGGCGTGGCGTGGAGGAGGCGAGGATACCAGGCTAGAGGGACCGATATGGTCCGCCCGTCCATCAGGTCGACGATCAGGCTCGCGTCGTCGAAGCGGACGTCGAGCACCCGTTCGTCGGTGATCCTAGCCGAAATATTCATGCCATCTCTCCACCAGCATCGCCCGGTGTTCCGCCACCATGGTCAGGATGTCATTGATCTCATGCGCGCGGAACCCACGGCTTTTTGCGACCTCGACGGGGTTCAGCCAGACCTTGATCGTCGCTTCGCCGCGATCGACTTGGACGTGCGGCGGCTCGTTCGGTTCGTGACTATAGAAATAGAAACGGAACGCGCCGATCCGCAGCAACGTCGGCATTATTCCGCCGCGACCCGCATCGGTTCGTCGGCGACCATCGGCACCAGCCCCAGCTTCGCCATCAGCGCGGCGTCCTTGTCGTCGCCGGCGTTGTCTGCAGTCAGCAATTTGTCGCCGGTGAAGATCGAGTTCGCGCCGGCCATGAAGCACAAAGCCTGCGTCGCCTCGCCCATGCTCTCGCGCCCGGCAGACAGCCGCACCATCGACAACGGCATCGTGATCCGTGCGACCGCAACGGTGCGTACGAATTCGATATCGTCGATCTTGGCCAGCGGCGTATCCGCCAGCATGTCGCCCAGCACTGTGCCCTTCACCGGTACCAGCGCATTGACCGGCACGCTCTCGGGATGGCGGGGCAGGGTCGCCAGCGCATGGATGAAGCCGACGCGGTCGTCGCGCGTCTCACCCATGCCGACGATGCCGCCGCAGCAGACGTTGATCCCGGCTTCGCGGACATGCTCCAGCGTGTCGAGCCGCTCGGCGAAGGTCCGCGTGGTGATGACCTGATCGTAACGCTCGGGCGAGGTATCGATGTTGTGGTTGTAGTAATCCAGCCCCGCCTCGGCGAGCATGCCCGCCTGCGCCGGCGTCAGCATGCCCAGCGTCATGCACGTTTCCATGCCCATCTGGCGGACGCCCTTCACCATCTCGATGATCGCGGGCATGTCGCGGTCCTTGGGGTTGCGCCATGCCGCGCCCATGCAGAAGCGCTGCGATCCTGAATCCTTCGCCTGCGCCGCCGCCTGCAACACCGCGCGCGGGTCCATCAGCTTGGTCGCCTTGACACCGCTTTCGGCGGAGGCGGACTGCGAGCAATAGCCGCAATCCTCCGGACAGCCGCCGGTCTTGATCGACAAGAGCGTGCACAATTGCACCTCACCCGCTGCGTGATGCGCGCGGTGGACGGTCTGCGCCTGATACATCAACTCATCGAACGGCAGGTCGAACAGCGTCGCGATCTCATCGCGGGTCCAGTCGGTACGGGTCATCGGTTTTTCCACAGAAGCTTGCCGAGCTGCGTCGTACGCTCGTTGGTCAATCGGGTCTTGCATTGCGCCTGCACCAGCGACTGCATCGATCCGCCGGCATATTCACCGCCCTCGATCACGCATTGCGTATCGCGGAACTGGAGCCATGCCCGCTGGCTGGCGAGTGTCGCTGCGGCATAGCCGAAGCCGCCCCCGCGCGAGCGATCCTGCGCGTCGCGGCCCTTCATATAGGCATAGGTGCGCTGCCACTGGCGGGTCATCGCGGCATCGGCGGCCTGATACTGGCGACCGGCGGTCTGGTTCATCTGCGCCTGCGTCTGCGTGATCGCCGGGCTGGCGAGCAGCAACGCGGCGAGCAAGGGGTAACGGATCATGCGGCGGCCTCCTCTTGTGGCGGCATATTGTGGCCGAGCAGCCGTAGCACATCCTCGGCCGCCTTGATGAGGTTGGTGCCGGGACCGAAGATCGCCTGCACCCCCGCATCGCGCAACGCCTGATAGTCCTGCGCCGGAATGACCCCGCCGGCGATCACCTTGATATCGGCGCGGCCGGCATCGCGCAGGTGGCCGATCAGTTCGGGAATCAGCGTCTTGTGACCCGCGGCGAGGCTGGAGGCGCCGACGATATCGACGTCGCTCTCCAGCGCGAGGATCGCGGCTTCCTTGGGCGTCTGGAACAGCGGACCGGGGACGACCTCGAACCCCAGATCGCCGAACATGCTGCTGACGAGGTTGGCACCGCGATCGTGGCCGTCCTGCCCCATCTTGGCGACCAGCATGCGCGGCTTGCGGCCCAGCCGGCGTTCGGTCGCCGCAACGCCATCGGCCAGCCGTTCCCAGCGCAGGTCGTCGGCATAGGCACCGCCATAGATGCCCTTCACCGGCGTCGGTTGCGTGCCGAAGCGGCCGAACACGTCCTCCATCGCGCTGCTGATCTCGCCCAGCGTCGCGCGTGCGCGGGCCGCATCGACGGCAAGTGCGAGCAAATTCTCCTTGCCCCGTGCGCCCTCGCGCAATGCGTCGAGCGCGGCGCGGCAGGCGGCGTCGTCGCGCGTCGCCTTGACCCGCTCGATACGCCGAATCTGCGCCTCGCGCACCGCGACGTTATCGACGTCGAGGATGTCGATCGGGTCCTCGTCCGCCTTGCGGTATTTGTTGACGCCGACGATCACGTCCTCAGCCCGATCGACGCGCGCCGCGCGGGCGGCGGAGGCTTCCTCGATCATCGCCTTGGGCCAGCCCGCCGCGACCGCCTTCGCCATGCCGCCCTCGGCCTGCACGCGCTCGATGATCTCCCACGCACCGTCCACCAGCGATTGCGTCAGGCTCTCGACGTAATAGCTGCCGCCGAGCGGATCGACGACCTTGGTCATCCCCGTCTCTTCCTGGATCACGATCTGCGTGTTGCGCGCGATCCGGGCGGAGAAGTCGGTCGGCAACGCGATCGCCTCGTCGAGCGCATTGGTGTGCAGCGACTGGGTGCCGCCCAGCATCGCCGCCATCGCCTCGATCGTCGTGCGCATAACGTTGTTGTAGGGGTCCTGCTCGGTCAGCGACACGCCCGACGTCTGACAGTGCGTGCGCAGCATCTTCGACCGTTCGTCCTGCGCCCCCAATTGCGTCATCGCGCGGTGCCACAGCACCCGCGCGGCGCGCAGCTTGGCGATCTCCATGAAGAAGTTCATGCCGATCGCGAAGAAGAAGCTCAACCGTCCGGCGAACTTGTCGATGTCCAATCCGCTGGCGACGCCGTATTTCACATATTCCATGCCGTCGGCGATGGTGAAGGCGAGCTCGTGGAGCTGCGTCGCCCCCGCCTCCTGCATGTGATAGCCGCTGATCGAGATGCTGTTGAACTTCGGCATCTCGCGGCTGGTGTAGCCGAAGATGTCACTGATGATCCGCATGCTCGGTTCGGGCGGGTAGATGTAGGTGTTGCGGACCATGAACTCCTTGAGGATGTCGTTCTGGATGGTCCCGTCGAGCAATTTGCGATCGACGCCCTGTTCCTCGCCCGCGACGATGAAGAAGGCGAGGATCGGGATCACCGCGCCGTTCATCGTCATGCTGACCGACATCTGGTCGAGCGGAATACCGTCGAACAGGATCTTCATGTCCTCGACGGAATCGATCGCCACCCCGGCCTTGCCGACGTCGCCGGTGACGCGCGGATGGTCGCTGTCGTAGCCGCGGTGTGTGGCGAGATCGAACGCGACGCTCAGCCCCTTCTGGCCCGCAGCCAGGTTACGGCGGTAGAAGGCGTTCGATTCCTCCGCAGTTGAAAAGCCGGCGTACTGCCGCACCGTCCACGGCCGTCCCGCATACATCGACGCGCGTACGCCGCGGGTGAAGGGCGCGAAACCGGGCAGGCCGGGGTCCACCGGCGCATCCGCCGCGGTATAGAGTGGTTTGACGTCGATCCCCTCCGGCGTGTGCCAGATCAGGTCCTTGCCGCGCACCTCCTTCGCGGCGGCGGCCTGCCAGTCGGCGAGGCTCGGCCGCGGCGTCGGTTCGGGGGTGGCGGGCAGCGCAGGTACCGCGCCGCTATCCTCGCCGGTGTTGGTCTCAATGATCGCCTTTTCAGTGTCCGGCATCGGGCGTCTCCATCAGTTCGACGAGTACGCCGCCCATATCCTTGGGATGCACGAACACGATCGGGGTGCCATGCGCGCCGATGCGGGGTTCGCCGAGTATCGTCGCGCCCTTGGCTTTGAGGTCGGCGACGGCGGCGTGGATGTCCGGCACCTCGAAACAGACGTGATGCTGCCCGCCGGCCGGATTTTTGCGCAGGAAACCGGCGATGGGCGAACTGTCGTTATAGGGCTCGATCAACTCGATCTGCGTGTTGGGCGTATCGATGAAGCACACCTTCACGCCCTGCGCGGGCAGGTCGGACGGTTCGCCGATTACGGTGGCATTGAGCAGGGTGCGGTAGGTTTCGATCGACTTAGCGATCGAGGGCGTCGCGATGCCGACATGGTTGAGGCGACCGAGGGTCATACGCTTATTCCCGTTATTGCGAGCGCAGCGCAGCAATCCAGGGCAACGCGCGGAACTCTGGATTGCTGCGCTGCGCTCGCAATGACGAGGTCACAACGGAATGTTGTCATGCTTCTTCCACGGATTCTCCAGCGCCTTGCCCTTCAGCTTGCGCAACCCCAGCGCGATGCGGCGGCGGGTGGAATGCGGCTGGATCACCTCGTCGATGAAGCCCTTGCTCGCCGCGACGAAGGGGTTGGCGAAGCGCGCCTCGTATTCCGCGGTGCGTTCGGCGATCTCTTCGGTTGTCCGCCCGCGGAAGATGATCTCGACCGCGCCCTTGGCCCCCATCACCGCGATCTCGGCGGTCGGCCATGCGTAGTTGAGATCGCCGCGCAGGTGCTTCGACGCCATCACGTCGTACGCCCCGCCGTACGCCTTGCGGGTGATGACGGTGATCTTGGGCACGGTCGCCTCGGCATAGGCGAACAGCAGTTTCGCGCCGTGCTTGATGATGCCGTTATGCTCCTGCGCCGTGCCCGGCAGGAAGCCCGGCACGTCGACGAAGGTCACGATCGGAATATCGAACGCATCGCAGAAGCGGACGAACCGCGCCGCTTTCTTCGATGAATTGATGTCGAGCACACCCGCCAGCACCATAGGCTGGTTGGCGACGAAACCGACCGTGCGCCCCTCGATCCGGCCAAAGCCGGTAATGATGTTGCCCGCATGCGCCGGCTGCGTTTCGAAGAAGTCGCCTTCGTCGACCGTCTTACGGATCAGCTCGTGCATGTCGTAGGGCTGGTTCGCCGACGCCGGCACCAGTGTGTCGAGGCTCGGCTCCAGCCGGTCCCACGCATCCGCGGTCGGGCGTTCCGGCACGGGCTCACGGTTCGAGGCGGGCAGGAAGTCTATGAAGTCGCGTGCCGCCAGAAGCGCCTCGATATCGTTTTCAAAGGCGTTGTCGGCGACCGAGGTCTTGGTGGTGTGCGTCACTGCGCCGCCCAGTGCCTCCTGCGTCACCACCTCGTTGGTCACCGTCTTCACCACGTCAGGGCCGGTAACGAACATATAGCTCGAATCCTTCACCATGAAGATGAAGTCGGTCATCGCCGGCGAATAGACTGCACCGCCCGCGCATGGCCCCATGATGAGCGACAGCTGCGGCACTACGCCCGAGGCGAGCACGTTGCGCTGGAAGACCTCGGCATAGCCGCCGAGGCTCGCGACGCCCTCCTGAATACGTGCACCACCGCTGTCGTTGAGGCCGATGACGGGTGCGCCGACCTTCAGCGCGGTGTCCATCACCTTGCAGATCTTCTGCGCATGGCGTTCGGACAGCGACCCGCCGAAGACGGTGAAATCCTGGCTGAAGACATAGACCAGCCGGCCGTTGATCGTGCCCGATCCGGTGACGACGCCATCGCCGAGGATGATCTGGTCCGCCATGCCGAAGTCGACGCAATTGTGCTCGACGTACATGTCGATCTCTTCGAACGATCCTTCGTCGAGGAGGATGTCGAGCCGTTCGCGCGCGGTCAGCTTGCCCTTGGCGTGCTGCGCGGCGACGCGCTTCTCGCCGCCTCCGGCTCGGGCAGCGGCGCGACGGCGTTCGAGTTCGTTCAGCGTGGATGACATAAGCGGCTCCTGCTCGTCTCTCTCGCCCTGTGTAGCGGCGGCAGGCAAGTGTGGTTTTGCAAAATTGCAATGGCGGGGTTTGCAAACTAAGCGCGAGCACATGACCGAAGCTCCCCGTCCCCGCATCTTCGCCGGCGACCGCGTGCGGGCGTTGCGCGCGCGATTGTCGCTCAGCCAGACCATGCTCAGCCGCCGGCTCGGTATCTCGACCAGCTATCTGTCGCAGATCGAGAGTGGCGATCGGCCGATCACCGGCGGCGTGCTGGGGGCGCTCGCGCGCAGCTTCCCGCTCGACTGGGTCGATGTCGCACCGGAGGACGACAGCGCCGCTCTGGTGGCGGCGCTGGAGGCGGGAACCGATCCCTCCGTGCCCGCTGCGCTGATGGATGAGGACGCGATTCTGCGCGGGCTGAAGCAGCAGCCGCTGGTGACGCGGCGGATGACCGCGCTGCACGCTGCGCTGCGCCGGTCGCAGGAGCAGTTGCGCGTGCTCGACGACCGGGTCGACGCCAGCCAGCCGACGCTGCTGCCGTGGGAAGAGGTGCGCGACTGGTTTCAGGGCAGCGGCAATTACATCGACCCGCTCGATCGCTTCGCGGAAGGACTGGCGGAGGCACTGCCCGGCACGCGATCGACCGTGACACTGCTGACCGAGCGGCTGCGCGACGCGCACGGGATCGCGTTGGTCGAGGATGGCGGCGCGTTGCGGGCCTATGACGCCGCCGCGGCGACGCTGCGGATCGACGGTGCGCAGTCGATCGAGACGCGACACTTTCAGCTCGCGCACCAGTTGATCCGGCTGGAGGCGGATGCGTTGATCGAAGGGATCGTCGCCGATGCACCGCTGCGGTCGGATGCTGCGCGCGAATTGCTGCGCGTCGGCCTCGCCAATTACGGCGCGGGGGCGCTGCTGATGCCCTATGCCCGCTTTCGTGCCGAGGCGCGGGCACGGCGGCATGATGTCGATGCGCTGCGTCAGCGGTTCGGCGTCAGCTTCGAACAAGTGTGCCATCGCCTGTCGACGTTGCAGCGACCCGGTGCGCCCGGCGTGCCGTTCTTCTTTTGCCGCATCGACATGGCGGGCAACATCACCAAGCGCCATTCCGCCACCCGGCTGCAATTCGCGCAATATGGCGGGGCCTGCCCGTTGTGGGTGGCGCATGAGGCGGTCGCGATCTCCGACCGTATCCTGGTGCAGGTCGCCGAGATGCCCGACGGCGCGCGCTATGTGTCGATGGCGAAGGGGCTGGTGAAGGCGACCGCGAGCTATCGACGCATGCCGCGCCGCTATGCGGTGGTGCTGGGGTGCGAGGTCGAACATGCCGGCGATTTTATCTATGGTGATGGACTGGACGTGGCCGGCGCGGACAGCGCGACGCCGATCGGCCCGTCGTGCCGCATCTGCCCGCGCCGCGATTGCGACCAGCGCGCGTTTCCACCGGCGGGACGCGAGCTGTTGATCGATCCGGATCGCCGCACGATCGTGCCCTACGCCTTCGATTGATCCCCCGTCACCCCGGACTTGTTCCGGGGTCCACCGCGCGGCAAAGAAAGGACTTGAGCCTGTTGTCTAACGCCTGACGGCTGGGTGGATCCCGGAACACGGGGTGACGGTGTGAAATGGGATACCGACTGCGATGAACTACGACATCCTGATCGTCGGTGCCGGGCATGGCGGCGCGCAGGCCGCGATCGCGCTGCGCGCGGCCAAGTTCGCCGGTAGCATCGCCATCGTCGGCGACGAACCCGAATACCCCTACGAACGCCCACCGCTGTCCAAGGATTACCTGGCCGGCGACAAGCCGTTCGAGCGCATCCTGATCCGTCCGCCTGCCTTCTGGAACGAACGCGAGGTCGCGATGCTGCTCGGTCGCCGCGTCGTCGCGGTCGATCCCGTCGCGCATGCCGTCACCGCCGACGATGGCACGATCATCGGCTACGGTAAGCTGATCTGGGCCACCGGCGGCGCACCCCGCCGGCTGACCTGCTCGGGCCATGATCTGATCGGGGTTCATGGCGTTCGCACTCGCGCCGATGTCGACCGGATGATGGACGAACTGCCCGCGGTCGCCCGCGTCGTGGTGATCGGCGGCGGCTACATCGGCCTCGAAGCTGCCGCCGTGCTCGCCAGGTTCGGCAAGCAGGTGACGGTCCTCGAGACGCTGCCGCGCGTCCTCGCCCGCGTTGCCGGTGAGCCGCTGTCGCGTTTCTACGAAGCGGAGCATCGCGCACACGGCGTCGATGTCCGCCTGAACGTCGCGGTCGCATGTATCGCGGAACGCGACGGCAGGGCGATCGGCGTCACGCTGGCCGATGGCGAAACCGTCCCGGCCGACATGGTGATCGTTGGCATCGGCATCGTCCCCGCCGTGCAACCCTTGCTCGACGCTGGCGCGACCGGCGGCAACGGCGTCGATATCGATGCGCAATGTCGCACCAGCCTGTCCGACGTGTTCGCGATCGGCGACTGCGCCGCCCATGCCAACGCCTTCGCGGACGGTGCGCGTATCCGGCTGGAATCCGTGCAGAACGCCAACGATCAGGCGACGGTGGTCGCGAAGACGATCACCGGTACGTCGGTCGATTATCACGCGGTGCCGTGGTTCTGGTCGAACCAGTATGATCTTCGCCTGCAGACCGTTGGCCTGTCCATCGGCCACGACGCGCTGGCGGTGCGCGGCGACATTGCCAGCCGCAGTTTCTCGCTGGTCTATCTGCGCATGGGCCGCGTGATCGCGCTCGACTGCGTCAATGCGACGAAGGATTATGTACAGGGCCGCGCACTGGTGATGGCCGGGGCGGTAATCGACCCCAACAGGTTGGCCGATACCGGCATCCCGCTGAAGGAGATGATCGCGTCATGACGATACGGATCGGGATCGGCGGCTGGACGTACGAGCCGTGGCGCGGGAGCTTCTACCCCGCCAAATGGCCGCAGAAGCGCGAACTGGAATATGCCGCGTCGCAACTGTCGGCGATCGAGATCAACGGCACCTATTATTCCAGCTTCAAACCCGCCAGCTTCGCCAACTGGGCCGCGGCGGCACCCGACGGTTTCGTCTTCAGCGTCAAGGCGTCACGCTATTGCACCAACCGTAAAGTGCTGGCGGAGGCGGGTGAGTCGATCGAGCGGTTCGTGGGGCAGGGGATCGTCGAACTTGGCGACAAGCTGGGTCCGATCCTGTGGCAGTTCATGGCGACGAAAAGGTTCGACGCGGACGACATGGCCGCGTTCCTGAAGCTGCTGCCCACGTCGCATGCCGGCGTGCCGTTGCGTCATGCGGTGCAGGTGCGGCACGACAGCTTCGCCGATCCGGCGTTCGTCGCGATGGCGCGCGCCGCCAGTGTCGCGATCGTCTACGCGGATTCGGTGGATTACCCCGCGATCGCCGATGTCACCGCCGACTTCGTCTATGCCCGGCTGGAGGCGGCGGAGGAACGGAACCCCGCGGGCTATACCGATGCCGCGCTGGACGACTGGGCCAGGGCGGCACGGACTTGGCAGGCGGGCGGGCGCCCGGAAGGGCTGCCCTATGTGATGGCCGAGACCCCCGCGAAGGCGCAGCGGGATACATTCGTGTTCTTCATCAACGGCGCGAAGATCAGGGCGCCGCACGGTGCGATCGCGCTGATCGACCGCCTGAAGGCTTGACGGCTACATCCCGACGGATGTCGTCTCGTCCGCGTTCGACGCCTCGGGCATCGCGGGCAGTTCGGCTTCGGGTTCCGGGGTTGCCGAAGCCACGGTCGGCTTGCTGGCCTGTCCCATGATCGCGGCGCTTTCGATCTGGTCGAGCGCGTGGCGCGCGGTGACGTAGCGATCCGCCGCCTGGATCCAGTTTCCGGCATCGCCCGCACCCGGCAGGCGAACGACCTCGGCGCGCGCCGCCTCGACCTGTCCACCCTCGAGCAGGTGGCGTGCGCGGGCCAGCCGGTCCGCCGGCCGCGGCGAGGGGGTTCCCGCCTGACGCAGGACGACCAGTCCGGCCATCTCGCGGCGCAGGCTGGTCCACCATCCATCGCTACTGACCGTTGAGATATCCGGTGCGATCGCGTCGAGCCCCTGGCGCAGGTCCTCCAGCGTCACTGGCTGGCGCGAGGCTTCGATCACCGATGCCACCGCGCGCGGCTTTACGCTGCCGAACCGGTTGCGCAACTGCTCTTCCAGATAGCCGAGGCCGACCCCGCGATCGAGCGCGCGTCGCGCGGCGAACGCGACCATCAGCCCTTCGGCGCGACCGGCCTGTGCCGCTGCCATCGCCGCATCGCTGGTCACCGCGGCGGTACGCGCCTCGAGTGCGGTCAGCTGCCCCGCGAGCGTCGCTTCGCGCGAGGCGAGCGCGGCAGGATCGAGCGCGGTCACCGCCTCGCCGCTCGCGTTGAGCGGTTGTGCGGGATTGAAGTTGCTGGCGTCGGGCTGGGCCGGCCTGGCGACCGCGGCCTGCTGCACCGACGATGTCCCGCCCAGCCACGACACGTGCTTCATCAGATAGCCGGTAAGCACCACGCCCGCGACGAAGGCGAGCGCGATGATCGCCAGGAACACGCCGGTTCGCGGCCCGCGTGTCCGCGTCGCATCGATCGGCACATAGTCGGTCATGGCCTCTTATCCCCGGCCTCTGCCGCAGGGTCAATCGCCCGTTCGATTGCGAGCGCGCATAACGCGGCGTCGGTCGGCACGGCGGCGGCGGCGGCGCCCGCCCAGCCGGTGCCGGCGGCGGCCAGAACCTTGGCACTCAATGCAACGATCCCCGTCGCTTCGCGCTGCTCGTCGAGCAGGGCGGCGACGCGTTCGGCGGCGCGGACGGAGTGGAGCAGCACGATCCGGCCGCTGACCGCGTCGGCGAACGTGGCGGCGTCGGCCGCGACATCGGCGCTGGCGTAGACGATCACCGTCGGATGACCGCTGTCGATGTGCTCGCGCCCGGCCAGATGCAGCGGTCGCTCCAGCCCGACGTCACCCGCCGCCGACAGAGCCTCGACGACACCGCCACTGCCGGTCACCACGACGCTCAGGCCTGCCGCCCGCGCGACGGCGGCGCTTTCCGCCCCCACCGCGATCACCGGCAGGCGGGCGAGCGTGGCAAGCCCCGACCCCGCCAGCCGCACCGCATTCGCGCTCGTCACCAGCAGCGCGTCGTATGCGGTCGCATCCGGCACGGACCACGCCACCGGTGCGGCCACGAACAACGGCAAGGCGATCACGTCGGCGCCGTCCGATCGCAGCCGTGCGACGGTGCGCGACAGGCCTGGTTCGGGCCGGACGACCGCGAGGCCCGGCCTCACGGCTGGAACAGGCGGCGTACGTCCTCGGGCGCACGGGCGAGCAGATCCGCGGCGAGTTCCGCCGCCACTACGCCACCATCGGTGCCCTCGCCCGCCCCCTCGACACACGCACTGCCATCCTCGGCGATCAGCTCGCCGCGCAGCGTCAGCATCTCGCCCGACAGGCCGGCGAGCGCCGCCACCGGCGAATGGCAATCCGCGCCGAGTGCTGCAAGGAACGCGCGTTCGGCCAGCACGCAGATGCTGGTCGCCGGATCGTCGATCGCCGCGACGACCCTCGCCGCGCCCTCATCCTCGGTCCGCACTTCGATCCCCACCGCACCCTGCGCCGGCGCGGGCAGCATCGTGTCGGTCGCGATCGCCCGGCCGATACCGTCGCGGCCCAGCCGGTCGAGCCCGGCCGCCGCCAGCAACGTCGCATCCGCCTCGCCTGCCGCCAGCCTGGCGAGGCGCGTATCGACATTGCCGCGGAACATCACGACGTCGAGATCGGGGCGCAGGCGCAGCAATTGCGCCCGCCGCCGCGGCGAACTGGTCCCCACCGTCGCGCCCTCGCGCAATTCGCCGATGCTCTCGGCACCGATCAGCCGGTCGCGCACATCGGCACGCGGCAGCATCGCGGCGATGCGGATCGCGGCGGGACGGATCGTCTCGACATCCTTCATCGAATGCACCGCCGCGTCGATCTCGCGGTCGAGCAAGGCGCGATCGAGCTCCTTGGTCCACAGCGCCTTGCCGCCGATCTCGGCGAGCGGGCGGTCCTGTACGCGGTCGCCGGTGGTGCGGATCACGATCAGCGTCACCTCGTCCTCGCGCCAGCCATGCGCCGCACACAGCGCATCGCGCACCATTCCCGCCTGCGTCAGCGCCAGCGGCGATCCCCGCGTGCCGAGCCTGAACCTGATCGCCAACCGCCTGCTCCTCTTCGATCCTCGCTCATGCCGAAACCCCTACCCTTCGACAACCTCTGCGCATCCCGCTAGTGAAGCGCGCATGGCTCCTCGGATCATTCTCGGCCTTGAATCCTCCTGCGACGAAACCGCTGCAGCATTGGTGACCAGCGACCGTCAGGTGCTCAGCCACCGGCTTGCGGGACAGGAAGCGGAGCATGCCCCGTTCGGCGGCGTCGTCCCGGAAATCGCGGCGCGTGCGCATGTCGAGGCACTCGAACCGCTGATCCGCGATGCGCTGGCCGATGCCGGTTTGCGGCTGGATCAGGTCGATGCGATCGCCGCAACCGCCGGCCCGGGCCTGATCGGCGGCGTCATGGTCGGGCTGGTCACGGGAAAGGCGCTCGCCCATGCGGCCGGCAAGCCGTTGATCGCGGTCAACCATCTGGAGGGTCACGCGCTCAGCCCCCGGTTGTCCGATCCCGATCTGCAATTCCCCTATCTGCTGTTGCTCGTGTCCGGCGGCCATTGCCAGCTGCTGCTGGTCGAGGGTGTCGCCCGCTACCGCCGCCTCGCGACGACGATCGACGATGCCGCGGGCGAGGCGTTCGACAAGACCGCCAAGCTGCTCGGCCTCGGCTTCCCCGGGGGACCCAATGTCGAGAGGGCCGCAGCGCTCGGCCGTCCGATCGTACCGCTGCCGCGCCCGCTCAAGGGCTCGCCCGAACCGCATTTCTCGTTCGCCGGGCTGAAGAGCGCCGTGTTCCGCGCCGTCGGTCAGCATGCGCCGGAGGATATCGCCGCCTCGTTCCAGGCCGCGGTCGTCGATTGCCTGATCGACCGCACCAGCCGCGGCATCGCCGGAATAGACGCGACCGCGTTGGTCGTCGCAGGCGGAGTCGCCGCCAACACCGCGGTGCGCAGTGCGTTGCAGCAGCTCGCCACCGACCATGGCCTGCGCTTCGTCGCGCCGCCCATGTGGCTGTGTACGGACAATGCCGCGATGATCGCCTGGGCCGGTGCGGAACGCTTCGCCGCCGGGCTCACCGACCCGCTCGACACGCCTGCCCGCGCCCGCTGGCCGCTCGATCCCAATGCCGAGGCGGTGCGTGGAGCCGGCGTGAAGGCATGAGCCCGACCTTGAGGAGCGTGAAGGCATGAAGATCGGCGTCATCGGCGGCGGTGCGTGGGGAACGGCGCTGGCACAGGTCGCGGCATATCGCGGCGAACCCGTCACGCTCTGGGCGCGCGAGCCGGAGGTGGTGGAGGGGATCAACACCGCGCACGAAAACCGTCTGTTCCTCGCTGGCGTGCCGCTGTCGCCATCGATCCGCGCGACCGGCGATTATGCCGATCTGATTGACAGCGATGCGCTGCTCGTCGTCGCGCCCGCGCAGCATGTGCGCGCCGTCCTGTCGCAGGTCGATGTCGGCAGGCGCCCGCTGATCCTGTGCGCCAAGGGGATCGAGGCCGGCACCCGCCGCCTCGTCGGCGAGGTCGCGCGCGAGGTGCATCCGCAGGCGCCGGTCGCCGTCCTGTCCGGCCCCACCTTCGCGCACGAGGTCGCCGCCGGCCTGCCCACGGCGGTCACGCTTGCCGTTGCGGACGAGGCGCTGGGGCAGGCCCTGTCCGAACGCCTCGCCGCACCGCATTTCCGGCCCTATGCCAGCAACGACGTCGTCGGTGCGGAAATCGGCGGCGCGGTGAAAAACGTCCTCGCCATCGCCTGCGGCGTCGTCGATGGCGCCGGCCTCGGCCAGAACGCACGCGCCGCGCTGATCGCGCGCGGTTTCGCCGAGATGACGCGCTTCGGGCTGGCACGGGGCGCCCGTGCCGAAACGCTCGCCGGCCTGTCCGGCCTCGGCGACCTGGTACTGACCTGCAGTTCGACCAGCAGCCGCAACTTCTCGCTGGGTCTGGGGCTGGGGCAGGGCAGGGCCGCGGCCGATCTGCTCGCCGATCGCCGCACCGTCGCGGAAGGCGCCTTCACCGCACCCGTCCTGCGCGAGGCGGCCGTGGAGGCCGGCGTGGACATGCCGGTCACCGCCGCCGTCTGCCGTTTGCTTGAAGGCGCGCCGGTCACCGATGTCATCGGGACCTTGCTGGCCCGGCCGCTGCGCAAGGAGAGCTGAACGCGCGGCCGATCGAGGTCAGCGTAGCGCACGTGTCGCCAGCCCGCCGCAATCGGCATCGCTGGCGGTCGGTCCCTGCCGGCCGGTGATCGCACGACCGATCGCCTTGAAGATGTTGCCCGCCGACTTCACCTCGGGCGGAACCGTCAGCACCGGATCGCTCAGCGTCCCGGTCATGAACGCGGACCCCGGCAGACGCAGCAGGCTCTTGCCTTTCGGCGCGCCGGTCAGGCGGAAATCGATCCGCTCGGCCGGGAAGCTCACCGTTCCCGTACCGCGCAACTGGCTGGATGTGGTGTCGACCACCAGCGGCGATGCAGCACCGCGGCCGTTCTTCACCGCCAATCCGAGTACGACGCACCGCAGCCCCGCACGATCGTCACCATCGGCCAGCAACGTGCGCCCGGCATCGAAGCCTAGCGCCGCGGCATAGCGCGCCGGCAACGCGCCATCGCGGACGACGAAGCCAATCCGGCCTGTCGATTGCCCGATCGCTGCGCGGATCGTCTCGCCACGCCCGGTCAGACGGGCACGTGCCGTCACCTGTCCGGCGAAGGCGCCGCCGGTGCCGGCCAGCGCCTCGACCCGCGTGCCCGTCAGCCGCAGATCGATCGTCAGCGTCGGTGATGTCGCTCCGTTGCGCTGGTCTACCGTTGCCACCCCGCCTGCGGTGCCACCGGCAAGGCGGATCGTCAGCGGCTCGACCCGCAACCGCTGACGATCGAGCACGAGCACACCCTGTACGCCGGTTACCGATGTGCTGCCGCCACGGCTGAACACCCGCGCTACCTTCACCGCGATACGGCCATCGGTGGTATCGATGTTCGACAGGTCGATCCGCGTGTTGGGCACCACCCGCGGCCCGATCGCGCGTTCCAGCGCCGCACCTTTGGCCAGCCCCTCGTCCGACGACAGATCGTCGAAATCGAATCGCTGCGACGACACCGCGCCATCTAGTCGGGTGCGACCGTCCCGCTTGTCCACGGTGACGTGACCCGACACGTCGGACTTGCCGATCATTCCCTTCAGGTCGGTGACGACCCATTTCGGCGCGTCATGGCGAACATGGGCGGTCAACGCGACGGGCTGGGTGCCGAACAGCCCCGCCTCAATGACCGCATCGATCAGCCGCAGGTCGGCGGCACGGGCCTCTACGTCCAGCGTCATCGCATCGGTGTCGAGCGGTCTGTCCATCCGCCCGGTCGCGCGCATCCGCAGCGCCGCACCGTCGATCGCGGCGCGGAAGGGCCATGGTCCCGGCGTCGGCTGTGCCACCGATGCACCGGCGAGTGCGATCCGGACCGGCGTGCCGCGGATCGACCCCGTGCCGGTTGCCCTCAGCCCCTGCGCATCGGATGTCACCGCCATCACCGCGTTCCGCCCACGCCGGGCGTCGCGATAGCGAATCACGCTGTCACGGATGACCAGCCCTTTCAGGTCGTTGGACGACCCGCCGCTTTCCGGCTCGCCCGGCCGCGCCCAGTTGGTGCGCCCGCTCGCATCGCGCACCAGCGCCAGTTGCAGTCCGTCCGCCTCGATATCGCGCGGCTTGAATGTGCCCGTCAGCAGCGGCCACACCGGAAAGCTCACCCGCGCTTCACGCAGCCGCAGGAAATCGCCGCTGCCTGCCCAGTCCGCTTGCGGGATCGTCACACCCTTCACCGCGATCGTCGGCGTAAACCCGAATACGCCGATCCGCTTCATACTGGCGATCGTCACCGGCCGCCCGAACCGCTTGCTCAGCCGATCGGCGACGATGTCCTTCAATATTCCGAACGGAAACGCCGCGATCGCCAGCAGCACGATCAGCGGAACGCCTGCCGCTAGGGACAGCAGGAAGATGCGCCTGCTGACGCGCGGCCGGAATGTCATCGCCGCTCGACGCGCATGCTCCCGTTTCGTTCCGGAACGGTCAGAAATCGACGGCGATGCCCTTCAACTCCCAGTCGCCATAGCGCGTCGGGTCGAGGCCCAGCGGGTCCTCCTGTTGCGAGATCGTATCGTCCGGCACCGGCACCGGCGGGCTTTCGGTCAGATAGGCGGGCGGCTTCACATGTGCGGGACGTTGGCCCATCGCGTCTCTCCGGTCTAAGGGGAGACGATCATATCGTCCTCCACTGCAGGTTAGACAAGTTTGGCCCGTTCCCCCTCCCGTTCCGATCCCGATTCGCCAGATGCTCTCGGCACCCCGTCGCGTCGCGCCGCGCTGCGCCTGCTCGACGCCGTCCTTCGCCGTGGCGAGCCGCTGGAACAGGCGTTGGTCGCCGCCACCCGCCACGTCTACGGCCCCGACCGCGGCCTCGCGCATGCGATCGCGGCGGAGGTGCTGCGACGGCTGCCGGATCTCGACGCGCTGATCGATTCGGTCACCGAACGGCCGCTGCCCGACGATGCCAAGGCGCGGATGGCGCTGCGCATCGCGCTGGTGCAGGCGCTGGTGCTCGGCACCCCGCACCATGCCGCGATCGCCACGGTGCTGCCGCTGGTAGAGGGTGGCCCGCGCAAGCTGGTGCATGGCGTCTTCGGCGCGATCACCCGTTCGGGCGTGCTGCTGCCCGAACTTCCCGCCTTGCCGCCGAAGGTCGAGACCCGGTGGGAGGCCATCTGGGGTGCCGACATGGCAGAGGGTGCGCGCCTTGCCATCGCCGCGCCGCCGCCGCTCGACCTGACGCTCGCCGATCCGGGCGAGACGGACCATTGGGTCGCGGAACTCGGCGGCACCAGCCTGATGCCCGGCCATGTCCGCATCGTCGACGCCGCGCCCGTCACCGAACTGCCCGGCTTCGCCGAGGGGCGCTGGTGGGTGCAGGATATCGCCGCATCGATCCCTGCACGCCTGCTCGCCGACCGGGCTTCCGGCACGGCGATCGACCTGTGCGCCGCGCCCGGCGGCAAGACGCTGCAACTCTCCGCCGCGGGGCTGACCGTCGCGGCGATCGACGTTTCCAGCGCGCGCATCAAGCGGCTGCGCGAAAACCTGTTCCGCACCCGGCTCAAGGCGGAGGTGATCGCCGCCGATGTGCTGAAATGGGCGCCTGCCGAGCCGGCGGACGCGCTCCTGATCGACGCGCCGTGCAGCGCCACCGGCATCTTCCGCCGCCATCCCGACGTGCTTCACCGCGTCCACCCGGCGATCATCGAAGAGATGGCGCTGTTGCAGGCGCGGCTGTTCGCCCGCGCCGCCGACTGGGTGAAGCCGGGCGGCACGCTGGTGTTCGCGACGTGCAGCCTCGAACCGCAGGAGGGCGAAGCGCAGCTGTCGCGGTTCCTGTCGGATCGCAAGGATTACGCGATCGATGCGCCCGACGCGGCGCTGCTGCCGCCGGGTGTGCCCGTCCATGCCGACGGCTACGTCCGCACACTGCCCGGCATGCTTGCCGATCAAGGCGGCTGCGACGGCTTCTTCATCGCCCGGCTGCGGCGCACCGGCTGACGTCAAGCGCATTGTAATAGAGACATACGCGGTTACAGAGACCGGTCATGCAGCCGGTCCGTATCGCCCCGTCCATTCTCTCCGCGGATTTCGCCAAACTGGGCGAGGAAGTGCGTGCCATCGACGCCGCGGGAGCGGACTGGATTCACATCGATGTGATGGACGGCCATTTCGTCCCCAACATCACGATCGGGCCGGCCGTGGTGAAGGCGCTGCGCCCGCATACGGCCAAGCCGTTCGACGTCCATCTGATGATCTCGCCGGTCGACCTCTACCTCGACGCCTTCGCCGAAGCGGGCGCGGATTGCATCACCGTGCATCCGGAGGCGGGGCCGCACATCCACCGGACGATCCAGCACATCAAGGGACTGGGCAAGCGCGCCGGCGTCGTGCTCAACCCCGGCACGCCGGCCAAGATGCTCGATTACCTGATCGACATGGTCGACCTGGTGCTGGTGATGAGCGTCAATCCCGGGTTCGGCGGGCAGAGCTTCATCGACAGCCAGCTCAAGAAGATCGCCGCGATCCGCAAGATGATCGATGCCTCCGGCCGCGCGATCGATCTGGAGGTCGATGGCGGCGTCGATGCCGTACACGCCGCGCGCTGTATCGCCGCCGGTGCGGATGCGCTCGTCGCCGGCACCGCGGCTTTCCGGGGCGGACCGGACGCCTATGCCGCCAATATCGCCGCCCTTCGCGGACTGCCGGCTGCCTGATGAACGACATGTCGCCCGATCAGCAGCCCGACGGTATTGAGGAGGGCAAGCGCCTGATGCGCGTCGGCGGCGACAAGGGGCTGAGCCTTGCCGAGCGCCTGTCCGAACGATTTCACAAGCTGACGTGGCGCACCCCCATTCACACGATGCGCCTCAACGGCCGCCACCCGTTGAAGCTGATCGCGGTGCCGGACGATCCGGTCATCGGCGATGTCCAGCGTGGGCGCGCCTTGTTGAAGGGCGAACTCAGCTTCCGCGGCGAAACCCATCCGGTCGACACGCTGGCCTTCAAGCGGGGTGAATGGGGCAAGCCGTTCGCCGAATACGTCCACAGCTTCGCATGGCTGCGCGACCTGTCCACCGTGGCGACACGGGCACAGGGTGCGCCGGTCGCCGAAAAGCTGATGGCGCGCTGGCTCGACGATTATGCCGAAAAGGTCGACGCGCTGGCGTGGCGGACCGACCTGTGGGGCCGCCGCCTGCTCTACTGGACCGCGCATGCGCCGCTGATCCTGTCGTCGACCGACCTCGTCTACCGCTCCAGTGTGCTCAATACGCTCGCCCGCGGCGCGCGGCACCTCGATCGCGGCGCCGACAAGTCGGCACCCGGCGCGCAGCGGATCGCATCGTGGTGCGGTGTGGTCGCGGCGGGGTTGCTGATCCCCGGCGGCGATCCACGACGCAGCTTCGGCGAGGCGGGGCTGGCCCGGGCACTGGCATCCGGCCTCAGCGAAGATGGCGGTTCGGTCTCGCGCAGCCCGGCGATGCTGCTCGATACGATCATGCTGCTGGCGATGCTGCGCGAAACGTATGCCGCCCGGCGTGAGGATTTGCCCGCCTTCGCCCAGAGCGCGCTGGCTCGCGCCGTCCCCGCGCTGCTCGGCACGATGCACGGCGACCGCATGCTGTCGAGCTGGCAGGGCGGCGGACCCGCCACGCCGGATGCGATCGCCGCGGTGATCGAGGCGAGCAGCATCCGCACCCGTCCGCTGCGACAGGCGCGCGACTGGGGCTATCAGCGCCTCGCCGCCGGCGCCGCGGTTCTGATCGTCGACGCCGCCCCGCCGCCGATCGCCAAGCTGGTCGAGGGCGGCTGCGCGTCGACGCTCGCGTTCGAGTTTTCCGATGGCGATGCGCGGCTGATCGTCAATTGCGGCGGCGCGCGCGCGGCGGTGGCGCAATTACCCGCCACCTTCGCCGAAGGGCTGCGCACCACCGCGGCGCATTCGACACTGGTCGTGGGCGACTCCAACTCGACCGCGATCCACGCCGACGGCACGCTCGGCCGCGGCGTCGCCGAGGTCGAACTGTCGCGGCAGGAATCGGACGTCGCCAGCCGGATCGAGGCGAGCCACGACGGCTACGTCCGCCGCTGGGGTTTCGTCCACCGGCGGCAGTTGATGTTGACCGGCGACGGCAAGGAATTGCGCGGCGAGGATGCGCTGTTGCCACAGGGTCGGCGGCGCAAGGTCGGCGTCGTTCCGTTCGCGGTCCGCTTCCACCTCGGCGAGGGAGTACAGGCGTCGCCCACTGCCGACGGCCTCGCCGCACTGCTCCGCCTGCCCGGTGGAGCGCTCTGGCAGTTCCGCTGCCGCGGCGGCGCGCTGACGATCGAGGATTCGCTCTGGATCGACGGCGAAGGCCGCCCGATCGCCACGCAACAGCTCGTCGTCGGTGGCGAAGCGCCCGCGGGCGGCGCCAACGTCAGCTGGGCATTGAAGCGCGCGCTCTAGATCCCCCTGCGCCGGGAAGGATTGCCGTGTTCCCTCGCACGGCATCCCCCGCTAGGGGACGCGCGCGAACGCCCGAAGGAATAATCCCCATGTCGACGATCACCATCCGCCGTGCTCTCCTGTCCGTGTCCGACAAGACCGGGGTGGTCGATCTTGCCCGTGCGCTCGCCGCCAAGGGCGTGGAGCTGGTGTCCACCGGCGGGACCGCCAAGGCGCTGCGCGACGCCGGCCTGGAAGTGCGCGACGTGTCGGACCTCACCGGCTTTCCGGAGATGATGGACGGCCGCGTGAAGACGCTGCACCCGATGGTCCACGGCGGGCTGCTCGCGGTGCGCGACGATCCCGAACATGCCGCCGCGATGACCGAACACGGTATCGGCGCGATCGACCTGGTGGTGGTCAACCTCTACCCGTTCGAGGCTACCGTGGCGCGCGGCGCGGATCGCGACACGGTGATCGAGAATATCGACATCGGCGGCCCCAGCATGGTGCGCTCGGCGGCCAAGAACCATGCGTACGTGGCGATCGTCACCGACCCCGGCGATTATGCGATCGTTGCGGCGGGCGAGACGACGCTCGACCAGCGCAAGCTGTTCGCCGCCAAGGCCTTCGCCGCCACCGCCAGCTACGACGGCGCGATCGCCCGCTGGTTCGGCACCGTCGATCAGGCGGAGGCGTTCCCCGCTGTGCTGCCAGTGACGATGACCCGCGCCGCATCGCTTCGCTACGGCGAGAACCCGCACCAGTCCGCCGCCTTCTACACCGCCAACGACGGCGTCCGCGGCATCGGTCAGGCGCGACAGGTGCAGGGCAAGGCGCTCTCGTACAACAACCTGAACGACGCCGATGCCGCGCTGGAGCTGATCGCCGAGTTCCGCGATGCGGAGCCGACCTGCGTCATCGTCAAGCACGCCAACCCCTGCGGCGTCGCCACCGCCGCCACGCTCGAACAGGCCTATGCCGAGGCGTTCGCCTGCGACACCGTGTCGGCGTTCGGCGGCATCATCGCGGTCAACCGCCCGCTCGACGCGGCGACGGCCAAGGCAATCACCGGCATCTTCACCGAGGTCGTCGTCGCCCCCGACGCCGACGCCGACGCGCTGGCGCTGTTCGCCGCGAAGAAGAATTTGCGCCTGCTGCTGACCGGCGACCTACCCTATGCCGCGCGCGCGGGCCTGTTCGCCAAGTCGATCGCCGGCGGCTGGTTGGTGCAGGATCGTGACGCCGGCACGCCGGGCGAGCTGACGGTGGTGACCAAGCGCGCGCCGACGGAGCAGGAGCTGGCCGACTGCCGCTTCGCCTGGACGATCGCCAAGCACGTCAAGTCGAACGCGATCGTCTATGCCAAGGATGGTGCGACCGCAGGCGTCGGCGCGGGCCAGATGAACCGCCTCGAATCCGCGCGCATCGCCGCGTGGAAGGCGAAGGACGCTGCTGACAAGGCGGGCTGGGACACGCCGCGGACGATCGGCTCGGCGGTGGCATCGGACGCCTTCTTCCCCTTCGCCGACGGCCTGCTCGCCGCAGTCGAGGCGGGGGCGACGGCGGTCATCCAGCCCGGCGGTTCGATCCGTGACGAGGAGGTCATCGCGGCGGCGGATGCAGCGGGTCTGGCGATGGTCTTCACCGGCATGCGCCACTTCCGCCACTGATGGCCTTGGCGGCGGCGGGTCTCGACGCCACGGAGTTCATCCGGCACCTCCCCCTCCGTCGCCACCAACGCGGCGCCACCTTCCCCCTCGAGGGGAGGATTTCTTTTCATTCCTCCCCCGCAAGGGGGAGGTGGCAGCGCGCAGCGCTGACGGAGGGGGAGGTAAGCGACGGACCCGGTCGATCGCACCCCCACCCCCAGGCGGATCACCGCACCGGTGACCCCACATTCGGCAACGTCGCCTCCTCCGCCTTCGGCATCTTGCCGAACAGCGCGCGATCCGCCGGGCCGAACGCCCATTTCCACAGCACGAACAGATAGGTCGCGGAGATCGCGGGTTCGCCTCCGGCCAACTCCAGCCACTCGAGCCGCGGCGGCAGCATCGTAAAGACGCCGCCGACGACCGTCGCCGCAACCGCCGCCCACAGCAGCGGCCAGCGCCACGGCGACACCGGCGCGGCGAGGATGCGCCCGAGCAGCGTCGCCTTGATGACCGACGTCAGCCCGACACTCACCATCAGCGCCACCGCCGGTCCCGCCGCCTGCCAGGTCGTCGGCCACCCTGCCGCACGCATCGCCCCGATCAGCGCGAAGCTCAGCGCGATCTGCACGCCCAGCATCACGATCGAGATCATCAGGTTACGATGCCGCGCGGTGTAGACCAGCGCCGATTCGCACACCGCGCCGGTCGAGGCGAGCACCTCCGCGACCAGCAGGAACCCCAGCGCGGCGCTGCCCGCGACGAATTGCGGCCCGACGACGCCCATCACCGCCTCTGCCGGTATCGATCCCATCAGCGCCAGCCCGGCCTGCGCCGCCATGATCCAGAACGCGACCTGCCGCACCTGATTGGCGATCGCGGCGCGATCGTTGACGGCGAGACTTCGGGTGATGACCGGCCCCAGAATCGGATCGAAGCTGGTCTTCAGTTTCTGCGGCAGCGAGGCGACCTGTTGTGCCATGTAATAGATGCCGACCACCTTGGGTTCGAACATCACGCCAAGGATGAAGCGGTCGACGTTGCGGCTGCCCCATTCCAGCGCATCCGCGCCGGCCAGCGGCGCATTGGCGCGGGCGAGCGCGAACAACTGGCCCAGATTGGGCGACCATCCGCGCGGCAGGCCATAGCTGCGCAGGAACGGCACCATGCTGGCGATCAGCGCCGCGATCATCGACGCGACATAGGACAGCACCAGCCCGTCCTTGATCGTGAAGAACGAAAACGCCCATGCCGCGATCGATATCGTCCACGGCTCGACGACGGCGCGCGCGGTAACCGCGGCTTTCACGTTGTGGCGATAGGCGAGCGCGGCGAGGCTGACGTCCGACCATGCGACCGCGACGATGATGCACGGCAGGAACCGGTCGAGCCCGGTCACCTGCGTGTTGGCGTACATGACCTCGGGAAACGCGATCAGCACGCCGCTCGCTGCGATCGACAACACGAAGGCGAGCGCCAGCGCGTCCCATACGACGCAGACATGCGGCTGATCGGAGGACGACAGCGCCTGCGCGAGGCCGCGCTTGAGGCCGAGCGTCGCGACCAGCGCCGCCAGCTCGACGACCACGACCGCCAGCGCAAACCGGCCGACGAGGTCCGGTCCGTACAATCGCCCGGCGATGAACAGGAACGGGATGCGCGCGGCGAGGCGCAGGACGAAGCCGGCGATGTTGGTCCGGCCGCCCTTGGCGAGCGCGTCGATGTCCTTGGTGTCGGTCACGGCAAAATTGCGAGGCAGATGTCCTCACCCTTCGCCGAGTGCGCCGTCTTTTCCCTCTCCCGTCGGGAGAGGGAGGGAGCGCGGCACGCGCGGAAGGGTGAGGGCAGGAGCGACACGCCAGCGATCAATGCGCCGCTCCCCAGCTCGCACCGGTGCCGATCTCGATCCCCAGCGGCACCGACAATACCACCGCGGGTGCTGCCGCCTCTGCCATCACCCGCTCGATCACCGGCTTGGCCGCCTCGACGTCGCCCCCGGGCAGTTCGAACACCAGTTCGTCGTGCACCTGCAACAGCATCTGGACGTTGGTGAGGCCTGCCTCCGCGAGTGCGGGTTCCATCCGCACCATCGCGCGCTTGATGATGTCGGCGCAGGTGCCCTGGATCGGCGCGTTGATCGCCGCGCGTTCGGCACCCTGGCGTTCGTGCTGCACCTTGGACTTGATCCGCGGGAAATGCGTCTTGCGGCCGAACAACGTGGTGGTGAAGCCGCGCTCGCGCACCGTCTGCGTCGTCTCCGCGATGTAGTTGTTGATGCCGGGGAAGCGTTCGAAATAGCGGTCGATCATCGCCTGCGCCTCGTCCGCGCCGACGTCGAGCCGCCCCGCGAGACCCCAGCGGCTGATGCCGTAGAGGATAGCGAAGTTGATCGTCTTCGCCCGCCCGCGGGTGTCGCGGTTGACCTCGCCGAACAGCTCCATCGCGGTCAGGCTGTGGATGTCGTCGCCATTGGCGAACGCCTCGCGCAGTGCCGGCACGTCGGCCATGTGCGCCGCCAGCCGCAGTTCGATCTGCGAATAGTCTGCCGCGAGGATGACGTTGCCCGGTTCCGCGACGAACGCATCGCGGATCTGCCGGCCGACCTCGGTACGGATCGGGATATTCTGCAAATTCGGTTCGGTCGACGACAGCCGCCCGGTCTGCGCGCCGGTGAGCGAATAGCTGGTGTGGACGCGGCCGGTGCGCGGGTTGATCTGCGCCTGCAACGCATCGGTGTAGGTGTTCTTCAGCTTCGACAATTGCCGCCAGTCGAGCACCCGCGCCGCAATCTCGGCACCGGGCGAATCCTTGTCGGCGGCGATCCGCTCCAGTTCGGTGACGTCGGTCGAATAGACGCCGGACTTGCCCTTGCGGCCGCCCTTGATGCCCATCTTTTCGAACAACACGTCGCCCAGCTGCTTGGGGCTGCCGATCGTGAACGGTGCGCCGGCGAGGCCGTGGATCACCGTCTCCAGTCCGGCGATCTGCCCGCTGAACTCGGCGGACAAAGCGGACAGCTTCTCGCGATCCACCTTGATCCCGCGCATCTCCATCCGCGCGATCACCGGCACCAGCGGCCGATCGACCATCTCGTAGACGCGCGTCGAGCCCTCCGCCGGCAGCCGCGCCTTGAACCGCTTCCACAGGCGGTATGTCACGTCGGCGTCCTCGGCGGCGTAGCGGGTCGCCGCCTTCAGATCGATTTCGTGGAAGCCGCGCTGCGACTTGCCGGTGCCGACCACGTCCTTGAACGCGATGCAGCTGTGCGACAGATGCGTCGCGGCGAGTTCGTCCATGCCGTGCCCGTGCAGCCCGGCGTCGAGATCGAAGCTCATCACGATCGTATCGTCGTGCGGCGCGACGGTGATGCCGCGCTGGCCCAGCACGATCATGTCGAACTTCAGGTTATGGCCGATCTTGAAGACCGACGGGTCCTCCATCAGGTCCTTCAGCCGCGCCAGCGCCGCATCGATGTCGATCTGAACCGGTACCTCGGCCAGCAGGTCGGTGCCGCCATGCCCCAATGGGATGTAGCAGGCGAGATTGGGGTGCAGCGCCAGACTGACGCCGACCAGCTCGGCCTGCGTCGCGTCGGTCGAGCTGGTCTCGGTATCCACCGCGATCCAGCCCTGATGCCGCGCAAGCGTGATCCACCGGTCGAGTGCGTCGAGATCCTGCACCGTCTCATAGTCGTCGAGATTACAGGGCGGGTCCTCCTCCATCGGCACGTCGGCGGGCGCGGCGACCGGCGCATCGGCGACCTGACCCAGCTTGGTCAGCAGCGACCGAAAGCCGTGATGCTCCAGGAATGCGCGCAGCGGTGCGTCGGGAATGCCCTTGAGTTCGAGGTCTTCCAGCGGTTCGGGTAGCGCGACGTCGCAGCGCAGCGACACCAGCTCGCGGCTCAGCCGCGCCATCGGTGCATGCTCGATCAGATTGTCGCGCAGCTTGCCCTTCTTCATCCCCTCCGCGGCGGCGAGGACGGATTCGAGGTCGCCATGCTCAAGGATCAGCTTCGCCGCCGTCTTGGGACCGACGCCCGGCACCCCGGGGACGTTGTCGACGCTGTCGCCCATCAGCGCCAGCACGTCGCCCAATTGCGTCGGCGCAATGCCGAAGAACTTTTCCGCGACATGCTCCGCGCCGAGCCGGCGATTGTTCATCGTGTCGTAAAGGTCGAGGCCGGGCTCGATCAGCTGCATCAGGTCCTTGTCGGAACTGACGATCGTCACCAGCCAGCCCTGCGCCAGCGCCGCCTTGGCATAGCAGGCGATGATGTCGTCCGCCTCCAGCCCCTCGGTCTCGATGCAGGGCAGCGAAAAGGCGCGGGTGGCGTCGCGGATCATCGGGAATTGCGGCACGAGGTCTTCGGGCGGCGGCGGTCGGTGCGCCTTGTACTGGTCGTACAGCTCTTTGCGGAAGGTCTTCGACGATTTGTCGAGGATCACCGCCATGTGGGTGGGGCCTTCTGCGGCGTGAACCTCGTCCGCCAGCCGCCACAGCATGGTGGTATAGCCATAGACGGCGCCGACCGGCTCGCCATGCTTGTTGGTGAGCGGCGGCAGCCGGTGATAGGCGCGGAAGATATAGCCCGAGCCGTCGACGAGATAGAGATGGGGCATCGTGGACCGCGTTTAGCGGATCGGCGGGTGCGGGCCAAACGATCCTTGGCGATGGCGTGGCGGGTGAGGGGAGTGTGGCTTCCCGGTAACAGGATGACCGGTCAGTTCAGCCCGCCGCCGACATACCCCGCCACCGCCGCCGCGACCGACTGGATCAACTGCTGCCGTTCGCGGATCGGGCGGCGTGAATCGCCGATCATCACCGCGATCGCATAGCGGCGGCCATCCGGCGCCGTCAGCAGGCCGACGTCGTTGAAGCCCGCGTTGCGCTGGCCCAGATCCTGCCCGGTGCCGGTCTTGTGCGCGATCTTCCACCCCGCGGGCAACGCCGCGCGCAGCCGTGCGCGCCCGGTCACCGACGCGCCCATCGTATCGAGCAGGATCCGCGTCGACGTCTCGGTGAACAATTCGCCCCGCGCGAGGCGCGAGATCGCATCGGCGATCGCCAGCGGCGCCGCACCGTCCGGCGGATCGTTGACATAGGTATCCAGCGCCGCCGCCCGCACCTCGGGTGACAGCCGCGACCGCGCCAGCTCGAAACTGTTGCCCTTCGCCATCGACTGGTCCCAGTTCAGCCCTGCGGTCTGCGATTGCAGCAGGCGCTCGCCGGGGCCGAAGCGAATGTCGCCCAGTTGCTTGCGTTCGATCATCGCCCGCACCGCGATCGGCCCGCCGACATAGGTCAGCAGCCGGTCGTTGGCGGTATTGTCGCTATGCGTCAGCGCACGCGTCAGCAATTCGCCGACCGTGGTCTGATAGCCCGCCCCCTTCACCAGCATCGCGATCGGCTGGTGGAACAGCGTCAGATCCTCCGGCCGTACCAGCACCGCGTCGTCCAGCCGTGCCTTGCCCTGATCGCGCAGGTCCATCAGCGTCATCGCGACCCACAATTTGCTGACCGATTGCTGCGGCAGCCGCAGCCGCGCGCCGGGCGAGGCGACCGTCCAGCCTTCGTCGACCGCACGGATCGCGATACCGAACTTCCCGTCGAAATTACGCGCGATAGCGTCGATCGCGCTGGTCAGTTGCGCCGGCGCGACCTTGCGCGCGGGCGGCGCGGCTGCGGGGATCGGGATCGACACTTCCACCGGCGCCGACACGCCCGGCGCCTGCGCGCCAGCGCTCGGCCGCGAGGTCGAGCCGCAGCCGGAGACCATCGCACACAGGCCGATAACAACAATGGATCGGGCCGAACGGCCATAGGCTGTCATAGGTGTGGCTGGGGTCCCGCTTCGCAACATCGGCGATCCTTATCGACGGATTCCCGGGCGGGAACCGGTCGTTGCAAGCGCTGCGATGAAGCGCAGCAACCGCGAGCCGAACCGCAGCACGCAACATTGCTGCGCAGCACCCGCTGACGCTCCTGCACCCGAACAGGACGAGACGACATGGCGGCGATGACCAGCGACTTCTTCGTGGACCGGCTGAAAGCATGGGACGTGACCCGCATCTACGGCTATTCCGGCGACGGCATCAACGGCGTGATCGGCGCCTTGCAGCGCGCCGAAAAGGCTGGGGAGGGCATCGAGTTCATCCAGGTCCTGCACGAGGAGATGGCCGCCTTCATGGCGACCGCGCACGCCAAGTTCACCGGCGAGATCGGCGTTTGTCTGTCCACCGGAGGTCCCGGCGCAACGCATTTGCTGACCGGGCTGTATGATGCCAAACTCGACCACGCGCCCGTCGTCGACATCGCCGGCCAGGCCGAAACGACGGTGCGGGGCGCGAGCTATTAGCAGGAACTCAACCTCGACCGCATCTTCGCCGATGTCGCCGACTACGTGCAGGAGGCGACCGCCCCGGCACAGGTCCGCCACGTCACTGATCGCTCGATCCGCATTGCGATGGCGGGCAACGGCGTCGGCGTGATCGTGCTGCCCAAGGACGTGCAGGACGAACCCTATGCGGAGCCGAAGGTCCAGCACGGCTACACCCGATCGGGCGTCGGCTACACCCGCCCGCGCATCGTGCCGCAACCGGCCGATCTGGCGCGCGCCGCCGAGGTGCTCAATGCGGGGGAAAAGGTCCCGATCCTGATCGGCGTCGGCGCACGCGCGGGCGCCGACGAGGTCGTGCGGATCGCCGACCTGCTCGGTGCGGGCATCGCCAAGGCCCTGCTCGGCAAGGATGTCCTGTCCGACGAACTGCCCTTCGTCACCGGTGCGATCGGGCTGCTCGGGACCAGGCCGTCGTAGGACCTGATGCAGGGCGCGGATACGTTGCTGATGATCGGCACCGGTTTCCCCTGGGCGGAGTTCCTGCCCGCCGACGGCAAGGTCCGCGCGGTCCAGATCGACATCGACGCCGGGATGCTCGGCCTGCGCTATCCGACCGAGGTCAATCTGCATGGCGGCGCGCAGGAGACGCTGGAAGCGCTGTTACCGTTGATCGAACGCAAGACCGACCGCAGCTGGCGCGAGGATATCGAGGCCGGTGTCGCCGAATGGTGGCAGACGCTGGAAGCACGCGCGCTGGCGGAGGCGAAACCGGTCAACCCGCAGCGCGTGGTGTGGGAGATGTCGCCGCGCCTGCCGTCGAACGCGATCGTCACGTCGGACAGCGGCTCGTGCTGCAACTGGTTCGCGCGCGATTTCAAGGTGAAGCAGGGTCAGCGCTGCTCGCTGTCGGGCGGCCTCGCCTCGACGGGGGCGGCGGTGCCCTATGCGATCGCCGCGAAGTTCGCCTATCCTGATCGTCCGGTGGTGGCGCTGGTCGGCGACGGCGCGATGCAGATGAACAACCTCGCCGAGATGATCACGGTACAGAAATACTGGCAGCGCTGGTCGGATCCACGATTCATCGTCTGCGTGTTCAATAACGAGGATCTGAACGAGGTGACGTGGGAACAGCGCGTCATGGAGGACAATCCGCGTTTTCCGACGACGCAGGACCTTCCCGATGTCCCCTATGCGAAGTTCGCCGAGCTGATCGGGCTGAAGGGCATCTTTGTCGACCGTCCGGAGGATCTGGGCGCGGCGTGGGATGCCGCGCTCACATCGGACCGTCCGGTGATCCTCGAGGTGAAGACCGACCCCGAAGTCGCCCCGCTGCCACCGCACCTGACGATGGCGCAGGCGAAGGCGTTCATGACCTCGATGGCGAAGGGCGACCGTGGCGCCGGCCGCGTGCTGGCCGACACCGCGCGCCAGCTGTTCAAGGAAGTGACCGGCTAACCAGATCCTCCCCCGCAAGGGGGAGGTGGCGCGGCGAAGCCGTGACGAAGGGGGGAGGTAAGCTCCGAACCCGGTCGCTCGCGGAAACACCCCCTCCACCATCCGGCTATCGCCGAACGGTCCCCCTCCCCAGCTCAAGCAAGGGAGGAACGGGAAGGACCAATCCTCCCCCGCGAGGGGGAGGTGGCGCCGCGTTAGCGGTGGCGGAGGGGGGGGTGGGCTACGACACTCGCGGCTTGAACGAACGCCTTACGCCCCCGCCGCCTTCAGCAACGGCTCCAGCTGACCCCAGCTCACCGCTTCCGCCTTCTTGCCGTTGATCAACAGCGTCGGCGTGCCCGCGACGGTGCCGTCGGCGCTCTTGTCCTGCGTCTGCTTGGTCCAGCGATCGATCTGCGCCATGTCGCCGAGGCATTGGCGCGCCTTCGCCTCCGGAATACCGCGCTGCTTGGCGAAGTCGATCAACCCCATCTGTTCGGCCATGATGCGAATCGCCTCGACCGGCTTGGCGGTCTGCAACTGCGCCTGCACCGGCTGCGGCGTCGCCTGCAGCTTGGTGTTGAAGCCGTCCTGCGCCTGATACATCTGGTCGAGGATCGGGAAGAACGCTGCGGGATCGGTGCAATTGCCGAGCAGGGCCGGCGGCAGGTCGGGCGCACCATGGACCAGGAATTCGCGGTACTCGAAGCTCACCTTGCCCGATTTGACATAGGTGTTCATCAGCGGCCCGAAGCTCTCGCGTGCCAGTGCGCCACAGGTCGGGCACAGGCGCGAGCCATATTCGACCAGCTTGATCGGCGCGTCGGGATTGCCGACGATCGTGCCCTCGGCGGTTCGCGATACGGTGTCGGTCCAGTTCTGGCCGGCGGGCGCGGTAACGGCGGCGACCGGGCTGGCGGGGGCGGACGGCGTGCCGGTTTCGCTGGAACAGCCGGCGATCGCCAGCGGCAGGATCAGCAGGGACGCGAGCAACTTCATGCGATTACGCTCCATTACTTGGCGCTCTTGGCGCGCAGGACGGGTTCGAACTGGCTCCAGCCCATCGGCTGCTGGAGTTCGCCATCAAGATAAAAGGTCGGCGTGCTGCGCACCTCTACCGGTGCGTCGCTGGTCATCGCCGTGATCCGGTCGATGCCCGCCTTGTCGGCGAAACAGGCGTTGATCTGGCGCGGCGTCAGCCCGCGTGCGCGCATCGCCGCGATCAGTCCGCCGGCATCGGCATAGAGGCGCGCCTGCTTCACCAGCGGTTGCTGGTCGATCGACGGGTTGGCCTGCTGATACGCCGCGACCTTGGGCAACCATGTCGCTTGGGTCGCGAACACCATCGCATGCGCCGCGCCGAAGCCGCGCGGCCCCGCGCAGCGCGCGAGGATCGCCGCGCCCAGATCGGCGGGATCGCGGATCAGGTGGCGATATTCCAGGCTGACCTTGCCGGCCTTGATCATCTGCCCCTTCAGCACCGGCGCGCTCTCGTTGGCGAAATCGGCACAATGCGAACAGGTGTAGCTGCCATATTCGACCAGCTTCACCGGTGCCGCGGGGTTGCCGAAGACATAGGCGCCCTTGGCCGTTGGCCGCGCGACCTGACTCCAGTCGGTGGCGGGTGCGGCGGCGATCAGGGCGAACGCGATGGGGACGGGAGCAAGCAGGCGCATCATCATCCTACCTTGGGAAGACCGCGGGTGGCGTGGACGCCGGCGGCGAGCGATTCGAGTACGGCGCGCAATTCGGGATCGGCGATCACCTTCAGTCCCTCTCCGACTTCGGCCGGGGCGGGCTTCAACGACGGCGGTGCGCTGCGCGGCATCGGCTTTGCCACCTCGCCCTGCCGAATCGTCAGCCGCGCGACCGCGACATAGCCGAAGAAGCGATTGACCCGCTCGATGATCTCGGGCGCGATATGCTGCATCATCGGCGCATGCGCCCCGCGCACGACGATGGTCAGGACGCCGTCCGCACGCTTTCCCGGCGGAAAGCGCAGCGATTCGGGGTTGGATGCGGCCGCCCAGCGCGCACCGACGATCTCCGGCCAGCGGGTGACCAGCGCACTCTGTACGAAGCCGAATCGCTTGAATGCGGCGCCATGGATCGCGGGCAGCAATTCGCTGACCGCGCGGGCGCGATTCTGGCGAGGGGCTTCGGATGTGGGGGCGCCGGCGCGCTTGCTCATTGGCGGACCCATGCCATAGCCGGCGCGTGGACGCTACACGATCATCGATCGATCCGACGCGCATCGCCCCCGCGCTGCTCGGCTGGTACGATACCCATCGCCGCGCGCTGCCGTGGCGGGCGCTGCCGGGCGAGGCGGCGGACCCCTATCGAATATGGCTGTCGGAGGTGATGCTGCAACAGACGACCGTCGCGGCGGTGCGTCCGCGGTTCGCGGCATGGGTGGCGCGCTGGCCCGACTTCGCGTCGCTGGCGGCGGCGGACGAGGCGGAGGTGATGGCGGCCTGGGCGGGCCTCGGCTATTACGCGCGCGCGCGCAATCTGGTCGCGGCGGCGAAAGTCGTGGTGGCGGACCACGGCGGTGCGTTCCCGCACGATGAGGCGACGCTGCGCACGCTGCCCGGCCTCGGTGCCTATACTGCGGCCGCGGTCGCGGCGATCGCCTTCGGGCAGCGCGCGGTCGTGGTCGACGCCAACGTCGAACGCGTCGTCGCGCGATTGTTCGCGATCGATACGCCGCTGCCGGGTGCGCGGGTGCCGATCCGCGCGGCTGCGGATCGGGTGACCCCCGATACCCGTGCCGGCGATTTCGCCCAGGCGATGATGGACCTCGGCTCTGCGATCTGCACGCCGAAGAAACCATCCTGCCTGCTCTGTCCGTTGCAGCATGATTGTGTTGCGGTGCGTCGGGGCGCACCCGAACGCCTGCCGGTGAAGGCCGCGAAGAAGCCGAAGCCGCAGCGGTACGGCACCATCTTCTGGCTACAGCGGGGCGATGACGTGCTATTGGTCCGCCGCCCCGACAAGGGCTTGCTCGGCGGCATGCGTGCGCTGCCGACCGGCCCATGGACCGATGCCTCGCCCGGCCTCGCCGACGCGCCCGCTGCGGCCGGCTGGGAATTGCGAAATGTGACGGTCTCGCATGGATTTACCCATTTCGACATCGAACTGTCGCTTGCCGTGGCGCTGACGGAAGCGCATCAATTCGGTGATGATGCCATGTGGTGGCCGATCGTGGATCTCGACCGCGCCGGATTGCCGACGCTGTTCGCAAAAGCCGCGTCGGCGGTGCTGAGGAGGGACGGATGAAGCGGGTGTACGGGATCGGCGGACTCGCACTGGTGGCGCTGGTCGCTGCCGCGGCGGTCAATGGGCAGGCAGTGCGACAGGATGCGCCTCGTTCTGCGGAGATCGTCTCGCAGGGTCTGCGGAAGTCCTTCCTGCCGACCACCCAGGCACTGTTCGACGGCTATGTTCGCGATGGCAAAATGCCCGGCATCGTCGCCGCGTTCGGCATCGGTGATCGTCCGACGCTGTTCGTATCCTCGGGCCGGCTCGCCACCGATCCTGCCGCGCCGCTGGCGACGCAGGACAGCCTGTGGCGCGTCTATTCGATGACCAAGCCGGTCACGGCGATGGCGGCGATGATCCTGATCGAACAGGGCAGGATCGGCCTCGACGATCCGGTGTCGAAATACATCCCGGCGTTCCGGTCGATGAAGGTCGCCACCGCGCCCGAAACCAGCCTCGCCAGCGTGCCGGCGAAGACGCCGATCACGATCCGCATGCTGCTGACCCACACCTCCGGCCTTACCTACAACATCATCGCCAAGGGTGCGCTGCTCAAGGAGTATGAGCGGCTCGGGATCCTGCCCGCCGCGGTCAATGCCGCGATCGAGCCGGGCATGCGCCGCGCCCGTCCGGCGACGCTCGCCGCCTTCGCCGATCAGGTCGCCAAGGCCCCGCTGATCGCGCAGCCCGGCACCGCGTGGAACTACTCGGTCGGCCTCGACGTGATGGGCCGCGTGATCGAGGTCGCCTCGGGCCAGCCGTTCGATACCTTCGTAAACACCCGCATCTTCGCGCCGCTCGGGATGACGTCGAGCTACTGGACCGTGCCGCAGTCCGAAGCGGGCCGGCTCGCGACCAACTATGCGTGGACGGGCGAACTGCTCGCCCCGCTCGATCCTGCCGCCACCTCGGTCTACCTGCGACCGCCCAGCTTCCCCTATGGCGGCGCCGGGCTGGTGATGTCCGCGCGTGATTACGACCGCTTCCTCCACATGCTCGCCGATGGCGGTAGCCTGGACGGCGTGCGGATCATGAAGCCCGAGACGGTGCGGCTCGCCATGTCGAACCTGCTGCCCGCCGGTGTCACGTTCGGCGGCGTCGGCGGCGCGACCGGCGGCGCCTCCGCGAACGCGGTACCGATGGGCTTCGGTGCCGGCGGTTCGGTCTATCTCGCGGATGGACCGGGCGGCATGCCGTCGAAGGGGACCTATGGCTGGGGCGGCGCGGCCGGAACCGTCGCCTTCGTCGATCCGGTCAAGCGGGTCCGCGGCACGATCATGGTCAACTATTTCCCCGCCGATCGCTGGCCGGTGCGGCAGGAGGCGGTCCGCGCGCTCGCCACCGACCTGTCGCGGTTGCGGCGATGACCCTCGTCCCTGGCTTCACCGGCGGCCTGCTCGACCGGGCCGACGCGCTGCGCCACGATCCCGCCGCGCTGTCGGCGAAGCTCGACTGGCGCGCCCGACTGCTCAAACTCGACGGGCTGATGCCGCAGATCGAGGACGGACGGCTGGCGTGGACCAGCCTCGCCGACCTGCCCGACGATGCGGAGATCGTGCTGCTCGGCCTCGATGCGCAGGACCGTGCGCATGTCGCGGCGCTGCTGCCCGCGAGTGGGGAGGGGACGACACCGGCGATGCGCTCGCCCGCGCTGATGGCGGTGCTCGGCGCGCTGGAGGCGGGGGAGGCGGCAACCTATGCGGCGGCGCGCAGCCTGCTCGACTGGCATGCCCGCCACCGGTTCTGCGCCCGTTGCGGGTCGACCACCCACCTGTTCCGCGCCGGCTGGGGGCGGCAATGCGACGCCTGCTACACAGAGCATTTCCCGCGCGTCGATCCCGTCGTCATCATGATCGCCGAACACGATGGCCGCGCGCTGCTCGGCCGCGGCAAGGGCTGGCCGGAGGGGCGCTATTCCGCGCTCGCCGGCTTCCTGGAACCCGGCGAATCGATCGAGGAAGCGGTGGCGCGCGAGATCCACGAGGAAGCCGGCGTCCGCGTCACCGGCGTCCGCTATGTCTCCAGCCAGCCATGGCCGTTCCCGTCGTCGCTGATGATCGCCTGCATCGGCGAAGCGGAGGACGACGCGATCACACTCGACACCACCGAGCTCGAGGATGCGATGTGGGTGCCGCGCGACCTCGTTCGTGCGGTACTGGCGGGCGAACCGGGCCCGTTCGTCGCCCCGCCATCCTACGCGATCGCCCACACCCTGCTGACGGAATGGGCGCGGCGGGACGGCTGAGGATCACCGCATCGCGGCGATCAGATCGTCCAGCGGCACCGTCGCGAAGGTCGTCATGTCGTCCGCCAGCGCATAGGGCAGCAGCAGCGTCCGTCCCCGCACCAGCGCGCCGCAGGTGTAGACGACGTTGGGCACGTAACCGTCCCACGTCTCGCCGTCCGGCGCGATCAACGGTTCGGCCAGTCGCTTCAGCACCCTGGTCGGATCATCCCGGTCGAGCAGCGCCGCGCCGATGCAATAGCTGCGGACGATGCCGACGCCATGCGTGATGACCAGCCAGCCCTCGTTGATCTCGATCGGCGATCCGCAATTGCCGATCTGCACGAACTCCCACGGATATTCGGGCGTCATGATCCGCACCGGATCCTGCCATTCCAGCGGCGTGTCGCTGGTCCCGTACCACAGGTTCTCGTTGTCGTGCCGGAACAGCGCGGCGAACTTGCCGCCGATCCGCCGCGGGAACAGCGCCATGCCCTTGCCGGGCGCCACCGGCCCGTCGACCGGGTGCATGTGGAACAGCCGGAAATCGTCGGTCTGCAGCACCTCCTGCCGCGCCCCCTTGTCGCTGACCGCGGTGTAGCTGCCGATATAGGTCTGGTTGCCGTCGTCCTCGCGGAATTGCACCAGCCGCAGATCCTCGATTCCCCGGTTCTGCGATTCGATCACCGGGAACAGTACGGTTTCGGACGGCTCGCGCGATTCGCGACAGTTCAGCTGGATCAGCGCCTTCGCCCCGATCTGGCGGACGAGGTCGGGGTCGGGCTCCTCCAGCAATGGCGGCACGCCCTGCTGGCTTGGTGGATCGAGCACCAGCGTGTCGTCCCCCGGACCCCAGATACCGGTGCGGAACGTCACCGATGACAGATGCCCTTCGCCGATACCCCGCAATGACAGGACGAACCGGATCGCACCATCCGGGCACTCGTCCTGATCCGGATGCGGCACGATGCTGGGGTTGAACAGCGCCGCCGCCTCGAACGAATATTCCGCGCTGAAATAGCCGCCGATCAGCATCTTGCGCTTGTCGGACACGGTGGTGTCGAGCTTCAGCTGGGGCGCCACCTCGTCGAAGCGCCGCATCAGCAGCGCGGGCACCTCGCGGTGACGGACGCCGAGCCCCTCGATGATGATATCGACCAGTTGCTGGACCTCGTCGTCCGACATCGCCAGCGTCCGCTCGACGATCCGGTCGCCGCGCGGTTTGCCCTCGACGCGAAAGGGGTCGGGATCGCCGGGCAGGAACGGCCGGATCACCGTTCGCTTGGGATCGGGCAACAGGGTCGGATCGAGGTGGCGAACGAAGGAAGCGGCCAAGGTACAGTCTCCGGGGCGGACGGGCCGACCGGCCCGATGCATCGATCGTCAGACGCATGAACGTATCGGCGGGTCCGCCCCGATCCCTGATTTGCGTTAGGAAATATTGCCGACCGCGTCGCTCCGCATCCGCCCGTGGTCGAGCAATCGCCGATGTAAGGCGATCCTGGCGGCTCCGCGCCGGTCGCGCGCGGCATCGGCGATCGCCAGCCACGCCATCGCCTCGCCGACGCGCTGCGCCGGTTCCTGCACGATCCGCGGCAGCTCGGTGTCGTAGGGCGCGAAATAGCCCGGTTCGCCCTGCCATTCGATCAGCCGCGCCCGCGCCGCGTCGAGGCTCCAGCGGTCGAGATGGATACCCAGATCCGCAAGCGCGCGGGCGACCCGAAAGATCAGCCAATGGAGATGGCCGAGCATCGTGCGCGGATCGGCGAAGGCGCCGTCCTCCGCCGCAACCGCCTCGGCATGAATGCCCCACCCTTCGACGAAGCTGCCGGCATAGGTGATCCGCAGCGGATGCGGCGGTGCGATGCCCTCCAGCCCGAGCTGGATCATATGCCCGGGCAGCAATTCGTGCGCGACGACGCTGGGCAGCGTCCAGCTCGGCCGGCGGCCAAGCTGCTTCAGGTCGACGATATAGGCACCCGGCTGCGTCGGCGTCGGTACTGCGCGATAGCCGTTCCTGCCTGCCGCGATTTCCTCCGCGGACAGCGTGCGGACACCGACGTCGGTGCACCAGGCGGGAACCGGTCCGATCGTCGCCGGAATGCGGGCACGGGCGGCTTCCAGCATCCTCGTCATATCGGCGACGGCCGCAGCGGCGTCGGGGTACAGGAAGCGTTCGTCGCGCCACAGCCGGCTGTAGCGATCCCCGATACTGCCGCCGGTGATGCCGATCGTGGAGAACGCCGCTGCGGCACGGGCATGCAGGCCGTCCAGCTCGCGTGTCAGCCGCGCCTGTGCCGCCTGCGGCGTGACCGGCCCCAGCGGCCGGGCCAGCAGCAGCGCATAATGGTCCGCCGCGATCGGCCCGGCGTCCGCGAGCGGACGGTAGCCGCCCTTGGCGCCACGCGTCGCGGGGATGGCAGCCAGACGCTCGTCGATCGCCAGCCCGGCACGGGCCGTGACGAGGTCGAGCCGCTGCGACGCCGGCAATGTCCGTGCCTCGAATCCGGCGAGCCGCGAAAGCGCCTGCGCCGGCGGCGATCCCGCCGCCTCGTCCAGAGCAAGACGCAGGGTGTCGTCGGGGCTATGGTCGCCACCGCGATCGCGGACGCAGGCGGACAGCATCGTCGCACCCATCCCGACGATCACGGACCGCCGGTGCGGTCCAGTCGCAGCAGGCATATGCCCGTGCTTTTGCACCGGCGACAGTCCGGGGTCGCAGGCGTTACGCTGCGTCATGCTGCCCGGCCCCGGCCCCGGTTTCGTGCGTTCACGGGAACACGAGGGCGCAATCGGCGGACGGTCGCCGTCCCGATACCGGGCATCACCGCCCCACCACAGGTACGGTGTTGTTCAGCCGCGTCACCTCCGGCGCGTCGCCCGCCAGTGCCACGCGGGCGGTTAGCCCGGTGGTGGCGCCCGGGGCCATCAGCTGGACCGTCACCGTCCGTGGCTTCAGGTCGTTCGGCGCCTCCATAGCCGGGATCGGTGCGGTCGCGACGACGCGGCCATCCGCCGCCACCAGCGTCGCGATACCCGTACCCGATGGCGTCGACCCCAGACCATGTACGGTCAGCGTCACGCGCCGTCCCCTCACCGTCACATCGTCCGATCCGATGCCGATATCCGGCCGCGTTTCGACCGGCGTCGTCGGCTGCATCAGCTTTGCCTCGATCACCGTCGTCGTGCGGGGGGCGAAGGTCACGTCCATTCCGACGCTGCGTTCCAGCGGCACCGTCGATTGCACACCCCCCGCAACCGGCGTCTTGCCTTCGTCCGTGCTGGTGCTCGTCCGCACCTGCCACGATCCTGCGGTGACGTTCCACGTCGTCATCGTCGCACGCTGGGGCACGTCGCTGGTGTTGTAGGCGATGACCCGGAACGCATCCCGTGTCGCGCCGGGAACCAGGATCGCGACCTGCTCCGCCGCGCCCGACGTCGCGAAGCGCCAGCTGACGGTATTACCCGGCCACGTCTGGTTGCGGCGCAGCGCGATCCCGCCAAGTCGCTCGCGTTGCAGGATCTCGTTCGGCTGGTCGACCCTATCGGACCACCAATGGCCCTCGGTATACATATATTGGTGCTGCGCCTTGTCGGTCCATGCGTCCGCATGCAGCGCGGCCAGCGTCGCGGTGTCGCCGGTGGCGGTCCACGCGGTATATCGCGCGAACGGATCGCTGCCCGCCACCTTCGCGATCTTCGCGCGCAATGCCGTGCCCCCCGGCATCAGGTCGAATGCGTTCTCGTTGAATTCGGCCAGGCCACTGCCCGACTTGCCCACCCGCGCCACGATCGGGCGCAGATACGTGTCGTCGCCGGTGAAGCGCCACGCGGCCCACGCGCCCTGTAACGGCGTCGACACGCCGCCACCGTCGCCGACGCGCGTCGCGTCCGTGTCCCAGTTGATCTCGTTGGGATAATTCCAGGTCCCGTCGGCGGCTTGCTTGCCATGGGCCATCCAGCCGTCGATCACGCCGGTCACCAGCCCCCGCGCGGCCGGGCTGCCGTTGTAGAGGCCCAGCAGGATGGGGCCGTGCAGCACCGTGAAGCTGTACGGCTTCTGCCACGCGAACGCGCCCTCGCGGTACATCTTGCGGCCGCCGTACCAGTTGCTGGCGAAGTGCATATGGCCGGCGGGGTTCTTCAGGATCACACCCTGCAGCGCGCGGGTCGTCTCCATGATCCGCTCGACCGCCCTGGGCTCGCCCCAGTTGAGGTAGAGTCGCTGCGCGTCGGAGTTCAGCCCCTCCTCATAGGCATGCAGTTCGTCGGTGGTGATATAGCCGAGGCCGTTCACCCGCATGCCGTTCCTGAACACCGCGTCGGATACCGCGCGCAGCGAGGCGTTCACCTTGTCCGGCTCGACTCCCATCAGCGCGAGGCCGGGCCATTGCTGCGTCAAATCGGTGTCGTCGGAGATACCGCCGCCGAAATCGCCATAGGGCACCTGACGATGATCGATCCACCACGTCACGAAGTCGCGCGTGATCTTCAGGTCGTCCAGCTGCCGCGCCGCCCAGGCGGGCACACCGGCGGGAACCGGCGGCAGTGCGACCGCGGGCATGTTCTCCGGCCGGTAGTTGATGTCCGCCCAATAAGCGCGGCCCTGCACGTGATCGGGATCGACGCGGAGCAGGTCGGTGATGTCGGCGAACAACCGCTGGTACAGCCCCGCACGCTTCGACGCGGTATGCTCCTCGACCAGGAAGCCCCAATTGTCGCGGACCTGGTTGAAGCGGTCGGCGACATGCTCCGCCTTCGCCTGATCGCGCGGCTTGAAGACGAGGCGGATCTTCGCCCCGTTCAGGCTCTGCGCGTCGAAGCTTTCCGCGCCCGAGGCGATCGTCAGGTACAGGCTGTCGTTGGAGAGGATGCGGTCGCGCAGGTCGAGCCACAGGGTGCGCGCCTCGCCGGGGCGGACCGATACCGACAGGTCGATCATCGCACGGCCGGGCCAGATCGGATCGGCGATGCGGATGTTGAGTGGGATGGGCGCGCCTGTCGCACCCTTCATCGCGGGCAGGTCGATCGCGATCCCGTCCAGCCCGTCGTGCACGTTCTGCCAGCCGTAATCCCAGGCCCGCGCCAGCGGCTTGTCGGGATAGGCATCGCCGAAGCTCGCCGGGATCAGCACGTGGGCGATCGGCTTGCCGGGCGCGCGCTGCACCGCCGCACCGCTCGCGCCCGCCGCGCCGGCGCCTACCGCGACCTTCATCCCCGACGACGGCATCGCCAGCACGGTGGCGCGCTCGCCGGCGGGATAGCGGCCGGCGATATAGGTGTTGAGCCCGTCGAGCACCGCCATCTTCGGTGAAGCGGCGGCATCGATCGTGTAACTCAGCTTGAAGCTGCCGGCAGGCTCGGGCGTAGCGCCGACGTCATAAGCCCAGATCTCCTGGATCGGCTGTTCCTGCATGACGTTGGTGAAGCTCAGCACGCCGCCGGTATGCGGCGCCACCGCATCGACGCTGCGCACCACGCCCTTGGCGCGGGTGGCGAGGCGGGTGCCGTTCCAGCTCAACGTGCCGTAGGCCGCGCCGCGCAGCTCGACGCGGTTGAAGCTCTGCCCCTCCGGCACCGTCAGGTCGTAGCGCTTGCCGCCCTCGACATAGGTGTTCCAGTCGGGCAGCTCGAAATAATCGTCGCGGCCGGGCAGCTTCGACCGGTTGTAGACGCCGGGCCACGTCGTTTCGGCGATGCCGTCGACGCCCTTGTACATCCATTCCTTCAGGTCCTTGGCATCGGCGAATTCGATGCGGCGGACGCTGGTGACGGGATCGGCCAGGACCGGCGGCGCGCTTTTGTCCCAGCCGTAGCGATGCAGCCATGCAGTGCGCTGCGCGGCGGCGTCGGCTGGCGGGCTTGCGGCTGGTTCCTGCTTGGCGGCGAGCGCTGCAACGTCAGCGGAGCCGAGCATGCGGTCGTAGACACGGATCTCGTCGAGATCGCTACCGCGCATGAAGCTGTAGCGGCTCTGCACCTGATGAGGCGAGATGACGCGCCCCGCCATACCGAACTGGTCCAGCCCGGAATCGAGGTCGGCCTTTTGGTCGAGCCGCGCGACTTCCTTGCCATCGACGAACAGGCGGACGCCTGCCGTCTCGTCCCAGGCAAAGGCGATATGCTCCCATTGCTCAGGGGTCGGCGGGGTCGGGATGCGCCACGACACGCGCAGCCGCGACAGATTGGCGTCGGTGACGAAGGCGTCGAAGCCGTGGCCGTTCCAGTCGATCCGCAGGAACGCCATGTCCCAGCTGGTGTGATCGGCGAACCCCGCGCGGAAGATGACGAACGGCGCTTCGGTGACGGGATCGCGGGCGCGCCAGAAGAAGGCGAGCGTGCCGCGCTGCGCGACCATGTTGCCCGGCGCCTTCCACGCGACATAGCCCTCGTCCGCCCAGCGCGCCGCCCCGCCGATCGCGCCATCGGGCGTGACAGTGACCGCGCTGCGGAAATTGGGGACGGGATCGCCGCCGGCCTTGTTCGCGGTCAGGTCCTTGTCGGCGGAGACGCGGAACAGCAGCCCGTCCTGCGCCACCGCCGGGGTGGCGAGCAGGGCGGTGGCAAGGGCGAGCGTGGAGGTGAGTTTCATACAGCCTCTCCAAAGGCAGGCTGCCCTCACCCTTCCCACGGCTTCGCCGCGGGCCCCTTCCCTCTCCCGACGGGAGAGGGAGAGACGGCGTAGCCGGCGAAGGGTGAGGCCAGCGTTCTTGTTATGTCAGGTCAGGCGGCGTCCACCCGCGCCAGCCGCGGGCTGAGCAGGTGGATCACGATCACCGCGATCAGGTAGGTCGATCCGGCGACCGCGAAGATCGGCGTGTAGCTGCCCGTCGTCTCCAGGATGTACCCGGTGAACTTCGCCATCAGCATGCCGCCGATCGCGCCGACGGTGCCGCCGATGCCGATCACCGACCCTACCGCCGCGCGCGGGAACATGTCCGACGGCAGCGTGTAGAGGTTGGCCGAGAACGCCTGGTGTGCCGCGGTCGCCAGCCCGACGATCGCCACCGCCAGCCAGACGCTGCTGGCATATTGGGCGAAGAAGATCGGCATCACCAGGATCGCGCAGACCAGCATGGTCAGCTTGCGTGCGGCGTTGGCGGTGAAGCCGCGCTTCATCAGCCGCGACGACGACCAGCCGCCCGCGACCGAGCCGATATCGGAGATCAGGTAGATCACGATCAGCGGCGGCCCGAAGGTCTTGAGGTCGAGGTTGTAGGTCTTGCCGAGGAAATCGGGCGTCCAGAACAGGAACAGCCACCAGATCGGGTCGATCAGGAACTTGCCGAGCGCAAACGCCCAGGTCTCGCGATAGCGGATCAGCTTGCTCCACGCGATCGGCTTGACCGGATCGGCGGGGTCGCTCTCGATATAGGCGAGCTCGTCCGCCGACAGCCGCGGCTGTTCGCGCGGGCGGCGATAGATGGCGATCCAGGCGAACAGCCAGATGAAGCTGAACAGGCCGGTGATGACGAACGCCATCCGCCAGCCGAGCCCCATGTCGATGACGATCCACGGCACCACCAGCGGCGTCACCACCGCGCCGATGTTCGCGCCGGCGTTGAACACGCCGGTCGCCAGCGCGCGCTCCTTGGCGGGGAACCATTCGGTCACCGCCTTGATGCCGGCGGGGAAGTTGCCGCTTTCACCGATGCCGAGCAGCGCCCGGGCGAGGCTGAACTGGAAGGCGGTGTTGACGAAACCGCACAGGATGTGGCCCGCGGTCCAGATCACGAAGGCGATCGAATAGCCGATCCGCGCGCCGACCACATCGACGATCTTGCCGAAGCTGAGATACCCGATCGCATAGGCGGCCTGGAACCAGAAGATCACGTCGGCATAGGTCGTTTCCGACCAGCCCAGATCCTTCGAGATCGTCGGCTTGAGCACGCCGATCATCTGCCGGTCGACGTAGTTGATCGCGGTCGCCGCGAACAGCAATGCGCAGATCACCCAGCGGTAGCGGCCCACGGTCGAGGCGGCGGCGGCGATCTGCGCCTCGCTCTGCGCACCCCCGAAACCCGTACCCCCGGTGCCCGTACCCTTCGTCGTCGCCATCATCTCTCTCCGGTTGTGCGGCCTCTTAGCGGGCCTTGATCGTGCAGCCGACGGTGTAGCGACCGTCGAACGAGGCTTCCACCCGGTCGCCGACCGCGACGGGGTGGACCCCCGTCACCGCGCCGCTGGAAATCCACTGGCCGGGCGTCAGCGGGATGCCGCGCCCCGCCATATGTTCGAACAGGAAGCGGGCGGCGCCGATCGGGCCGTCCAGCATCGTCGCCGCGGTCGCCGCGCCGATCCGCGTCCCGTTGATGTCGAGCGTGATCGGCCATGCATTGAGGTCGACATCGCGCCAGTCGGGGATCGCATCGCCGATCACCAGCCCGTTGTTGTTGCCGAAATCGGAGATGGTGACGGTCGGCCCGTGCGTGTTGATGCCGGGGAAGGGCGAACTCGCGATCTCGATCCCGACATGCACCGCGTCGATCAGTCCGCGCGCTTCGTCCATCGTGTAGCTGGTCTTGGCGGGATCGGGCGCGGTGCCGATGCGGATCAGGAACTCCGCCTCCGCCGCGCCGAAGCCGTCGGCGAAGATCGGCATCGAAAGATCGCCGTCGGTCGCGTCGAACACGGTATCGGCGAAGATCGGGCCGCTCAGCCGGTCGATGCCGTCGATCGCGGGATTGATGCGCCCGACTTTCCAGCCGACGACCTCACCCTCCGCCAGATCGAGCGCGGCATCCTGTACGCGATACGCCGTGGTGAGGTCGGCAGGGATCGCACCCGGGTAATCGGGCAAGGCGTGGCCGTCGCGGCGTGCTTCGACGAAGGCGCGGGCAATGTCGTGAACGGATGCGGTATCGGTCTGTGGCATCGGATCGGGCTGTCCGCCCCCCTCTCATAATGTTCTGATCGTTGGCCGATGGGTATGGGAAACCGGTGTCAATGACAAGCGCCGGTTCAGCGCAGCAACATATCCCAACGCTTTTCGTGTGCCGCGCTTGCGGCCGCCTTGATAGCGGCGAGCAAAGGTGCATCGCCCGCGACCTGCGGCGGCAAGCCCAGTCCCGCTTCGGTAAGGCGGCGGACGAGCGCAACCGAATCGCCGTCCTGTGCCGCGGCCGCAAGCCGATCGCCGGCGGGGTCGGCGATCGTCATCCCGGCGCGGCTGCGCGCGATCAGGAAGGCGACCCAGCCTCCCAGCGCCGCGACGACATGTGCGGGCATCCGCCCGGCGGCACGATTGGCGGCGAGCGTGTCGCCGAGGCGATACGGCAGCTTCTGCGACCCATCGATCGCGATCTGATCGAGTCGGTGGACGATCGCCGGGTTGCGGAAGCGGGCGAGCACGGCTTCGCGATACTCGTCGAGGTCGAAACCGGGGACCGCGGGTAGCATCGGGATGATGTCAGTGCGGATCATCGTATCGACGAAGCGCGCCAGATCGGCATCGGCCATCGCGTCCGCGACGCTGATATGGCCGCGCAGCAGGCCGAGATAGGCCAGCGTCGAATGCGCGCCGTTGAGGATGCGCAGCTTCGCCTTTTCATAAGCGGCGACGTCGCTGGTGACGGTCGCGCCCGCGCTCGCCAGATCGGGGCCGAGCGGTACGCCGACATCCTGGATCACCCATTGCGTGAAGCGTTCGCGCTGCACGGCGGCGCGATCCTCCAGGCCGATGCCCTCGGCGACCTTGGCGTAGAGGTCGGCGTCGGAGGCGGGGGTGATCGAATCGACCATGGTCGAGGGCACCCGCACTTCCCCGGCGATCCAGTCGGCGAGGTCCGGATCGATCGCACGGGCGAAGGCGACCAGCGCGGCGTGCAGCTTGGCGCCGTTGCTTGCGAGATTGTCGCACGGCAGCGGGATGAAGGGCCGCACGCCCGCCGACCGACGCGAGGCAAGACCTGCAACGATCCAGCCGACGACGCTCGCCGGGACTGCGGTGCCCGCCAGATCGTGGAGGATATCGGGATGCTCCATGTCGAGCGTGCCGTCGCCGCTCAGGCAATAGCCCTTTTCGGTGACGGTGGTGGTGACCAGACCGACCGCGGGGTCGGCAAGCAAGGCGCGCGTCTCGGCGGCGGCATCCGGCGCTAGGAAGCGCCGATGGGCGCCGATCACGCGCATGTCCGATTCGGCATCGCGGATTGCCAGCGTGTAGAGGCCGTCCTGCTGCTCCAGCGCCTCGACCGTGCCGCGCGAGCGCATCGACACGGCGGCGATTCCCCAACGTGGATCATGCTGGAGCACGGTGTCGACATAAGCGGCCTGGTGCGCGCGGTGGAACGCGCCGGGGCCGAAATGGACGATGCCGACGCTCGGCTCGGGCCGCCCGCGCGGACTTTGCATGGCAGGGGCAAGTTGGTCGAGCGTCGAGGCGGTCAATCGGTTCACAGCGTCACACCCCGTTTCCAGATCGCGATCTCGCGTTCGTCGTTGTTCTCGGCCGCGGTCGGCGCGCCCGATGCGATCGCGCAGATACGCTCCAGCAGCATCGCCTCCGCCGCCTCGAAGCCGCGGTCGAGCACGGCGCCCGCGTCGAAGTCGATCCAGCCGGGCTTGCGTGTCGCGAGATCGGAATTGGAGGCGATCTTGACCGTCGGCACCGGAAAGCCGAGCGGCGTGCCGCGGCCGGTGGTGAACAGGATCGCGGTCGCGCCCGCCGCCGCCAGTGCGGTCGACGACACCGCGTCGTTGCCCGGCGCCTCCAGCAGGGTCAGTCCATCGGCCCGGACCCGCTCACCGTAGTCGATGACGTCGGTGATGGTCGCGCGCCCCGCCTTTTGGACTGCGCCGAGCGATTTCTCCTCCAGCGTGGTGATGCCGCCGACGACGTTACCGGGGGAGGGATTCTCGCTGATGGGTTCACCGTGGTCGATGAAATATTGTCGGAACCCGTTGATGATGCCAACCATCCGGTCGAACACGTCGGTGCTGGCGGCGCGGTCCATCAGCATCTGTTCGGCGCCGAATATTTCCGGGATTTCGGTGAAGACGACGCGCCCGCCCGCTTCCGTCACGCGGTCGCTGATCTGGCCGACCAACGGATTGGCGGTGAGGCCCGACAGTCCGTCCGATCCGCCGCATTTGACGCCCAGCACCAGCCGATCGAGGCCGACCGTCTGCCGCGGCATCGCCGCCTGCTGCGCCAGTTCGGCGACCAATGCGCAGCCTTCCTCGACCTCGTCGGCGCTGAACTGCGCGGTGAGATAACGGATGGCGCCATGCCGTTCGGGCGGGATCGCGGCGAGCAACTCCTTGACCTGATTTTCCTCGCAGCCCAGCCCGACGAGCAGCACGCCGCCGGCATTGGGATGGCAGGCGAGGCTGGCGAGGATCGCGCGAACGCCGGCGAGGTCCTGCCCCAGCTGCGAACAGCCGTGGGGATGGGTGAAGGCGTGGACACCATCAACCTGGCCATCGACCTGCGCACCCGCCTGTTTCGCGATCCGTTCGGCGGTGCGGGCGACGCAGCCGACGGTGGGCAAGATCCAGATCTCGTTGCGGGTTCCGACCCGGCCGTCGGCACGGACATAGCCTTGGAAGGTCGCGCCGGTCCGTGCCTCGGGCGTCGGCGACGCCTTGGGATCGTAGGTGTAGCTGCCGGTGCCGGACAGGCCGGTCGCCAGATTGTCGCTGTGGACATGCTCGCCCGGCGCGATCGCGCGGCGGGCGCGGCCGATCGGAAAGCCGTATTTGAGCACCGGCGCATTGGCGGCAATCGGCGACAGCGCGACCTTGTGGCCGCGGGGTATGTCGGCGGTCAGCCGCACGTCCGCGACGATATCGCCGGCGTGTGCGTCCTCCAGCAGCGTCGCCACGCTGTCGCCCGGGGCGATGGTCAGCGCCTTGGTCATGGATCCTCTCTCTCGCCGGGACACCGGTGTCTTTTTATCGCGCAGATAGTGTTCGGGTGCAAGGCGGGGCGGGCTGGCGGGGTTGCGATCGCGCGGCTATCGTGGCCGACATGCGCAAATCCGGTCAGCCCACCATCAACGACGTGGCCCGGATCGCGGGGGTTTCCAAGAAGACGGTCAGTCGCGTCATCAACCGGTCACCGCTGCTCAACGACGATACCCGCAAGCGCGTCGAGACCGTAATCGCCGATCTGGGCTATATCCCCAACCCGCAGGCCCGCGCGCTCGCCCTGCGCCGCAACTTCCTGATCGGTCTGGTCCACGACAATCCCAACGCGCAGACGGTGATGAACGTCCAGCAGGGGATGCTGGAGGCGCTGCACGATACCGAGTTCGAAATGGTGGTGCGCCCGCTGGATCGGGGATCGGCGACGATGCTAGAGGATCTGCGCCATTTCCTCGAACGGCAGCGACTGTTCGGCGTGCTGCTGATGCCGCCGATCAGCGAGAATGACAGTGTCGCGAAGCTGTGCGACGATATCGGCTGCCGCTATGTCCGCATGGGATCGGCGGTGCTCGACGTGACGACGCGGATGGTCGCCTCCAACGATCGCGAGGCCGTACGCGCGGCGACCGATTATCTGATCGCACAGGGCCACAAAAGGATCGGCTTCGTCGGCGGCCCGCACGGCTTCCGTTCGGCGCGCGAGCGCCGTGCGGGGTTCGAGGATGCGCTTGTCGCAGCCGGGATCGCCTTGCCGCGCAGCATGATAGCCGACGGCAATTACACGTTCGATTCGGGGCTGATCGCGGCGGAGCGCCTGCTAGACGTCATCCCGCGCCCGACCGCCATATTTTCCAGCAACGACGAGATGGCGGCGGGCGTCATCCACGCCGCCCGCCAACGCGGGCTGGAGATTCCGCGCGACCTGTCGATCATCGGCTTCGACGACACGCCGATTGCCGCGCATGTCTGGCCGCCGCTGACGACGGTACGCTGGCCGATCGCCTCTATGGCGCGCTCCGCCGCGCTTAAGTTGATCGCCGGCGAACAGGAAGGCGAGGCGGAGGTCGAGGAGCCTTCGCTGTTCCTCTCGACGCTGATCCGCCGGGGCTCGGTGGCGTCGCCGCCCGCGGCCGGTTGATATGGAATATGACCATGCCGCAGTCGTCGCGTGAATATCCGAACCGACGAAAGTGACGGCAATGGTTGCACGACAATCTGACACCGGTTACCAGATCGGTGATCGCGAAGACCGACGGAGAGGAAAACGGCTGTGACCCGGCGTCTCGAACTGCACCCCGACCGGCTGTTCCCTGCCGATCCGGCGACGCGCGACATCGCACGGACGCTGTACGCCGAGGTCGCCGACCTGCCGATCGTTAGCCCGCACGGCCATACCGATCCGACGTGGTTCGCGGAAAATGCGAACTGGACCGACGCGACGACGTTGCTCCTGGCGCCCGATCATTATCTCTACCGGATGCTCTATAGTCAGGGTGTCAACCTCGATGCGCTGGCGATCCCGCGTCGCGATGGCGTGCCGGCGACTGATACCCGTGCAGCGTGGCGCGTACTGGCGGATCATTACCGTCTGTTCCGCGGCACGCCGTCCCAGATGTGGCTCGATCATGTGTTCAGCGAGGTATTCGGCCTTGATGTCGCTTTCGAACCCACGACGGCCGACCTGTATTTCGATGCGATCGGCGAGAAGCTGGCGACCGAGGCGTTCCGCCCGCGCGCGCTGTTCGATCGCTTCCGCATCGATTTCCTCGCGACGACCGAGGGCGCACACGACAGCCTCGACGCGCATCAGCGTATTCGGGAGAGCGGCTGGAACGGCCGTGTCGTCACAACTTATCGCCCCGATGGCGTGATCGACGTCGAGCATGAGCAATTCGCCGGCGCGATGCGTCGCTTCGCCGAGCTGACCGGCGAGGACGTCTATAGCTGGCAGGGGTATCTGGCCGCGCATCGCAAGCGCCGTGCTGATTTCCGCGCCGCCGGCGCCACCGCAACCGACCACGGCCACCCGACTGCGGCGACCGCGAACCTGTCGACGCCCGAATGCGAGGCGCTGTTCGCGCGCATCAACGGCAGCGCCTGGACGCCTGCCGACGCCGAGCTGTTCCGCGCGCAGATGCTGACGGAAATGGCCGGCATGAGCGTCGAGGACGGGATGGTGATGCAGATCCACCCCGGCAGCGTGCGCAACCACAATGCCGGCCTGTTCGCCAGCCATGGCCGCGACAAGGGTGCGGACATCCCCGGCCGTACCGATTACGTCCATGGCCTGAAGCCGCTGCTCGACCGGTTCGGCACCTCGACTGACCTGTCGATCATCCTCTTCACGCTGGACGAGAGCGTCTACGCCCGCGAACTCGCGCCGCTCGCCGGGCATTATCCGTGCCTGAAGCTGGGACCGAGCTGGTGGTTCCACGATTCGCCGGAGGGCATGCGCCGCTTCCGCGAGATGACGACGGAAACCGCCGGCTTCTACAACACGGTCGGCTTCAACGACGACACGCGTGCCTTCCTGTCGATCCCCGCGCGGCACGACGTCGCGCGGCGGATCGACTGCGGCTTTCTCGCCCGCCTCGTCGCCGAACACCGGCTGGAGGATTGGGAAGCGGCCGAACTGGCGCAGGAATTGACCAGCGGCCTCGTCCGCCGTGCCTATCGCATCGACGACGGTGCTGATACAGGCGTGGGAAGCCGTTCCACTATTTACGACAGCGTCGCCGCTTAAGGAGCCTTCATGTTCGACCGCACCTATTACGCCACCCATCCCGACATGATGGAGTGCGTCTCCAACGACGAACTGCGCGACCGCTATCTGATCCAGGGCCTGTTCCGCGCCGGTGAATGCGTGCTCAACTACACGCATGCCGATCGCTTCGTGATCGGCGGCGTCCATGTCGAATCCGGCTCGGTCGCGCTGCCCGTGCAGGAAGAGCCGGCGTCGGCCAAGGGGCACCCGTTCCTTGAGCGTCGCGAGCTGGCGATCGTCAACGTCAGCAATGTCGAAGGCACCGTGACCGTCGACGGCGAGAGCTTCACGCTCGGCAACAAGGACTGCCTGTACGTCACGATGGGCGCGAAGGACGTCCAGTTCTCGGGCGACGGCGCGCGTTTCTATCTGGCGTCCTGCCCGGCGCACAAGGCGTTCCAGACGCGCAAGCTATCGATCGCAGACGCCAATGCGCTGGAGCGCGGTTCGCTGGAAGAATCCAACGAGCGCACGATCTTCCAGCTCGTCATCCCGGGCGTGTGCGACAGCGCACAGTTGGTGATGGGCCTGACCGTGCTGAAGCCGGGTTCGGTGTGGAACACCATGCCGCCGCACATCCACGAGCGTCGTAGCGAGATCTATTTCTACTTCGAGCTGGACGGCCCGAACGATCGCGTCATGCATTTCATGGGTGAGGGCGAGGCGATGCGGCATATCGTCGTCGCCAACGAGGAATCGGTGATCTCGCCGCCGTGGTCGATCCACATGGGTTCGGGCACCAAGGCCTACGCCTTCATCTGGGCGATGGCGGGCGAGAACCAGGATTATACCGACATGAACGTGCTGGACATCTGCCAGCTGGCTTAATCGAAACTCCCCTCCCTTCAAGGGAGGGGTTGGGGGTGGGTGGCGTGCTCGCGCTATTGTGACGCGGGCACTTTGGGCCGCCGTACCGCCGGACTGAACCCACCCCCATCACCGGGTGGATCATGCCCCCGGCATGATCCAGAAATGCCCGGGGGGCATTTCGACCCGAGTGATCCTCCCTCAAGAGGGAGGGGAGGAGAAGATTAGAATGAATCCCTTCGACCTTTCAGGCAAAGTCGCTGTCGTCACCGGTGCAAACACCGGCATCGGGCAGGCGATCGCCGTCGCCCTCGCCAACGCCGGCGCCGACGTCGCCTGCGTCGGCCGCACGCCGGCCGAAGACACCGTCGCCCGCATCCGCGACCTTGGCCGCAAGGCGGAGATCGTGTCCGCCGACCTGTCGTCGATCGAGCCGGTCGGCCGCGTCGTCGACGAGACCGTCAGCAAGCTCGGCGGGCTCGACATCCTCGTCAACAATGCCGGCATCATCCGCCGCGCCGATGCGGTCGATTTCACCGAAGAGGATTGGGACGCGGTCGTCGACACCAATCTGAAATCGGTGTTCTTCCTGTGTCAGGCGGCGGGGCGGCACATGATCGCCAATGGCGGCGGCAAGATCATCAACATCGCATCGATGCTGACGTTTCAGGGCGGCATCCGCGTGCCGAGCTATACCGCGTCGAAGAGCGGCATCGGCGGCCTGACCAAGCTGCTCGCCAACGAATGGGCGAGCAAGGGCATCAACGTCAACGCGATCGCACCGGGCTATATCGCGACCAACAACACCGCCGCGTTGCAGGCGGACGAGGCGCGCAACAAGTCGATCCTCGACCGCATTCCGTCGGGCAAATGGGGCGATGCGGACGACCTCGGCGGGGCCGCTGTGTTCCTGGCGAGCCGTGCGGCGGATTACGTGCAGGGGCATATCCTTGCCGTCGACGGCGGCTGGCTGGCGCGTTGATACGATAAGGGGCTGCCCTCACCCTTCGCCGCCTTCGGCGTCTTTTCCCTCTCCCGATGGGAGAGGAAGGGAGGCGCAAAGCGCCGGAAGGGTGAGGACGGCACAAACAGGAGAGAGACGTGGCCAAGTTCCTGGCGTTCGGCGAGATCATGTTGCGGTTGTCGCCGCCGGGGCGTGAGCTGCTGCTCCAGACTCCCAAGTTCGACGTGTGGGTCGCCGGGGCTGAGGCGAACGTCGCCACCGCACTCGCCAAACTGGGCCATGACGTCGGTTTTGCCAGCATGGTGCCCGACAACGACCTCGGTCGTTCGGCGATCTCCACGCTCCGCGGCCACGGCGTCGATACCGCCGCGATCCAGCTCGGCGGCGATCGCATGGGGCTGTATTTCGTCACGTCCGGCGCCGGCATGCGCGCTACCGAAGTCATCTACGACCGCGCGCACTCCTCGTTCGCCAACGCACCGGTGGACGCATGGGGTTGGGACACGCTGTTCGACGGCGTCGACTGGTTCCATCTGTCCGGCATCACCCCGGCGCTCGGTCCGGTGCCGGCGGAGAGCGCGATCGCCGCGGTCAAGGCCGCCGCCGCCCGCGATATTCCGATCTCGTTCGACGGCAATTACCGCGCGAAACTGTGGGAGCGCTGGGACAGCAACCCTCGCGCGCTGCTGATGCAATTGGTCGAGCATGCCGATTTGATGTTCGGCAATCACCGCGACATCGCGCTGCTGCTCGACAAGGATTTCGGCGGCCATGACGGCGAGGACCGCCGCCGCGACGCCGCGGACGCCGCCTTCGCCGCTTTCCCCAAGCTGAAGACGATCGCCTCGACCGCGCGCCATGTCGAGAACGTCGACCTGCACCGCGTCTCCGCCCGCATCGACACGCGTGACGGCCATGCGCAGACCGAGGAGGTCGTGCTCGCCGGCATCGTCGACCGGATCGGCGGCGGCGACGCCTTCGCCAGCGGCGTGCTCCACGCCCTTCGCACCGGTGGCGACATCGGCGCGGCGGCGGCGACGGGCCTTGCGCTCACTGCGCTCAAGCATTCGCTACCGGGCGATGCCTCGCTGTTCCGGCAGGCGGATATCGACGCCTATCTCGCGGGTGGGCTGGATGTCCGGCGCTAGTCGGAACGGGGATGGCCTGACCCGCCGCGCCGCGATCGGGGCGGGTGCGGCGACGCTGCTCGCCACCGGAGCGCGCGGACAGGCACCCGCCGCGGTGCGCGCGCCCGCCGGCGATTTCGTCGGCACGATCGAGGGCGGCGTTCACGCTTTTCGCGGTATCCGCTACGGTCGGGCGGAGCGTTTTCGCGCGCCGGTGCCGGTCGCGCAGCCTGGGCAGATCGTGCGTGCGCAGGCCTATGGCCCGGTCTGCCCGCAAAAGGGATCGTACGGCCCGCAATCCGAAGACTGCCTGTTCCTCAATATCTGGAGCGCCGACCCGCGCCGGAGCGGGAACAAGCCGGTAATGCTCTACATCCACGGCGGCGCCTATTCGAACGGCAGCGTCACCGATCCGCTCAACGACGGGCAGGCGCTGGCGGCGAGCGGCGACGTGGTCGTGGTGACGGTCAATCACCGGCTCAACGCGTTCGGCTATCTGTATCTCGCGCGGCTCGACCCGCGTTTTCCCGACAGCGGCAATGCGGGGCAGCTCGACCTGATCCTCGCGCTCCGATGGGTGCGCGACAACATCGCGGCATTCGGCGGCGATCCGAACCGGGTCATGGTGTTCGGCCAATCGGGCGGCGGTGCCAAGATCGCGACGATGATGGCCATGCCGGCGGCGAAGGGGCTGTTCCACCGCGCTGCGACGATGAGCGGGCAACAGGTCACCGCGTCCGGCCCGCTGAACGCCACCGCGCGGGCGAAGGCGTACCTGGCGAAGCTGGGCGGGGATGTGACCACGCTGCCGACCGGAAAACTGGTCGAGGCGCTCGACGCGATCGACCCGATCCTTGGTGGTGGGGTCTATTTCGGGCCGGTGCTCGATATGACGTGGCTCACCCGCCATCCGTTCTGGCCCGATGCCGCGCCGCAGGGGCTGCGCATCCCGATGATGCTCGGCAACACCCATGACGAGACGCGGGCGTTCATCGGCCTCAATTCGGCGAAGGTGCAGGGGCTTACGTGGGACAATGTCGCCGAACGTATGGCGCCCGAACTGCGTATCGACATCCTGCCCGAATGGGTCGTCGCGCAATATCGCGCGCACTTTCCGACATGGAGCCCGCTCGACGTCTTTTACGGTGCGACCACCGCCGGGCGTAGCTGGCGCGGGCAGGTGATCGAGGCGGAGGAGCGCGCAAGGGCCGGCGCTCCCGGTTTCGTCTATCAGGTCGACTATGGATCGCGCGTCGAGCCGCGGCGCGGTGCGTTCCACACGATGGACATCCCGCTGGTGTTCGGCACGCTGGGCGCCAGGGGTTCCGAAACGGGCACCGGAGCGGATGCGCAGTCGGCGAGCAAGGCGATGCAGGACAGCTTCGTCGCTTTCGCACGGACGGGCGATCCCAACCACGCCGGCCTGCCGCGCTGGCCGAAATACGGCCTGGATACGCGCGCGACGATGATCTTCGACGCGCGCGCGCGGGTGGAGAACGACCCGCGCGGCTGGGAACGCGAACTGTTCGCCCGCGTGCCGTACATCCAGCCGGGAACGTAAGAGCCCCTCCTCTTCAGGGGATGGGTTGCGGTGGAGGAGTCGCCAAGCGCCGGTTCCGGTGAGACGTCCCCCAACCCGGCATCAGGCCGATCAGGCTTCCCGCTTGATCCAAGCCGCACGGGACACGGTTTACCTGACGGTCCTCAAGGGAGAGGTTTGATCACGCCGCTGCCATCCGGCGCGATGCGGCGATGCTGCTCCACGCGTACAATCCGCACCCGAGCCAGATCAGCGCGAAGGTCGCCAGTTGTGCCGGGCGGACGGGCTCGCGATACAGCAGCACCGCCTCGAGAAATTGCAAGGTCGGCGCGATGAACTGAAGCAGCCCCATCGTCGTATAGCGAAGCCGCTTCGCGCCCGCCGCGAACATCAGCAACGGCGCCGCGGTGACCGGGCCGGCGAGGATCAGCAGCAGGTCCATCGTGCCGTCGCGACCGAATTCGGCCGAGCCGGTGCTGCTGGCGTACAGCAGCACGGCCAGTGCGACCGGGGCGAGGATCGCCGTTTCGATCGTCAGTCCGCCGAGCGCGTCGATCGCCGCTATCTTGCGGATCAGGCCGTAGAAGCCGAAACTCAGCGCGAGGGCGAGCGAGATCCAGATCGCACCACCGCCGCTGACCGCCAGCAATACGACGCCGACCCCCGCTAAGCCGATAGCGCCGCCCTGTAGCCGGTCGAGCCGTTCGCCGAGCAGCAGCATGCCGAGCGCGACGTTGATGAGCGGGTTGATGAAATAGCCGAGGCTCGCCTCGACCAGATGCGCGTTGGCGATCGCCCAGATGTAGACGAACCAGTTCACCGCGATCAACGCCGCACTGCCGGTCAGCATCAGCAATACGCGGCCGCGCGCCACGGCAAGCAGCGGCCGCAGGCGTTTCGTCGCGAGGATCACCGCCGCCAGCAGCAACAGCGACCAGAGTATGCGGTGAGACAGCACCTGCAACGGCGGCACGTCCTTCAGCAGGTGTAGATAGAGCGGCAGCACGCCCCACAGCGTGTAGGCGCCGATGCCGTAGAACAGCCCGGCGCGCGGATGAGCGGTATCGACCATCCCCGCGCTGTGACGGGTTGCGTGTTGCGGCGCAACACGTTGGGTCGTCTGGCGGTGGCGGTGGCGGTGGCGGAGCGGGGCGGGGCGACGAACGGTCGGCGTCGCCCGCAAACCCGGTCAGTCGGCCGCCTTCACCACCGGATAGCTGACGATCAGCGTCAGCGGCGTCTTGCCGACCTGACGGATACCCACGGTCGCGCCGGAATACAGATACGCCGCCATACCGGGCTTCAGCGGCCTGGTATCCTTGCCGGACGACACGATCCCCTCTCCCGACAGGACGTAATAGACCTCGTCGTGCGCCAGCGGGTGCAGGCCGATCGCGGCGCCGACGTGGAGCACCCGCTTGCGGAATTCCATCGTCCGACCGGGCACCGCGTCGCTGATTCGGTAGGCGGTGCTCATCCCGATCTTGCCGTGCGGCGTCGGTTCGTCGCGTTTGACCGCCGCCTCGTCGACCACGACCATCGGCCGTTCGACAGGCATGGTGGCGGGTGCGGGGCCGGCTTGCAGGGCTGCCAGCACGGCGGTGGCGAGGATCATTGTCATTACCGTCTCCATCTTTGCGCTTTGCGGGATGTTGACACGCGCCCGTCTGCGCAGCATGTTTCTGACACCGGTTACCTATGCAAGGCAAGGGATCGGTGACGCGACCATCAACAGATGGCCGTCCTGGGGAGGATGGGCAGGTAAGTGACTGCCACGGCACCATACTCCCCGACGACATGACGACGAGGACCGATCGGTCGGCGTCAACGAGGAACGATGGCCGCGTATGGCCGCATGGGGAGTGATTGCAATGACTGGACGTTCGACTTTTGCCCGCCACGGCGTGTCGACCGGCGCGCTGGTGCTCGGCATGCTGTTGCCGGCCGCCGCCTTTGCGCAGGCCGCCACCATTCCGGCGACGCCGGCGCAGCCCGGCAGCCCGCCGCACACCGATCCGGCTCCGGCGCAGACCGCGGTCGTCCCCGCCGGCGGTGCGGAGGATAGCGGAGCGGACGTCCAGCCGCAGACCACCGCACCCGACGGCGCCGAGAGTGGCGCGGACATCGTCGTCACCGGCTTCCGTCGCAGCCTCGACGCCGCACTCAACGTGAAGCGCGATTCGGTATCGTCGGTCGACGCGATCGTCGCGGAGGATATCGCGAAGTTCCCCGACCAGAACCTCGCCGAATCACTGCAGCGCATCCCGGGCATCTCGATCCAGCGCGACGCCGGCGAAGGCCGTGCGATCACCGTCCGCGGCCTCGGCGCGCAATTCACCCGCGTCCGCGTCAACGGGCTGGAGACGGTCGCGACCTCGACCGACGGCGCCTCGTCGAATCGCGACCGCGCGTTCGATTTCAACGTCTTCGCATCCGAGCTGTTCAACTCGATCGTCGTCCACAAGACGGCGGAGGCCAGCCTCGACGAAGGGTCGCTGGGCGCGGTCGTCGACCTCAACACCGGCAATCCGCTCGGCGGCAAGACCGGCTTCACCGGCGTGCTCTCCGCGCAGGCGAGCTATAACGACCTCAGCGAGAACACACGGCCCCGCCTCGCCGGGCTGGTATCGTACAAGTCGCCCGACGGCACGTTCGGCGCGGCGGTGTCGGCGGCCTATCAGAAGACCGACAATCTCGAACTCGGCAACAATACCGTCCGGTGGGCGCAGGCGCGGTTCGATTCGGTCAACGGCACGCCGTGCTTCTACAACAGCAACACTGGGACGACACCGGTGGCAAACGCTGGCGGCTTCTATCGCCCCGGCACCGCCTGCGACACCGCCGCGCTCGCCTTCCATCCCCGTATCCCGCGCTACGGCGAGGTCTTCCATGGCCGCGAGCGGCTCGGCGTGACCGGTAGCGTGCAATGGGCGCCGAGCGACGCGACCAAGGTGTCGATCGACGGCCTGTATTCGCGCTTCAAGGAAAAGCGCGAAGAGAAATGGGCGGAGGTGCTGCTGCGCTCCAACGAACGTTCGATCGACCTGATCAACCCGGTCTACGACGCGAACAAGAACCTGGTGTCCGGCACGCTCAACGACGCCTGGGTGCGGACCGAACATTACCTGCGCCGCTCGCAGACCGAATTCTATCAGCTCGGCGGCAGCTGGGATCAGGACGTGACGGACCGGTTCCGCTTCACCGTTCTGGGCGGCTTCTCGAAGTCCGAGGCGGATATCCCGGTCGAGACGACTGTCGTGTTCGACGATCGCGACGCGCAGGGCTACAAGTTCGATTATACCGACAGCCGCACGCCGCTGCTCGCCTTCGGCACCAGCGTGACCGAGCCGGCGAATTTCCAGCTGGCCGAGATCCGCGATCGGCCGTCGACCGTCACCAACAAGTTCCGCACCGCGCAGCTGCGTACCGAATGGGACGTCGCCGACGGCTATCAGCTGAAGCTGGGCGGGGTGTACCGGCGCTTCGATTTCGACAGCATCTCGTTCCAGCGCGACACCGCGGTGTGCGGCAACGGCGGGCGCGATCTGGTGCTCGGCACGATCACCTGTTCGGCGAGCAGCGCGTTCGGTCCGAGCGCGGTATATGGCTTCCAGGTCACCCCGGCGCTGAGCGAGCTGTTCACGCTCGGCAACGCCGGCCAGCCGTCGGGAACGACGACGCAGTGGCTCGTTCCCAACCTCGACGCGGCGACGAGCTACACCAACCTCTACGGTCGTACCCCGACGCTGGTGGTCGGCGACAATCGCAGCGTCACCGAAGAGGTGACCGGCGGCTATTTCCAGATCGACGCCAAGGGCGACCTCGCCGGCCTGCGCTATGCGCTGAACGCTGGCGTTCGCTATGCGCACACCGCACAAAGCTCGACCGGGATCAATTCGGGCGCGGTCGTGACGGTCGATCGCGATTACGACGACTGGCTGCCCGCGATCAACGTCGCGTTCTTCCCGACCGACACGATCATCCTGCGTGCCTCGGCCGCCAAGGTGATGACGCGGCCGACATTGGGCAACCTGACGCCCGGCGGGTCGGCGGACGGCTTCAACTATCGCGTATCGTTCGGCAATCCGCAGCTCCAGCCGTTCCGTGCGGCGGCGTACGACATCGCGGCGGAATGGTATTTCGCACCGCAGTCGATCCTGTCGGTCGCGCTGTTCAAGAAGAACGTCGAAAGCTTCCCGGTGTCGTCTGCGATCACCAACGCGACCTTCACCTCGACCGGGCTGCCGGCGTCGGTGCTCGGCGCGTCGTCGCCCGCGGCACTCAATCCCGCGTTGCAGGCAGAGCCGATCTGGACGATCACCACGACGGTCAACGGCACCGGCGCCTCGCTGAAGGGGGCGGAGATCGCGCTGCAGGCGACGTTCAGCTTCCTGCCCGGCTTCCTCAAGAACTTCGGCGTGCTCGCCAATGCGACCTTCGTCGATTCGAGCGCGAACTACACCGTGCAAGGTCCAGTCGTCTCGGCCTGCGTCCCCGGCGCAACCCCGGCGGCGGCCTGTGCCTACGGTCCGCTGGTCAACGCCAATCGCAATGCGACGCTGTTCGGCCTGTCCAAGCAGCAGTATAACGGCACGCTCTATTACGAGGATGCGAAGTTCTCGGCGCGTGGATCGATCAGCTATCGCGGGCCGTACATCGATGCCAACAGCGGCACTGGCAACATCTTCGAGGGCTATAACAAGACGATCAACGTCGATGCCTCGTTGCGGTACAAGCTGACCCCGAACGTCGAGGTGTCGCTGGAAGGGACCAACCTGACCGACCAGTATCGCGATCGCTACACCGACATCGACGCCAACCGGAACTACGAATACAACCATTTCGGCCGTACGTTCCTGGCCGGCGCGCGCTTCAAGATGTGAGGTGGGTATGATCGATCGTCGACAGGCCCTGATCGGAACCTTCGCCGCCGGCCTGGCGACGGCGGCTGGCGCGCAGACCGCATCGCCGCGGGTGAAGGACGCGGCGATGCCGGGTTTGCCCGACCCGGCCGAGACGATCGATCTGTGGCCGGCCGGTGCGCCGGGCATGCCCAAGGTGCCGCCGGTCGAGGTCGTCGACGAACGCAGCACCGACGGGCAACTGCCCGATCGCGCCGTCCGCGGGATCGTGCGCCCGCGCATGGTCGTGTTCCGGCCGGCGATCCCCAACGGATCGGCGCTGCTGGTGACGCCCGGCGGCGGCTATGCCCGGGTCGTCGTCGACAAGGAAGGATATGAGGTCGCGCGCTGGCTGTCGGCGCGAGGCTGGACGGTGTTCGTGCTGTTCTACCGCCTGCCCGGTGACGGCTGGGCGGCGGGCCCCGATGTCGCGCTGTCCGATGCGCAGCGGGCGATGCGGCTGATCCGGTCGCGCGCGCGCGATTACGGCATCATGCCCGACCGGGTCGGTGCGATGGGATTTTCGGCGGGTGGGCACGTCTGTTGCGATCTCGCCACCCGCCATGCCACGCCGACCTACACGGCCGTGGACCGGGCCGACCGGTGGAGCGCGCGTCCCGATATCGCGGCGCCGATCTATGCCGTGCAGGCGATGACGCGGCCGCTGGCGCACGCCGGATCGCGGGCCCTGCTGATCGGTGAGGCTGCTTCACCCGCGCTGGAGGCGGCGCACACCCCGGCCAACCACGTCGCCGCGCAGACGCCGCCCTGTTTTCTTGCCCATGCCGAGGACGACGCGACCGTAGACGTCGGCAACACGCTGGCGTTTCGCGCCGCCCTGAAGACGGCGGGCGTCCCGGTCGAAACGCATCTGTTCACCCACGGCGGCCACGGTTTCGGCCTTCGCCGCACCGCCGGGAAGCCGGTCGAGGCGTGGCTCGGCCTGTTCCACGCCTGGGCGCAGAGCCGGGGTCTGGGTTGAGCCGAGCTTTTCGCCGGCGGTTGGGCGGTATAAGGCGCGCGCGATGACCAGCGGCGCGCTTCAGGATCTGTTCCTTTCCACTCTGGTGCGGAAGGCGGGCGGCAATCGCCGCCGCTGGCGCCTCGTCCTCGGCGACATGAAGGTCTATGCCGTCGCCACCCATCCCCATTGCAACTGGTCGGTGACGCCGACCGGATCGGCGGCCGAGAACGATATCGTCGAACGGATCGCCGACGATCTGCGCGTAACCCACCCGATCGTCAGCCACGGCTGAGCCGAGCCGCGCCGCGCCTCAGCGCTTCTCCGCGCTCAGGCGGGACATCAGGATCGCCGCGCGCTTCGCCTGGCGGCGGATCGTCGACAGGTCCACCACCTCGTCCGGCGTATGATCGCCGCGGCTGGCGGTACCCAGCCCGACCAGTCCGTCGACATCCGCAGCCACCCACGAAATGTCGCCCGCGCCGCGCTTCAACGGATCGAGCGGCGGCATCGCCGGCAGTCCCAGATCGCGGTTCACGACGTTCAGCCGGGCGAGCAGCGCCTGGTTTCCCGCGGTCGGCGCCATCGCCGGATAGCCGCTCTTGAAGCTGATCGACGCATCGGTACCGGGCGCATGCCGCGCGACGATCGCCGTCATTTTCGTCCGCACGCGCTGCGTCTGATCCTCGCTCAACGTCCGGAAATCGCCGCTCGCGACCGCTTGCGCGGGGATGATGTTGCTCTTGCCTTGCGCACTCGCCTTCGATCCACTCGCGTCGATCGCAGCGGTGACGCCGCTGGCGAGCAGGCCGACGTTGAAGGTCAGATTGGCCTCGGGCAGTTCGGTGCGAAACGCCGCGACGATGCGTGCGATCTCGTTGGCCGCGCCATCGCCGAACGCCTCGCTGAAGATGCGCGAGCTGTGGCCGCTCTTGCCAGTTACGGTCAGCGTCCAGTCGTTGACGGACCGGCGGGCGATCGAGCCCATGTCGCGGCCCTCCTCGATCGCCAGCCCCTCGAAATCGAGTGCGACGTCGGCGCGTTTGCCGGCCGCGATCAGGTCGGCGCGCGCCACCGCGATCGGATCGCCCGAATCCTCTTCGTCCCCGGTCAGCACGATCTCGATATTCGCGTTCCGGAGCGTGCCGGCGGCCTGCATTGCGCGCAGCGCGGACAGCATCACCACCATGCCGCCCTTGTCGTCGCCGGCGCCGGGGCCGCTCGCCTCCTCGCCCTTGCGGACGAAGCGCTGGAACGGCGAATCCGCCTCGAACACGGTATCGAGATGGCCGATCAGCAGCAGCCGTCGGGTGCCGGGCGCGCCGCCATGCGTCGCGATGATGTGGCCCGCGCGGCCGGTCTGCGGCAGCGGCTTCCACGTCACGGTGAAGCCCAGCCCGCGCAGTTCCTCCGCCATCATCGCGCCGACCTTCGTAACGCCGGGCAGGTTCATCGTGCCGCTGTTCTGATTGACCAGCCGCTCCAGCAGCGTAACCGAACGTTCGTATTCGGCATCGACCGTCGCGGCCATCCGCGCCTCCGCCGAAGACAGGCGTGGTGCGGGATCGGCGGCGGCGGGGCTGGCCGCGAGCAGCAGCGGCAGGAACAGCGTCAGCATCACGACGCGACCCTCGCCGCCATCAGCGACAGGGCCGCGGTCTTGCTGCCGGTGAGCTGGACCTGATAACGACCGGGGGCGAGATCGAAATCGACCATCTTGCGGATCGGCGAGCAGGCGGGACCATGGCCGTGCGTAGCGGACGCGACGATGCGGTCGCCCGCGACCACGTCGATCCACGCGCCGCTTCCGAGCGCGATCCGGTAGCGGCCCCGCGTTGCGACCGAGAGCGTGAAGACACCGCCGAAGCCCGCAGGCGTGCCGGCTTTCCCGGAGGCCTGCGCCAGACGCAAGGTCGACGTGGCGACCAGCGTCGCGCGGACGCCACTACCGATCGGCAGCGCTGGTGCGTCTCCGGCGGACACGCCGGCGGCGAGCGGGACGGATCGCGCCCAGCCGGACAGGCCGGCAGGCAGGACCGTCGATCCCGACGGGCAGGATGCGGTCGGCGATGCGGCGGGAACGGCGACCTGTACGGCGGCCGCCATCATCGCGCCCCAAAAGATCGATAGCATTCGCACCATCCTCCATATCGTTCGAGGACGAGGATAGCAGGGGCGTCCGTCGTGTCACGGCCCGATCCGCGCGAGCCACGATCAGGCGTCGAGAGCAGAAACACCTTCTTACGCTCTAAAAATCCAAACCCAGATTGATTTGTCCGACCAGTTGGGCCTAAACGGGAATATCCGGAATGGACGTTACAATCGCCGGCCGGATCAAAGGGGAGCGGTGAAACGGTGATGATCGGGACAAAAGTCATGAACGCCGACGTGCACGACCATGTTTGCGTGTTGCTGCTGGATACACTCGATCTGCTGGACGAGCAGGGGGCGACGATGGCCGCAATCCACGTCAGTCACGCGCTCGAGGTGCTGGGGTGTGCGGTTACCGATCCTGCGGATCGGCCCGCTGCAGCGGTATAGCGGCAATTTCCGTCAGCCATGCACGGATCGTCGAGCGGCCGGTCTGGCTCAACGCCAGCATCGTCACACGCCGGTCGCTGACATCGTCGCTGCCAAGAACCAGACCCCGGTCCTGCAACAGCTTGATCCAGCGTAACGCGGTGGTGCGCGGAACGCCGGCGGCGGCGCAGCAGGCATTGGTGGTCACCGTGGCACCGTTCAGCCCCTCGGCGAACAGGAACAGCATGATGTCCAGTCCGGGATTGGCGAACAGGGATGCTTCCAGATGATCGGCGAGCTTGCGGCGCGCTCCGGTGATGCTGCACGCTAGCGTCGCAAGCGCGTCGTCACCGGGCTGAAAACCAGTCGCGTCGATCGGCATCGGTGAACCGGCAAACCGGCTGACACCGGTTTCCCGATCGACAGAGGCGGAGACATCCTGTTCGCGCAATATGGCATCCATCGTGATCGTCGCCTCCTTTACCGCAGCACGGCATAGCCGGAGACGATCCGAAATCAACCCGTGTCAACGTTGTCGAGGTCCACGGGTAGCCCCTCGCGGCGATAACGGGCGAGCGATTCCGACAAGCTGCGGCCCAGATCTTCCAGTGTAACCGTCTCGAGCCGCCGATCGATCGGATCGGTGGAGCGGAGCACGTCGGCGATCGCCAGCTGCGCCTGGGTGATCCGGTCGATCACCTGCAGGCTGTGCATATGCCGGCGCAGCGTTTCGCTGTCGCTCGCAAGGTCGAACGCCAGTTCGGCGAGCAGGCCGGTGAGACCGACCAGCTCATCCGCCAGTGCATAGGCCATGGCGGGCTCCATGCCGTCGAGCGACGGGTCCGCCCCAGGGACGGGAATGGCGCGGATGATCGATTGATGGATCATTTGCCACACAATTTCAGGATCGTGCCGGCCAGCTGGTCCGCCGGCACCGCCTGCGTCGCGATCCGCCGCGACATCACGAAGCCGTCGGCGCGCCGTTCCGCCGGCACGATGCCGTAGCTTCCCCCCGCCTGCAGCGCGCGGACGCCGGCATCGCCATCCTCGCCGTCGGCCCCGAGCAACAGCCCGACCGCTTCGGCGCCGGCAGCCTTGGCGATCGAGGCGAACAGGATCGAGATCGACGGCCGCTCGCCCGCCACGGGATCGCGCGGCAGCATGCGGAGGCGCCCGTTCGGCCAGCCGTCGACGACGACATGATGCTCGCCCGGCGGCGCGAGGTAGATCGTACCCTGTTCGATCGCCATGCCATCCTCGGCCAGCACGATCCGCGGCGCGATCTCGGCGGCCATCGTATCGATCATCGTACCGGCAAGGCCTGCGCCCAGATGCTGGACGACGACGGTCGGCGGGCAATTCGCCGGAAAGGTGCCGAACAGGTCGAACAGCGCCTGCGTGGCGGCCGCCTCGCCGCCGATCGCGACGATCCGGCCGTTCCAGTCGAGCGGCGGAGCGGCGACGGGCTTCGCACCGCCACTCGGCTTGACCGCCGCGCCCTTCGCGGCCTTGATCCGCTTGCCGAGCTTGCTCAGGATCTTGTCGAATTCCGCGGCGACGGCGACCTTTGGCTTGGGGAAACAGTCGATCGCCCCCAGCCGAAGCGCCTCGATCGACGCCTCCGCGCCGGCTTCGGTGCGGGTCGAGAACATGATGATCGGCATCGGCCGCGATGCCATCACCTCGGCCAGATATTCGAGGCCGCTCATTCCCGGCATCTCGACATCGAGCGTGATGACGTCGGGGTGCAGCTGTTCGCGCATCGTGCGGGCTTCGTCGGCACCGCCCGCCGATCCGACGACAGCAACGCCGGGAATGCGTTCCAGCGCGCCGGACAGCAGGGCGCGCATGGTGAGGGAATCATCGACGACTAGGACTTTAACCGGGGCAGCCATGGCGGTGTTCACTTTCTGTGGCGGGTCTGCGGCGTTCAGGCGGCGTCGGCGAGCGGCATCGACGGGTCGGTGAGCCGTTCGAGCGCCAGGATCAGGATCAGGCGCTGATCGATCGTCGCGAGCCCTTCGAGGTAGTTGGCGGCGGGCGTTTCGCCGATGTCGGGCAGGGGCTGCATGCCGTCGGCGGGGACGGTGACGATGTCGTTCACCGCGTCGACGATCAGGCCCTGCAACTGGTCGCCGATGCGGACTACGATGATGACGTGACGCGACGACGGATCGGTCATGCCCCAGCCGAGGCGGTGGCTGAGATCGAGCACGGGCAGGACGACGCCGCGCAGGTTGACGACGCCGCGGACATGCGGCGGCACGTTGGGCAGCGGCGTCGCGGGCGACCAGGCGCGGATTTCACGGATCGCCATGATATCGACGCCGAGAACCTGCTCGCCGATCTGGAAGGTGATGAGCTGACGGGACATGGAAGGTCTCCTGAAGGGCGATCAGTGCAGGACGCGGCGGATCGCCGCGGCCAGCTTGTCGGGATGGAAGGGCTTGACGATCCAGCCGGTCGCGCCGGCGGAGCGCGCGCGATTCTTCTTCTCGTCGGAACTCTCGGTGGTCAGCACCAGGATCGGCAGGTTGCGATGGCGATCCTCCGCACGCACCTTTTCGATCAGGCCGAAGCCGTCGAGCCGGGGCATGTTGATGTCGGTGATCAGCAGGTCGGGTTCGATCCCGTCGAGCCGCTCCAGCGCATGGACACCGTCCTCGGCCTCCAGCACCTTGTAGCCGAGATCGGTCAATGCCGCCTTCAGCAGCATGCGCATGCTGGGCGAATCGTCCACGGTCATGATCGTACCGGACACGGATTTTCCTTCGTTGGGGGAATGTTGCATCAGAAGAACTCCACATCGCCGAGCTGTGCGGCGGGGATCGGAGGCGCGACGAGGCGGGGGCGTTCCGCGGGCCGGTCGGCGGCGATGCGGCACCGGGCGAGGCCCAGCGTCGGCCGGAATTCGACGCGCCGCGCACCGTGCCCGCCGACATCCTCGCCGACCAGCGCGATGCGCTCGTCACGCAGGAAGCGCCTGGCGAACAGTGCGTTGGTCGCGCCGATATCGCGGAACCCGTCGCGCAGGCTAGCGCCGCCATAGATGCGCGCCTTCAGGTTGGAGCGCGACGCGCCCATCGCCATCATGGCGTTGATCAGCACCTCCATCGCATAGACGCCGTAACGCTGCAGCGAGCGCACGTCGGTGTCGCCGTTGCCGGGTTCCGCCAGCAGGAAGTGGTTGAGGCCGCCGACTTTCGCGACCGGATCGTACAGGCAGGCCGAGATGCAGCTGCCGAGCACCGTCGTCATGATGACGCCGGCATCGTTCGATACCCTGGTCTCGCCCTGCATGATCGTCATGCGGACGAGGCCATCGGCCGGTCTGGGCAAGGCGCTCACGCCCGGCATTCCGACAGCAGCCGTGCGGCGATCCGCGCGAGCGGCAGCTGGACGGTCACTGCACCGATCCGGTGTGCGGCGGCGGGCATGCCGTAGACGACGCAGCTCTCTTCGTCCTGGCCGATGGTCATCGCTCCCCTTTCTTTCATGATCTTGAGTCCTTCCGCGCCATCCGCCCCCATGCCGGTCAGGATCGCTCCGACCGCCGATGCGCCGGCCCAGCGTGCGACCGACAGGAACAGGCGATCGACCGAGGGACGGTGGCCGCTCATCTTTTCGTCCACGACCAGCCGGCAGCGGCGCAGCGGCCCGCCAGTGATTTCGCAATGATGCGTGCCCCCCGGCGCGACATAGACGTGGCCCGGTTGCAGCGGTGCACCCGACCGGGCGACGCTGACGTGCGGTGCCGACAGGCGGTCGAGCCGTGCGGCGAAGGTCGGGACATAGGCCTCGGGCATATGCTGCACGATCACCGTCGGCGGGCAGTTGGCGGGAAAGCCGGACAGCAGCTCGATCAGCGTCTCGACGCCGCCGGTCGACGATCCGATCGCGATCATCGCATCGGCACGAGGGACGTAGCCCTGCGGCGGCTGCCCGGTTTCCGCGACGAAGCGAGGTCGGACCCGGCTGTTCGCAGCGGCCTTGACCAGCCTCGTGAGTTCTTCGCCCAGATCGCTGCCGAATGCCCGGTCGGGCTTCTGGTAGCAATCGAACGCACCCAGTTCGAGCGCGCGGACCGTCGCATCGGCGCCGCGCCCGGTCAGCGTCGACAGCATGACGACGGGCATCGGTCGCAGCCGCATGATCTTGTCGAGGAATTCCAGCCCGTTCATGCCGGGCATCTCGATGTCGAGCGTGATGACGTCCGGCGCCAGCTGCTTGATCATGTCGCGTGCGGAGGCGGTGCCGTCGGCGGTGCCGACCACCTCGATGTCCGGATCCTGCGACAGAGTGTGCGACACCATCGCGCGCATCGTCGGCGAATCGTCGACGATCAGCACACGCGTGCATGGCCGCGGCCGTCGCATGCCCGATGGCGCGGCCGGATCGGTGATGCTCATGCGTCGTTCTTCAGGAACGTCGTGCGACCGACGCAGGTGAAGCGCGTGGCGACGGATGCCGCCAGCCGTTCGGAATGACCGATGTACAGGAACCCGCCGGGCGCCAGCTGATCGGCGAGCCGGGTCTGCAGCCGCTCCTTGGTCGGCTCGTCGAAATAGATCATGACGTTACGGCAAAAAATCGCGTCGAACCGGCCCTTGATCGGCCATGGCTCGATCAGGTTGAGCTTGCGGAAGCTGACACGGTCGCGGATCAGCGGGTGAACCTCCGCGCGATCGTCCACCTTGGTCATCCACGTCGAGCGCAGCGGTAGCGGAACGCCCGCGGCGGTATCCAGCGCGTAGCGGCCGGCGGCGGCGGCAGCCAGGATCTCGGTCGACAGGTCGGTGGCGAGGATGCGCAGATCGGTGCGCGACAGGCGCTGGCCGGTGCCGCGCTCCTTGCCGAACATCGCCATCAGCAGCGAATAGGGCTCCTCGCCGCTCGAGCAGGCGGCGGACCATATCCGCACCTTGCCGCGCGCGGACAGGCGCTGTTCCAGCGCGGGCCAGGCATGTTCCATGAAATGGTCGAAATGGTGCGATTCACGGAAGAAGCTGGTGTGATTGGTGGTCAGCGCGTTCAGGGCGGCGGTGCGTTCCTTCGCATCGTGGCCGATCAGCGCGATATAGTCGGCGAAATTGGTCAGGCGGCATGACCGCACGCGGGGTGCGAGACGGCCGTAGACCAATTGCATCTTGCCGGGCGGCAGCAGGATCGCCGATTCCTCGTAGACCATGGCGCTGATCGCCTGATGATCGGCGGGCGTGAAATGAAATTCGGCTTGCCGGTCGCCGGTGCGGGCTGCGGCGCTCATGCCGCCAGTCCGATCGGTGCGGCGACGAGCCGGGGATCGCGTCGCCAGCGCGAGATCAGGGCATCGACGTCGAGGATCAGCGCGACGCGGCCGTCGCCCAGGATGGTGGCGCCTGCAAGGCCGGGAATCGCCTCGTAATTGGCCTCCAGGCTTTTCACAACCACCTGGCGCTGGTCCTGGATCGAGTCGACCATCAGCACGGCCTGGCCGGTATCCGATTCGACGACGATCAGCACCGCCTGCGAGGGATCGCTCTGCGCGCCGTGGATGCCGAGCTGTTCGGCGACGCGATGCACCGGCACGTACGATCCGCGGACGTCGAGCAGCGAGGCGGTCGGACCGAGCACCTTCACGCCCGCATCGGTCGGGCGCAGGCTTTCGACGATGTGGCTCAACGGAATGACGAAGGTCTGGTCGCCGACGGTGACGATCATGCCGTCGAGCACCGCCAGCGTCAGCGGCAGCGACAGCGCGAAGCTGGAGCCGGAACCGAAGTTGGAATTGATCCCGATCCGCCCGCCCAATGCCTGGACGTTCTTGCGCACCACATCCATGCCGACGCCCCGGCCGGAAATGTTGGACACGGTTGCCGCGGTCGAGAAGCCCGGTGCGAAGATCAGATTGTCGATATCCTCGTCGCTCAGCACCGCATCGGCAGCGATGATGCCACGCTCCACCGCCTTGCCGCGGACACGCGTACGGTCGATGCCACGTCCGTCGTCGGCGACGGTGATGACGATCCGTCCGGAATGATGCGCGGCGGACAGGGTGACCACACCCTCTTCGGACTTGCCGGCGGCGAGGCGGTCGGCGGGTGTTTCGAGGCCGTGATCGACGGCGTTGCGGATCAGGTGAGTGAGCGGTTCGCCGATCCGTTCGACAACGGTCTTGTCGACCTCCGTCATCTCGCCGACGATATCCAGGCGGACCCGTTTGCCGGTTTCCAGCTCCAGTTCGCGGATGATCCGCGGCACGCGGCTGAACACCGTCTTCATCGGCTGCGCGCGGATCGCCATCGTCGATTCCTGCAACTCGCGGGTCAGGTGATCGAGGTCGGTCAGCTCGCTGATCCCGCCCATCGCATGTTCCGACAGGCGCTGCGCGAGCATCGCCTGGGTGATGACCAGCTCGCCGACCAGGTTCACGAGCCGGTCCAGCTTGTCGAGGTCGACGCGGATCGTCTGTGCCGGGGGCGGTACGGCGGAACGCGACGCGGCGGCATCGGCGATCGGTACGATCGTCGCGACCGGCGTGATCCCTGCCGGTGGCGCGATCGCCGGTTCGACCGTCGGCTCGTCTCCGTCATCGAGATCGGTCGCGGTGTCTTCGACCGGCGCGGCGACATCGGCGCGGGTCAGGGTGAGTTCGCATGCACCCATGAATTCGAAGATCGCGCGGATATCGTCCTCTGCGGCCTCAGCCGGGACGATCACCGTCCAACCGAGATACGAACGATCGGGCCGAAGGTCGTCGAGCAGCGGCAGGCGCGATACATCGACCGAGACCGTCTCGCCGTCGAGCATCCCCAGTTCGCGCAGCAGCAGCAGCGGATCGCCGCCGTTTTCCAGCGCATCGATACCGGGGACGAAGGTCACCCGCCACTCGCCCACACCGGCGGGCGTCGCGGCCGGCGCTTCGCAGAGCGCGAACAGGTCGTCGAAATCGTCGAGCGGAGGCGTGGACGGCACGACATCGGCCACCGTCGTCGGCGTAGCCGCCGCGACCAGACGGGCCAGCATCGCGGTGTCGACCGGCGCATCGCCGCCATCACGTGCCGCGGCGACATGATCGGCCAGCATGTCGAACGCGCTGACGATCGTGCCGAGCAGGTCGGGTGTCAGCGACAGCGTGGCGTTGCGGACCAGATCGAGCAGCGTTTCGTATTCATGGGTGAACGCCTGCAACCGTTCATGCCCGAACGCTCCCGCGCCGCCCTTGATCGAATGCACGGCGCGAAAGATCGTGTTGATCGTCTCGTGATCGTAGTCGCCCTGCCGGACGAGGGCGAAGCTCGCCTCCATCATCGCGAGGCCTTCGTCGCATTCCTGGAAGAATATCTGCTGGATCTCGTCGAGATTCATCATGCGTCCTTTCAGACGACCGGATCGCGCACGGCGTCGAGCCGGGCGAGGGTGATCATGCGGGCGAGGGCGTCGCTCGGGTTATCGAGTCGAAAGCCGACGCCGCGCGCGATGGCGGTGAGGCGGGCGCTGGCCAGGACCTGAAGGCAGGCCTGCCCGATCCGCGCGACCTCGTTACCGTCGAGGTGCAGGGGTTCGCCACGGTCGATCGATGCGGAGAGCGTGTCACGCAGCGCGGTGGCGGCAGACGTATCGAGCGTGGCGGGGAGCGGATGAGCAGCCATGGTGTGCGACCTTCCCGGGGGGATCAGAATTCGGACCAGTCGTCCGCGGCAACGGCCACGGCGGCGGATCGACCACCGCGCGACTGCGCGGCCAGACGACGGCCCGCATCCGCGGCACGCTGTTGCAGGCGATGCACCGGCTGGTTCGATGCTCCGTTGCCGTTCGCCGCGTGCGACGTACCGTTTTCGATCTTGAAGCGGGCGACATGGCGGGCGAGTTCGTCCGCTTCCGTCGACAGGCTGCGGGCGGCGGCGGTGGCCTCTTCGACCATCGCGGCGTTTTGCTGCGTCACGCCGTCCATCTCGCTGACCGCGGTGTTGACCTGTTGCAGCCCATTGGCCTGCTGGTCGGCGGCGGTGGCGATCTGCGACACCAGCGTGCTGATTTCGGCGATGCGGCCGATGATGCGCTGCAAGGCCTTCCCCGTCTCGCTGACCAGCTCGACGCCGGCGTCAACCTGTTCGGACGACGCCATGATGCGGGTCTTGACGTCCTTGGCGGCCTCGGCGGAGCGCTGGGCGAGCGCACGCACTTCGGATGCGACGACGGCGAATCCGCGTCCAGCATCGCCGGCGCGTGCCGCCTCGACGCCGGCGTTGAGCGCCAGCAGATTGGTCTGGAAGGCGATGCCGTCGATGACCGAGATGATTTCGGAGATCTCGTTCGACGAGCGTTCGATGCCGCTCATCGCGTCGACCGCGCGGCGCACCACCTCACCCGACTGCTCGGCCTCGACGCGCGCTTCCTCGACGACGCCGTTGGCACGGTTCGCGCCGGCTGCGGTCTGACGCACGGTCGAGGTGATCTCGTCCATCGCCGCCGCGGTCTCTTCCAGGCTGGCGGCCTGTTGCTCGGTCCGCTGCGACAGGTCGTCCGACGCCTTGCGGATGTCGATCGCGCCGTTGCTGATCCCGCTGGTCGCTTCGGTCACCGCGGTCATCGTGTCGGCGACGGCGTCCAGCGCGCGGTTGTAATCGGCGCGGAGGCGCTCGTAATCGGCGGGGAAGGCCTGGTCGATCCGGTAGCTGAGGTCGCTGGACGCCAGCCGGGTCAGTCCCTCGCCCAGCGCGGACACCACGACCTGCTGCGCGGCCCCGGCGTGTTGCACCGTCTCGGCGTTCTGCTTGAACACCTCCATCGCCCGGGTCATCCGGCCCACGCAGTCGCGATAGTCGGTGAACTGGATCGGCGCATCCAGATCGCCCGCCGCGAGCGCTTCCATGCGGACGACGGTGGTGACGTAGGGATCGCTGATCATCTTGCCGCTGAGCAGGACCGTGACGACCGTGGTCGCGAACAGCGCAGCCGAGATCCCCATATAGATAGTCGCCTCGGCCGGCATGGCCTGCGCCGCGAGGAACGTGGTCACCACCCCGCCGCCCGCGATCGTGCTGTGGAGGAGAAGGAGCGTCTTGAACTTGGTGCGGATCGGCGCGTTCTTCTTGAACCAGGAAAACATCGGCATGTCCTTCGATCGATTGAGCGGGACGAGCCGGCACGACGTTGGCGACCCGGGAACTCGGGTTATCGACATGGCGGCATCTGCGTCCGTATTGGACAGACAATGGTGAAGGACGGGTAAAGCATGTCGATATTGGACGAATTATTTCACTGATCCGACGGCAAGTCGCGACCTGCGCGCGTCCGTGTGTCGTGCATCGCTGGTTGCAACGAAGGAGAGGGACATGACGTGCTACGGACTGGGCGATGTCGAGCCGGCGATCGGGGCGGACGTGTATGTCGCCCCCGGCGCGCACGTCATCGGCGACGTCATATTGGGTGATCGCGTGTCGATCTGGTTCGGCGCGGTCGTGCGCGGCGACAACGATCCGATCCGCATCGGCGCGGAGAGCAACGTACAGGACGGGGCGATGGTCCACGCCGACCCCGGCGTGCCCACGACGATCGGCCGCGGCGTCACGATCGGCCACCATGCGATCGTCCATGGCGCCACGGTCGGCGACAACAGCCTGATCGGCATGGGCGCGACATTGCTCAATCGCGCGGTGATCGGCGCCGATTCGATCGTCGGGGCGAACGCGCTGGTGACCGAGGGAAAGGCGTTCCCCGCCGGGTCGCTGATCGTCGGCAGTCCGGCGCGCGTGCTACGGCCGCTGACCGACACCGAAATCGCCGGGCTGCGCGTGTCGGCCGCGACCTATGTCGCCAACGCGCGCCGCTATGCCGACGGTTTGCGGCCGGTCTAGCCGTATCGTTCCGCTGCTTCGGCGACGAAGCGAACACATGCCCCCGGTGCGGTGATCGGGATCATGTGGCCGCCATCGATTACCTCGAGCCGCGCGTCCGGGATCTGCCCGGCGGTGCGATGACCGTGCAACGCCGGGTCGAGGATCGCGTCGTCGCGGCCGAACAGGATGGCGGTCGGCACCGTCAGTGTCGGATAGCGTGCGGCGATGGCCGCGACGTCGGTGCCGCCGGAGTGAAGATCGGCCGATGCCGCCGCGATGTTGGCGGGCCTCTGGCTCAATGCACCTCCGCCGCGGGTGATGAAATCGGCCGGCGGCGTTTCGGGCGCGAAGACGGCTTGCAGCACGCGATCGGCGGTCAGCCGGCTCATCGGTGTGCCGAGCGTCTGCGCCATCAGCCGGCGCAGCGACGGCGGGATCGCGGCGAGCCCCCTGAATGCATCCGGTACGTCGTCCTGCGCCTGCGACAGCGGTGCGATCAGGGCAAGGCCACGCACCAGCTCCGGCCGGTCGAGCGCCAGGGCCAGCGCCACCGCTCCGCCGAGCGAATGGCCGACGAGCAGCGGGCGATCGAGGCCCAGCGTATCGATGAACCGGCCGATGATCGCCGCCTGTTCGGGAATCGTCGGTTCGCCTTCGTCGTCCGCCGTGGAATAGCCCGATCCCGGTCGGTCGACCAGAATGACGCGGTGATCGGCGGCGAGCGGCTCCAGCATCGCATAGCTGAAGTTGCGCAGCTGGCCGCTCAGCCCATGGATCATCACGATCGCCGGGCCGCTGCCCTGATCGACATAATGCAGCCGCGCACCTTCTACCTGGATATGGCGGCCGTCCTGCGGCACCAGCCGCTCCGCCTCGCGCGCGATACGGTCGGAATAAAAGGACAGGCCCAGCCCGCCGGCGGCGGTCAGCGCGGCGCTGCCGAACACCGTTCCAAGCATCCAGCGTGTGCCGCTCTGCATCCGTGCCTCCCGTCCAAAGAGAGACAGTGTAGCACGTCAGGCGGTCGTGACGATCCCGTCCGCGACGACGACCGGCCATGGCGTCAGACGCTGGCCGATACATGGCCCGCCGACGCACAATCCCTCGTCCAGCGTGAACAAGGCGCCATGCCAGCTGCACGCGATCATCTCGCCCGACGGCGTCAGATAGTCGTCGAGCTGCTGCGCCAACGGCACGCCCGCGTGCGGGCAGCGATCGACATAGCCGACCGCCGTATCGCCGCGGCGCACCACGAAACCATGGAACCGACCGGCGCGCATCTGCAGGACGAAATTGCGCGCCTTGCCGTCGCCGATGTCCGCCAGCGGCGCGAGCGCGACGCCCGCCGGGGTCGCGGTGAGGCGTTCGGTCATGCGTCGGCGCTCATGCGTCCGCGTCGGGCTGGCGGCTCGGATGCGCGGCCTCGGCGAGCGCGGCGGCGCGTCTCGCCGCGGCGACGAGATGCGGGTAGGGCATTGTATCCACGCCGAACCGCTCCGCCGAATACAGCGCCGGCACGACGACGCAATCCGCCAATGTGGGCGTCGTGCCATAAGCGAAGTCGCCGCCATGCCGCATGATCAGCGTTTCCAGCGCGGCGAACCCGGCGGTCATCCAGCGCGCCATCCACGCGTTTACCTGATCCTCCGATGCGCCGAAATCCTGCCGCAGCGCCTTCAGCGTGCGCAGATTATGCAGGGGATGCACGTCGGTGACGATCGTCTGCACCATGCTCCGCACGATCGCGCGACCGTCCGCATGGGCAGGCAGCAGCGCTGGCTCGGGGAAACGCTCGTCCAGCCATTCGAGGATCGCGACGCTCTGGGTGATGATCAGTCCGTTGACCTCCAGCGCCGGCACCAGCCGCTGCGGGTTGAGCGCGGCATAGTCGGGCGCGGCCTGCCCGCCGGTGCGCAGGTCGTGGTTGACCTGTTCGTACGCCAGCCCCTTCAGCGCCAGCGCGATGCGGACGCGATAGGCCGCGCCCGAGCGCCAATAGCCGTGCAGGATCATGGCAATACCGCCTTGGGGAAGTCCGCCCACACCGCGTCGTAATCGAGCTGGCTGTGCTCCAGTGCGTATGACGTCGGCTTATACGGCCAGCAACTTTCCAGCATGAAGGCCATCGTGCCCTCGATCTTGTGCGGCTTGAGGTCGGCGGCGGATGCGCCCTGCCAACTGGCGAGGTCGGGGCCGTGGCCTGCCATCAGATTGTGCAGCGAGATGCCGCCGGGGGCGAACCCCTCCGCCTTGGCATCGTACGCGCCGGTGATCAGGCCCATCGCCTCGGACATGATGTTGCGGTGGAACCACGGCGGGCGGAACGTGCCCTCCGCCACCATCCAGCGCGGCGGGAAGATCACGAAATCGGCGTTGGCGCGGCCGGGCACGTCGGAGGGCGAGGTCAGCAGCGTGAAGATCGACGGATCGGGATGGTCGAAGCTGACCGTGTTGATCGTGTTGAAGCGCGACAGGTCGTAGCGCCAGGGCGCGAGGTTGCCGTGCCAGGCGACGACGTCGAGCGGGCTGTGATCGAGCGTCGTCGTCCACAGCGACCCCATGAACTTCTGGATCACCTGCGTCGTGTCGTCGCGATCCTCGAACCACGCCACCGGCGTTTCGAAATCGCGCGGGTTGGCAAGGCCGTTGGCGCCGATCGGGCCGAGATCGGGCAGGCGGAACAGGCTGCCGTGGTTCTCGCAGACATAGCCCTTCGCCGCGCCGTCCGGCAGCAGGGCGCGGAAGCGGACGCCGCGCGGGATCAGTGCGATCTGGCCGGGTGCGACCGCGATCCGGCCGAGTTCGGTGAGCAGTTCCAGACGCCCGGCTTGCGGCACGAACAGCAATTCGCCGTCCGCGTCGGTGAAGACGCGGTCCGTCATGTCCGCGCTGGCGGCGTAGACGTGGAGCGCGACGCCCTCCAGATCGGCGGGATCGCGGTTGGCGAGCATCGTCGTCATGCCGTCGATCAGGTCGGTGCCGGACGCGGCGTCGGCTATCGGATCCCAGCGGAGGCGATTGGGGGCTAGCGGCGCGTCGGTGGTGCCGGGGGCGAAGCGCTTTGCGCCCTCGTAGCGGACGTAGGGTGGATGCTCGGCGGTCGGGCGCATCCGGTAGAGCCACGAGCGGCGGTTCTCATGGCGCGGCGCGGTGAAGGCGGTGCCGCTGAGTTGTTCGGCGTAGAGGCCGAAGGCAGGGCGCTGCGGCGAATTGCGGCCGATCGGGAGCGCGCCGGGGACGGCCTCGGTCGAAACGTGGTTGCCGAAGCCGGGGATGTAGTCGCTGTCGGGGTGGTGGGTTGTCATTGTTCTGGCGTCCTCTCCTGCTCCACCACCCCTTGCCGCAAACTCGCCGTCACCCCCCGGACTTGTTCCGAGGTCCACCCATCCGCAGCGGAAGGCCTTTGAGCCTCTTGCTTCTCACGTTGCCGCGGAGTGGATCCCGGAACAAGTCCGGGATGACGGAGGAATTTAGGCGTCGACGGTGATCACGCCGCGACGGATTTGGTCGAGTTCAATGCTTTCATACAGCGCCTGGAAATTGCCGTTGCCGAAGCCCTCATTGCCCTTGCGCTGGATGATCTCAAAGAAGATCGGACCGACCATCGTCTCGGTAAAGATCTGCAACAGCAGCCCTTCCTCGCCGACGTTGCCGTCGATCAGGATGCGGTTGGCGCGCAGGCGTTCCAGGTTCTCGCCGTGGTTCGGCACGCGCTTGTCGACCAGTTCGTAATAGGTCTCGATCGTGTCCTGCAACTTGACGCCACGCGAGCGCAGCTTCTCGACGGTGGTGTAGATGTCGTCGGTGGTCAGCGCGAGGTGCTGGATGCCTTCACCATTATAATCGCGGATGAATTCCTCGATCTGGCTTTTGTCGTCCTGGCTCTCGTTCAGCGGGATGCGGATCGCACGGTCCGGCGCGATCATCGCCTGGCTGAAAAGGCCGGTCGCCTTGCCCTTGATGTCGAAATACTTCTGTTCTTCGAAGCCGAATATCTGGCCGTAGAAGGTCGACCATGTCCGCATCTGGCCACGACGTACGTTGTGGGTGAGGTGGTCGAGCAGGTCGAGTCCGACGTTGTTGGCGGCCTCCGCCTCGGCGGCGCCGGGGGTCTGCTTCCAATCGTCGTACACGCTGCCAGCCGCACCATGGCGATCGACCAGATACAGCAGCGAACCGCCGATCCCCTCCAGCGCCGGAATCCCGTCCAGCGCGGCCCCTGCCGGTGCCGGCTTCGCGCCGCGTTCGATCGCCGCATCATAGGCTGCCTGCGCATCCTGCACGCGGAACGCCATCGCGCTGGCCGACGGGCCGTGCGCCGCGCGGAAATCGGCAGCATGGCCGCTCTCCTCGCGGTTGAGCAACAGGTTGATCCTGCCCTGTTTGTAGCGGGTCAGCGCTTTCGTCGGATGGGTCGCGGCGACAACGAAGCCCAGTGCCTCGAACTGCGCGGCGAGCGCGTCGGGATCGGGCGAGGTGAATTCGCAGAATTCGAACCCGTCGAGGCCCATCGGGTTGACGTCCATATGTTCCATCGTCGCTGCTCCGATTGGTATCATTCGTTACCAATCGTGTGCGTCATTGCCAAACTGGTGTCAACTGATACGAAGCCATCATGGCTGCCAAGCGCCTCGTCCTGGATGATTTCATCCCGTATCGCCTGTCGATCACGTCGAACCTCGTCAGCGATTCGATCGCGCGAGCATATGAGTCGCTGTTCGGCCTGACCATTCCGGAATGGCGGCTGATCGCGGTAATCGCCGAAACCGGCGGCATCACCCAGCAGGCGATCGGTGCCAGGACGCTGATGGACAAGGTGACGGTATCGCGTGCCGCCATTGCGCTGGTCGATCGTGGCCTGCTCGTGCGGCAGGCGAATCCCGAGGATCGCCGCTCGCACTTGCTCGAACTGACCGACGCCGGCCGCGACCTGTACGCCGCCGTCTCGCCCAAGGCGCTCGATCTCGAAGACCGCATCTTCGCCGCGTTCGATCCGATCGAGGTGGCGCAATTCATGGACATGCTCCGCCGTGTCGAAGCGGTAACTGTCGCGATCGGGCGTTAGCGGCGAACAGCGACGCTCCGGCACAATTGTGCGACAATTGCCGTTTAGAGGCCCCGTCAGGATACGAATAAAGGGGCAGTTATGCGTTTGGCGGCGGTGATGATGATGGCGGCGAGCTGGCCGGCGATGGCGGCGGCACAGCAGGTGCCCGCGCCTGGCCCGGTTTCGGCCCCCGTCCCGGCGCAGACGACGACCGCTCCCACTGCCGCGCCCGCGACGGGCACGGCCCCGCAGGACCAGCCGGCCGCCGTCGCCGCCGACCCGACCGTGCCTGCCGCCGCCGCCGCACAGTCGCCCTCCGTGCCGCAGACGACCGCGGCGCAATCCGATGCCGAGGAGGGCGAGGAGAACGAGATCGTCGTCACCGGTCGGCGACCGCCCGGTTCGGTGGTGGGCGACATTCCCGCCGAACAGATCCTCAGCCCCGCCGACATCCGGAGCTACGGCGTCAGCAGCGTCTCCGACCTGCTCACCGAACTGGCGCCCCAGACGCGCAGCGGTGCGGGGGGGCCGCCGGTGGTGCTGCTCGACGGCAAGCGTATCTCCGGCTTCCAGGAAATCCGCGATATCCCGACCGAGGCGATCCTGCGCGTCGACATCCTGCCCGAAGAGGTCGCGCTGAAATACGGCTATACCGCCGATCAGAAGGTCGTGAACTTCGTCCTGCGACGCCGCTTCCGCTCGACCACGGTCGAGCTCGCCGATGTCATCCCGACGGAGGGCGGCAAGAACAGCCCGCAGGGCGAACTCGACCTGCTCACCATCCGCAGCGGATCGCGCTTCAACCTGCACAGCACCTATCGGCAAAGTTCGGCGCTGACCGAATCGGAGCGTGACATCGCGTTGGCGACGACCGAAGGCGGCACCAGCAGCTTCGACCAGCGGCCGTTCCGCACGCTGCAGCCGTTCAGCCGCAACTTCGGCACCAACGCCACCTTCGCGCAACCGATCGGCGACGTCTCCGCCTCGATCAACGGCGAACTCAACGCGACGCAGTCGGTCGGCCGCTTCGGCCTGCCGCTCGACGCGGCGGGCATTCCGATCAGCCGCGATCCGCTCGAACAGCGCAACAACAACGTCACCGGCCACGTCGGCACCAGCCTCAACGGGCGGCTCAGCCCGCGCTGGCTGTGGACCGTCACCGGCGGTTTCGACCGGGCGGAGAGCAACACGTATACCGAACGCAACGGCGATGGCGTGCCGAACCGCGCCCGGTCGATTTCGAACAGCGGCGAGGTGCAGGCCCTCGCCAACGGTCCACTGTTCTCGCTGCCCGCCGGCGACGTGTCGACCGCGATCCGCGTCGGTGCCGACACCAGCGATTTCACCAGCCGCTCGGTGCGCGGCGGCCTCGCCACCACCGGCGACGTGTCGCGCGACAGCGCCAACGGCCGCATCAACGTCGACCTCCCGATCGCCAGCCGCAGCCGTGCGGTGCTCGGCTGGCTTGGCAATCTGTCGCTGAACGGGAATGCCGCGGTCAACCGGCTGTCGGATTACGGCACGCTGACCTCCTATGGCTATGGCCTTAACTGGGGCCCGATCGAAGGCGTGCGGGTGATCGGGTCGATCAACCAGCAGGAGATCGCCCCCAGCGCCGCGCAACTCGGCAATCCGGTCGTCGTCACGCCGAACGTGCGCGTGTTCGACTTCGTGCAGGGCCAGACGGTGACGGTGACGACGGTGACCGGCGGCAACCCCGACCTGCGATCGAGCGACCGGCGCGTCACCCGCCTCGCACTCAACCTGAAACCGTGGAGCGCCAAGGATCTGACGCTCACCGCCAATTACACCAAGCAGGATGTGCGCAATCCGATCCAGGGGTTGTCGTCGGCGACGTCGGTGTTCGAGGCCGCGCTGCCCGGTCGCTTTATCCGCGACGCGGACGGCAACCTGACCCGTGTCGACCGGCGATCGGTCAATTTCGCGCGATCGGAGACCGAGAACATCCGCTGGGGGATCAACTTCTCCAAGCCGATCAAGTCCAAGATCCAGAAGCAGATCGAGGCGTTCCGCGCCGGCACCGGACCGAACCCGTTCGCCGGACTACGTTTTCCCGGTGCCAATGGACGTCCCGGTGAGGGCGGACCGGGGCAGCGAGGCGGCGGCGCACCGGGCGCTGCTCCCAATGCGGCCGGCACCGATGCACCGCCGCAGGGCGATCGGCCCAATGCTGGTGACCGCCCGGCCGGCGATGGCGCGCAGGCCAACGGCGGCGGCGAGGGCGGTGGACGTGCGCGCGGGGGCTTCGGCGGCGGCGGCGGCGGTGGCCGTGGTTTCGGTGGCGGCGGCGGGCGCGGCGGCCAGGGTGGCGGCCGCATCCAGTTCGCCTTCTACCACACGTTGAACCTGACCAACCGGTTGACGCTGGCGGAGGGGGGACCGGTGCTCGACGCGTTCAACGGCGACATCATCGGCTCCTCGACCAGCGACGGCCAACCGCGCCATGAATTCGAAGGGCAGGCGGGCTATTCCAACAACGGCATCGGCGTGCGCCTGTCGGCGAACTACGCTACGGGCGCCAGCGTCAACGGCGGCACCGCGGCCAACCCGACGCCCTTGCGCTTCGAAGGGCTGGCGACCGCCGACCTGCGCCTGTTCGCGGACCTCGGCCAGCAACTGGAACTGGTGAAGGCCCATCCCTGGGTCCGTGGTGCGCGTGTCACCTTGTCGGTTGATAACATCTTCAACAGCCGCCAGCAGGTCCGCGACGCCGCCGGCCTGACGCCGATCACCTACCAGCCGGACTATCGCGATCCTCTGGGTCGCACGATCCGGTTGAGCCTGCGCAAGCTGTTCTTCTAGGGACGGAAAGAAGGTTGGTTCGCGCGGAGGCGCGGAGAAGAAAGAAGAAGGTCTGCGGGGGCCGCGTGCTGCACCGCAGGCCTTCTGACCGAGTGATGAAAGCGGCTGCGCCGCGGCGGCATCCCTCTTCTTCTCCGCGTCTCCGCGTGAATCACATCTTCTAAAGCCCGATCCGCGTTGCCAGCCAGTCCGCCGCCTGTTCCGGCGTCCGCTTGTCCGCGTCGCGATCGACCTGATAATTCGCCTCGCGCATTGCACTCACCGGAATGCGCCCGACCAGCGGGGTCAGCGCCGCAACGAACTTCGCGTCTTTCGCCCGCGCCGGTGCGACCATCAGCAGCGCATTGTAGCTGGGTATCGCATGCCGCGGATCGCTCAATACCGTCAGCCGGTCCGCCGCGATCCGTCCGTCGGAAGAGAAAGCGGAGATCACGTCCGCCCCGCCACTCGCCAGCGCACGGTACATGAAGGTCGGCGCATAGGGCGTCGTCGCCTTGAACCGCAATGGATAGGCCTTGCGTACCGCCGTCCATTCCGGCCGTTCGAGGAATTCAAGGTCGCTGCCCAGCGTCAGCCCCGGCGCCGCATCGACCAGATCGGCCAGGCTCTCGATCCCCCGCCGCTTCGCATCGTCGCCGCGCATCGCAAAGGCATAGGCATTCTCGAACCCCAGCGATCCGATCGACCGCACGCCGCTGGTAGCCTGCGCCCAACGCCCGATCCCGGCGACCATCGCCTTCGGATCGGGCACGTCGGTCCGTCGCATCGGCCCGGTCCAGAGGGTGCCCGCATATTCGACATAGACGTCGACGTCGCCGCCGCTCAGCGCGCCGTAGATCACCGCCGACCCCAGCCCGTCGCGATAGCGGACGGTATAGCCGGCGCGCTCCAGCCGGTCGCCGATCAGCCGTGCGAGGATATATTGCTCGGAGAAGTTCTTGGCGCCGATGGTTACGACCGTGCCGTCCGCGCGCTGCCACAGCGGTGCGGTGGCGAGCAGCAGCCCGACGATCAGCGCGACGCTTGCGCCGATCCACAGTGGCCGGCGCCGCCGCGCGATGCCGCGCTCGATCAGCCCGATCAGCGCATCGGCGGCCAATGCCAGTCCTGCCGCGGCAAAGCAGCCCGCCAGCACCAGCGCCCAGTTCTGCGTCTGCAACCCGGCGAAAATCATGTCGCCAAGGCTCGGCTGCCCGACCGTGGTCGACAGCGTCGCCGCGCCGATCGTCCACACCGCCGCGGTGCGGATGCCGGCGATCAGCACGGGTGCGACCAGCGGCGCCTCGACCAGCCGCAATGTCTGGGCCGACGTCATCCCGACCGCCTGTGCCGCCTGTCGCACCGCCGGATCGATCCCGGTCAGCCCCGCGACGCCATTGCGGATGATCGGCAGCAGCGCATACAGCGTCAGTGCTATGAGTGACGGCAGGAAGCCGAGCGCCGGTATGCCGCCGCCGACCAGCGCCGACAGCCACAACAGCAACGGATAGAAGAGCGCGAGCAGCGCAAGGCTGGGCACCGTCTGCACCAGACTGGCGCACCCGAGGATGACGTTGCCCGCGCGCGGCCGGCGTGTTGCAAGGATGGCGAGCGGAAGGCTGATCACGATCCCGAGCACCAGCGCCGCCGCCGACAGCAGGACATGCTGCGCCAGTAACGGCGGCACCCGGCCGAGCGCGTCGAGAAAGGCGCTCATGCCGACAGGGCCCGCAGTCGCTCTGCCTGATGACGGGGCACCGCGACCAGCGCCTGTGCGGCGTCCCCGCCGCCGCCGTTCAGCAATGCGGCAGGGGTGGCATCCGCGACGATCCGCCCCGCCTGCATCACCAGCACCCGATCGGCGAGCAGCAACGCCTCCGCCATGTCGTGCGTGACGAGGATCGTGGTCAGCCCCAGCCGATCGTGCAGCGCGCGTATCTCGCCACCCAAGGCGTCGCGCGTCACTGGATCGAGCGCACCGAACGCTTCGTCGAGCAGCAGCAGTTTCGCCCCCGGTGCCAGCGCCCGCGCGATGGCGACACGCTGCCGCTGTCCGCCCGACAGCGCATCCGGCATGCGACCGGCGAGGTCGCGGGGCAGGTCGACCAGTTCGAGCAGCGCGACCACGTCGGCGGGCGGTTCGCCGGCGATGCGTGGGCCGATGCCGATATTCTCGGCGACGGTCATGTGCGGGAACAGGCCGATGCTCTGGAAGACATAGCCGATGCGCCGCCGCAGCGCCGGGGCGGGGCCGCACGCGACATCCGCGCCGTCCAGCAGCACGCGGCCCGACGTGGGTTCGATCAGGCGATTGATCGTTTTGAGCAGCGTCGATTTGCCCGACCCCGACGCACCGACCAGCGCGACGAAGCTGCCCCGCGCGATGCTCAGGTCGACCTGGTCTATCGCCAGCGTATCGCCATAAGCCTTGGTGACGGCGTCAAAACGGAGCGATTCTGCTGGCATCGGACGCGACGATGCGGGATGCCCGGATCAAAGTCCAACGAATGGACCGACCGGAGAGGGAACGGCATGAGCGATGTGAAGGCGATCTTCATCACGGGTGGCGGATCGGGCATCGGCCGTGCGGTCGCGCGACTGTTCGCCGAGCGGGGATGGCGGGTCGGGATCGCCGACGTCAACACCGCCGGCCTCGCCGAAACCGCCGCGATGCTGCCTCGCGGGATGGTCGAGACCTATGCCATGGACGTGCGCGACCGCGATGCGTGGACCGCCAGCCTGAATGCCTTCGTGCAGGCCAGCGGCGACCGGCTCGACGTTTTGTTCAACAATGCCGGGATCGGCACCGGCGGGCCGCTGGCGGAGGCGGATTTCGACGCGATCGACCGGACGGTGGCGATCAACCTGACGGGCGTGCTGAACGGTGCGCGGATCGGCCACGCCTATCTGGCGCGGACCCCGGGATCGGTGTTGCTCAACACCTCGTCGGCGTCCGGCATCTACGGGTCTTCCGGTCTCGCAACCTATTCCGCGACGAAATTCGCGGTACGCGGCCTCAGCGAGGCGCTGGACGGCGAATGGTATCGCGAGGGGATCAAGGTCCGCTGCCTGCTGCCCAGCTTCATCGAAACGCCGTTGCTCGACGGCGTCGCCGGCGGCACCAACCGTTCGATCCGCGAGGCGGTGACCGGTGCCGGCCTCGAACTGACCCCCGTCGATACGGTGGCAGAGGCGGCGTGGAAAGCGGTGCACGGCGACACCGTCCACACCTATGTCGGCAAGACCGCCGATCGCCTCCGCTTCGCAGCGCGCTGGATGCCGGGCGTGTTGCGCAAGCGGATGCGGCGGTCGATGCGCTGACCTATTCGTCGACTATCGCGTCGATCGCCTCCGCCATCTCGATATCGCGGCCCGACAGTCCGCCGGCATCGTGGGTAGTCAGCAGGATTTCGACGCGGTTGTAGACGTTGCGCCATTCGGGATGGTGATTGGCCTTTTCCGCCATCAGCGCGACCTGCGTCATGAAGCCGAATGCCTCGACGAAATCGGCGAACACGAGACTGCGGGTGATCGCATCGCGCGCCTCGTCATAATCCCATTCGGGCAGACCATCGAGCGCGTCGGCGCGTTCGGCTTCGCTGAGGGGCTCGATCATGCGTGCGTGTTCCTTGCTGGAGGGCAAGCAGACGGGGTATGGCGGCGGCGATGAACGGGCAAGATGCTTATGGACCGGCGCCGGACGCCGAGGCGATCGAGGGAATCGCCCGCGACACGATCGCGCGACTGCCGTCGACGTTCGCCACGCATCTGGGCGACGTGCTGTTGCTGGTGGAGGAAGAAGCAGATGCGGAGACGCTCGCTGCATTGGGTCTGGAGCACCCTCTCGACCTGACCGGCCTGTATCACGGGCGGCCGTTGGGCGAGAAATCGTCGATGGATTCCGGCACGATGCCCGATCGCATTCATCTGTATAGACAGGCGATCCTCGCCGAGTGGGCCGAAACCGGGGTGCGGCTGGACGATCTGGTCCGTCACGTGACCATTCACGAAATCGGCCATCATTTCGGCCTGTCCGACGACGACATGCACGCGCTGGAAGACGCTGTGGCGGATTGAGCGCACTGGCCCTCGCCGATGTCGCCTGCGCGCGCGGCGGGCGCATGTTGTTCGAGGGGCTGGGTCTGTCGCTCGGGCCGGGCGACGCGGCACTGGTGACCGGACCCAATGGAGTCGGTAAATCCAGCCTGCTGCGGATCGCGGCGGGACTGCTCCGGCCGGCGGCGGGGACGGTGAACCGGAATGGCGACGTGGCGCTGCTGGCCGAGGCGCATGCGCTCGATCCGGAAGTATCGTTGATGCGCGCACTCGCCTTCTGGATCGACGATCGCGCCGCGGCGGCTCTCGCCGCGACAGGGCTGGCCGGACTGGGCGAGGTGCCGGTGCGGGTCCTGTCTACCGGACAGCGGCGGCGGGCGGGGCTGGCCCGCGTTATCGGCACGCGGGCGGCGATCTGGCTGCTCGACGAACCTGGCAACGGGCTCGATAGTGCCGGGATCGCGCTGCTGGAATCGGCCGTGGCGGTGCATCGGGCCACCGGCGGTATCGTCGTCATCGCGACGCACCAGCCGGTCGACCTGCCCGGCGCGGTGCCGGTGAGGCTCGGCTGATGATGTTCGTCAGCCTCGTCGGGCGCGATCTGCGACGCGCGTGGATGGGCGGCGGGGCAGGCTGGCCGGTCGCTTTCTTCCTGCTGGTCGCGTGCCTGTTCCCGTTCGCGGTCGGGCCGGATGCCGCCTTGCTGGCGCGGATCGGCGGCGGTGTGATCTGGACGGCGGCTTTGCTCGCGGCGCTGCTGCCGGTCGAGCGACTGGTGGGCCCGGATGTCGAGGCGGGGGTGATCGATCAATTGGCGGTGCGAGGCGTGCCGCTGGCGCTGATCGGCCTCGCCAAAACGACCGCGCACTGGATCGGATTCGCGCCGCCGTTGATGGCGGCCGCGATCGTCGCGGCGGGATTGTTCGACCTATCGGCGGCGACCGTCTGGCGTATCGAACTGGGCCTCGCCATCGGCACGCCCGGACTCGCGGCACTTGCCGTGGCGACATCCGCACTGATCGCGGGATTACGCGGCGGCGGGGCGGTAGCCGGACTGGTCATGTTGCCGCTGGCGATCCCGCTGCTCGTCTTCGGCGCGGGATCGCTCGATGCCACTGCGGGGGAAGGAGCCCTCAAGCTGCTGGGCGCGGTCAGCCTGTTACTGGTGGCCGGCGCACCTTGGATCGCTGCCGCTGCGATGCGGGCCCGGATGGATTAGGGTCAAATTCAGGATTGATGATCCGAAGCATAGACCATCGCTGCGGCCGTACCGGTTGCCGGTTTTAAATGAAACCATTCAGGGCGATCGATCGCGGTAAGAAATGCGAGGACGGTCAGGCCGAACATCAACAGGGCAAGCCTGCCCCACAACGGATTCAGCGGCTGATCGTCGGTACGGTTATTGGTGTTGTCGTCGTTCGTCTGCATCGTTGTGCCTCCTTCGTGGGCAACAGCATATGCACATCAAAATTCTTCCGTACGACGAGCGTTCCGTAACGAATTCTTGCTGCGCTGCAGCGAGTGGCGGATGCGCGACGAATAGTGAGCGATGCCAAAAGCTTCGACGCTTTGTAACATTGCATGGCGGCCGATCGACGATCGGGCGGCAGGCCTTTAGCGGCTCCAGCGTGCCCAGATCGCCGTCGGCAGGGCAAGGCCGCGTGCTTCTTCACGCACGCCCAGTTCCCCCGCCTCGACCGTGCCGGGCAGGTCGGCGAACAGCTGGGTCAGCAACTCCCCGATCGCCAGCGCGGACATGCGCACCGCGTACACCGTCAGGAACAGGAAGCGGCTGTCCGCATCGATCAACTTGCGGCAGTCGGCGAGCAGGCGCGGCAGATCCTCCTCCAGCCGCCAGATCTCGCCCTCCGGCCCGCGGCCATATTTCGGCGGGTCGAGCAGGATACCGTCGTAGCGGCGATTGCGACGCACCTCGCGCGCGATGAACTTGGCGGCGTCGTCGATGATCCAGCGTACCGGCGCGTCCTGCATGCCCGACAGCGCGGCATTGGCCTTCGCCGCCTCGATCGACTTCTTCGATGCGTCGACGTGCACCATTTTCGCGCCGGCGCTGGCCATCGCCAGCGTGCCGACGCCGGTATAGCCGAACAGATTCATGCACTCCGCGCCCGGCTTGTCGGCGACCTGCTCACGCATCCAGCTCCACACCGGCGCCATGTCGGGGAAAAAGCCGAGGTGGCGGAACGGCGTCGTCTGCGCGGTAAAGCGAACCTCGTTCCACTTCAGCGGCCAGCCTTCGCGCGGCACCGGTTCGGCAAAGACCCAGCGGCCGCCGCCGTCTTCATCGCTGGCGGGGACGAATTCGCCATGCGCCTTCCAGTTTTCGGTCGCGGGCGCCCACATCGCCTGTGGTTCGGGGCGGACGAAGCGGAAGCGGCCATAGCGTTCGAGCTTCTTGCCATGCCCCGAATCGATCAGGCCGTAATCCGCCCAGGGTTCGCCGATCAGCGTGTCGAGCTTCACCGCATTCAACCCTTCGGCACCGCGCGTTCGGCGATGTAGCCGGTCACCGCCTCGAACGTGCCGGGCAGCTCGGCGAAGCGCTCCTCGCGGTCGAACAGGTCGCCGATCCGGCCGGGCAGTTCGGGACGCTGGCCGGTGGCGCGCTCGACGGCGTCGCGGAACTTGGCGGGGTGCGCGGTGGCGAGCGTTACCACGGGCACGTCGCTCGGGTGGCGGCGGGCGGCGGCGAGCGCGATCGCGGTGTGCGGGTCGATGACCTGACCGGCATGCTCGTGCGCCCAGCGCATCGCCAGTGTCATGTCGTCCAGATCGACGCGGTCGCTGGCGAACAGGTCCGCGCCGGTGTGCTGTTCGTCGGTGAGGCGCATCGCGCCCGACGATTCGAAGCCCTGCATCTGCGCCGACAGCGCCGCGCCGTCGCGCGCGCCGAGGTCGAACAGCAGGCGCTCGAAATTGGAGCTGACCTGGATGTCCATCGACGGGGTCGGCGTCTGCTGGACTACGCCCTTGCTGTAATCACCCGCCGAGATCGCGCGGTGCAAGATGTCGTTGACGTTGGTCGCGACGATCAGCTTCGAGATGGGGAGGCCCATCTTCGCGGCCACGTAACCGGCGAACACGTCACCGAAATTGCCCGTCGGCACCGAAAAGGCGACGACGCGATCGGGCGCGCCGAGGCGAACCGCGGCGTAGAAGTAATAGACCACCTGCGCCATCAACCGCGCCCAGTTGATCGAATTGACCGCCGAGAGCGCGAACGTGCCCGAGAAGCCGGGATCGTTGAACATCCGCTTCACCAGCGCCTGCGCGGTGTCGAAATCGCCGTCGATCGCGATGTTGTGGACGTTGGGGGCGAGCACCGTCGTCATCTGGCGGCGCTGCACGTCCGACACGCGGCCGGCGGGGTGGAGCATGAAGATATCGACGCCCTGCCGACCGGCGATCGCGTCGATCGCGGCGGAGCCGGTGTCGCCGCTGGTCGCGCCGACGATGGTGAGGTGCTTGTCCGTGCCGGTCAGGAATGTCTCGAACAACAGGCCGAGCAGCTGGAGCGCGACGTCCTTGAACGCCAGCGTCGGGCCGTGGAACAGTTCGAGCAGCCACTGGTCATGGTCGAGCTGGACCAGCGGCGTCACCGCGGCGTGACTGAAACGGCCATAGGCCTGCGTGCACAGGTCCTTCAGCTCTGCCGCGGTCAGCGCGTCGCCGACGAAGGGTGTCATCACCGCGACGGCGGTGTCGACATAGGACAGGTTGGCGAGGCCAGCGATCTGATCGCGGGTCAGGCTGGGCCATGCCTCCGGCAGGTAGAGGCCGCCGTCCGACGCCAGCCCGGCGAGGGTGACGTCACGGAAATCGAGGGCGGGCGCGGCCCCGCGGGTGCTGACATAGCGCATCGCGGCTGGGTAGCGGGCGAGGGCGTGAGGGGCAACGGCGGGATTCTTGGGGCGAGGCACGGTGGGGCTATCGCCCGGACGGAGCGGCGGAGAGGTGATTTGCCGATTCGAACGTTCGGAAGTTGCCGAAGTTGACGGTACGTCTGTGTCGAAAACGCCGCCTTGCCCGGTGCCGCAGGACACGCGGGTGGGTCGGTTGCGACGGTCGGACATGCGCGGGAGATACATTGCCGGCTGCGTGTAGGACAGCGCTTATGCGCTGTGGCGGGAGGGTGGGCAAAGGGTCGCCGGGGTGACGCGGGAGTGGTGCTGCCGTCTTCCCCCGGTCGTGAGGCTTACCGCCGCCGTCGTACCGCCAGAACGTAGATCACTGCGGCGATGGCGGCGAAGAAGAACCATTGCACCGCGTAGGACAGGTGATTGTTCGGGACGGACGACAGGTCCGGCTTGCCGTTCGCGCCCAGGCCCAGCGCAGGCGTATCGGCGACCAGCATCAGGCGTTGCGGGGTGCGATCGAACAGCGAGCCGATCAGCGAGCGCGAATCAGGGGCGTGACTGATGAAGCCCGAGACTGGGCCGCCGGTCCAGCGACCGGCAAACTTCGGATCGGGGGTGGTCCCGAGCTGGACGATCATCCCCGGACCCTCTGCCCCGGTGCGGCATTCGACGATGAGGCGGAAGCCCGCAGCACCGGCGCCAGCGAGGCGTTGCGCGACGGGTTCGACACATAGGCCGGACGCGCGCCGGAACAGCAGCGTCTCGTCAGGCAGATCGGGGAAGGCGATCGGCGGCTTGGCGGGGTTGGCCGCGAGCTGCGCGATATACGCGTCCTTCTTCGGGGCGCGATCGAGCAACTGCCAGAGGCCGAGGGCGATCATCGCCGCCACCGCGATGACGACGACGATGGTTGAGACGACGGGAATACGCTTCATGAATTAGGGTCGATCCGCCCTTCGCGCGCGGCGTTACGATATTCGGCGGACATCAGCGCGCCCTTGGCGATGCGGAGCGACCAGACGACTCCGGCCAGCGTCACCGGAATCCAGATCAGCATGTGCAGCCACAATGGCGGACTGAGCGTCAGTTCGAGGATGATTGCGCCGGCGACGACGATGGTGCCGAGGATCAGGGTGAGGAACGCCGCCGGTCCATCGCCGACGTTGAACTGCGTGTAATCGAGCCCGCAGGCGCGGCACCGATCGGCGAATTTGATCCAGCCGGCGAACAACGTGGGCTGTGCGCAGCGCGGACACAGCCCTTTCAGAGCGACCTCAACGATGGCCGGTGAGGTCGCCTCCGTCATCAGCCGCCGTGGACCGGCGCGCCCCAGCCACCCCAAACGTAGACGGTGACGAACAGGAACAGCCACACCACGTCGACGAAATGCCAATACCAGGCGGCGGCTTCGAAGCCGAAATGCTGGCGCGGGGTGAAGTCGCCCTTGTACGCGCGGATCAGGCAGACGGCGAGGAAGATGGTGCCGATCAGGACGTGGAAACCGTGGAAGCCGGTCGCCATGAAGAAGGCGGCCCCATAGTTGATCCCCTTGAAGGGGAAGGGCGCGTGAGCGTATTCATACGCCTGAATGCTGCTGAACAGCACGCCGAGCGCCACCGTCAGCCACAGCCCCTTGAGCACGCCGTCCCGGTTGCCGACGCCGAGAAGGCCCCACAGGCCGGTCTTCTCGCCGCCGCGCTGGTTGTGGATCAGCGCGTGGTGCGCCCAGGTGACGGTGGTGCCGCTGGTGAGCAGGATCAGCGTGTTGAGCAGCGGCAGTTCGAAGGCGTTGATGACCTCCAGCCCCTTGGGCGGCCATTGCGCGGCAATCGCGGCCGCACCCTCGGCAGCGCGTTCGACTTGGCCGTCGACGATGCTCATCGCGGTCGGGAACAGGCTGAAGTCGAAGAACGCCCAGAACCAGCCGACGAAGAACATGACTTCTGAGGCGATGAACAGGATCATGCCGTAGCGGAAGTGAAGCTGCACGACCGGAGTATGATCGCCGTGATGCGCCTCGCGCACCACGTCGGCCCACCAGCTGTACATCGTGAACAATACGCCCGCGAGGCCGGCGAAGAAAATCCAGCCGCCGCCATTGGCCTTGTCGGCGGCGAGGTGTCCGCCATGCATCCACATGATCGCGCCGGACGCCATCACCAGCGCCGACAGCGATCCGAACAGCGGCCAGATGCTGGGGGGCAGGATGTGGTAATCGTGGTTCTTGGCGCCAGCCATGTCGTTTCCCTGTTCTTATCCTCTTATCCCACGCTCTAGCCCGTGGTTTTGGCAGAATCCACCGGGTAAAACGTGTAGGAGAGGGTGATCGTTTCCACGTCCTTCGCATCCGGGTCGTCCATGATCTTCGGATCGACGAAGAAGATGACCGGCATGCGCTGCGTCTCGCCCGGCTTCAGCGTTTGCTGGGTGAAGCAGAAGCACTGGATCTTGGTGAAATATTTGCCGGCCGAGCTGGGCGTGACGTTGAACGTCGCGGTGCCGGTGACCGGCTTCGTGTCGGTGTTCGTCGCAGTGAAGAACGCCATGTCGCGCGCGCCGATCCTGACGGTTTCCGATCCGGCTTCGGGGCGGAAGCGCCACTTCATGCCGGGGGCGACGTTGCTGTCGAAATCGACGCGGATCAGCTTGTTGACCGCGCCCGGTGCCTCTTCGCCGCGTTGCGTCGTGCCGTTAAGACCGGTGACCTGACAGAACATGCGATATAGCGGGATGCTCGCCCAGGCGACGCCGGTCATGAAGCAGATGCCGATCACCGCGAACATCGCGGTGCGCAGCTGGCGTTTGGTGGAGGAGGGGGCGGCGGCGGTCGTCACATCATCCCTTCGCGGATCTTCACAATCGCGACGGCGAAGATCAGGATGACGAACGCGCCGAGCAGCCACGCCATCACCTGCGCGCGCGATTTCTGGCGGCTGCGGATCAGGTCCTGTTCGTCCGGGGTCATGCGAACACCCAGCGATCGACGACGAGCGCGCCGAACATCACGAACAGATAGAGGATCGAATAGCTGAACAAGCGCTTCTCCGGCTTCATCGTGTCATCGGTGCCCGTCTTCCGCGTCGCGACGATCGCGGCGAGACCGGCGAAGGCGAGCGTCATGGCGACGGCGACAACGCCGTAGATCGCGCCGGTCAGGCCGAGCGCCCAAGGTGCGATCGCGACCAGCGCCATCGGGATGGTGTAGAGGCCGATCTGTCGCCGCGTCACGCGTTCACCCGCGACGACGGGCAGCATCGGCACGCCGGCGTTGGTATAGTCGCTGTTCATGAACAGCGCGAGCGCCCAGAAATGCGGCGGCGTCCACAGGAAGACGAGGCTGAACAACAGCACCGGCAGCAGCGCGACATGGCCCGTCGCCGCAGCCCAGCCGATCAGCGGGGGGAATGCGCCTGCCGCGCCGCCGATGACGATGTTCTGCGGCGTACGACGCTTGAGCCAGACGGTGTAGATCAGCACGTAGAACAGGATCGAGACGGTCAGGATCGCGGCTGCGGCAAAGTTCACTGCGACGAACATCAGGATGACCGAAAAGGCGGCAAGGCCGACACCGAAGTGCAGCGCAGCCTGCCGGTCCATCCGGCCATCGGGCAGAGGACGCTTTTGCGTACGGCGCATCTTGGCGTCGATATCGGCTTCATACCATTGGTTGAGCGCACCCGCCGCACCTGCGCCCAGCGCGATGCACAGGATCGCGGTGAAGCCGATCACCGGGTGGATGCCGACGGGAGCCGCCAGCATCCCGCACAAGCCGGTGAAGACGACGAGCGTCATCACCCGCGGCTTGGTCAGCGCCAGGAAATCGCGCCAGTCGGCGGGGGGAAGCAGGGGCGTCGCGGCCGTCATGATCGCGATGCTATACGCGTGCGACGGGCGATTAGAAAGGGCGAGCGGGGCGCCTGCCGGTATCGTCATGATCCACATCAAGCGACTCGGGAAGCCAAGGAACGATAAGCAGACCAAGCGGTTAGCCAGCCACCAGGAGAGAGTTTCGATGGCTACCCGTATCGCAGACGCCGACATTCGCGCGTCCCAATTTCTGACCGACAGCTTCCAGCGTGGTCTGGCGCACTGGAACCGGGAACGGCTGGAGCCGGCATTCCCGATCGAAGACTGGCAGCGCGTGCTCGATCGCGATGTCCGCATGCAGCGCCTCGAAGGCGGTTTTCTCGAGGAATTGCGTGACGAGGTCGCCGCCGAGGCTGCCGCTGCACCGACCGACGTCGAAGGCTTCATCGCCTGGTTCGAGGAACTGAAGCAGAGCGGGCCCGGACAGCACGATCCGCTGTTCCCGTGGCTGGCCGAAGAAGCGAACCTCGACCAGATCCGCTGGTTCTTCGAACAGGAAGCCGCCGGCGAGGCAGGATTCGACGACCTCGTCGCGATGACGCAGGTCAAGTTGCCGACGCTGCCCAAGCTGGAGCTGGCGCGCAATTATTGGGATGAAATGGGCCGCGGCAATGCCAAGGGCATGCACGGGCCGATGCTCGATGCGCTCGTCGAGACGCTGGCGGTGAACCCGGTGATCGAAAACACTTTGTGGCAGAGCCTGTGCCTTGCCAACGCGATGACCGCTATGGCGACCAGCCGCCGTTATGCGTGGCATTCGGTGGGTGCGCTGGGGGTGATCGAACTGACGGCGCCGGATCGATCCGCAGCAACCGCCAAGGGGCTGCGGCGGCTAGGCTTCAAGGACAAGGAGCGCCGTTATTTCGATCTGCATGCGGTGCTGGACATCAAGCATAGCGAGGACTGGAACCGCGAGGCGATTCGTCCGGCGGTGAGCGAGGACCCGCGGCGGGCGACGGCGATGGCCGAGGGTGCGCTGATCCGGTTGCGGTGTGGCGAGCGCTGCTTCGAAGCATATCGCGCTGTGTTGATGGGGTGAGCGTCGGGGGGGCGGTGTCGCGCGTCATAATGCGCCGCTTAGCTCCCCTTCTGCCACCGCTTTGCGGCACCACCTCCCCCTGACGGGGGAGGTGGTGCCGCGTTTGGTGTTCATCTTTGTCAGATGGCTCTACGAAGAACCGGTGGTTCACACGAAGCCCAGATTCCAGCTCGACGGATTGTAATTGCCCATGTTCGGCAGCACGGTCGTGAGATCGTTGTTGCCGACGCCGAACCAGCTGGCCAACGTCGCCGCATATTGATCGACCGACGTGGTCGGCAGCAACCGGCCCTGTCCGACATCGTCGGGTGTCCCGTTCCCGATCGCGGGCGGCGTGCCGTAGAAGCGGCGGCCTTTCACCGCTCCCCCCATCACGAAATGGTGACTGCCCCAGCCGTGATCGGATCCGTCGTCGTTCGACTGCAGCGTCCGTCCGAAATCGGAGGCGGTGAAGCTCGTCACCTTGTCCGCGACGCCGAGCGCCACCGTCGTATCGTAAAAGGCGCGCATCGCGTCGGCGACGCGACCGATCAGTGCGGGGTGCTGCGCCACGAGGTTGTCGTGCAGGTCGAACCCGCCGATCGAAACGAAGAACACCTGCCGCTTCGCGCCGAGTTCGGATGAGACGGAGATCAACCGCGCGACCATCTTGAGCTGGTCGGCAAGGCTGTTGCCCGTCGGGAACAGCCCGAACCCGGATGCCGGAGCGCCGGCCAGCGCACCGCTGACCTGCGCATAGGTGTCGAGCGAGCGTTTGCTGACGCGGGCGTGTTCGCTGGCGAACAGGTGCGGGTTGCTGCCGGTCATCAGGCTGCGCAGCGTCGTGGCTGCGGTAGTCGATCCGAAGAGCGCCGATGCATTGTTGATCAGCGGGATCGGGCCGCCGGTGCCGATCGCATATTGCACCGCCGACTTGCCGGTGAGGTAGACCGCGTTGCCGCTGGCGTTGATGCACGTCAGCGTCGATGCGCCGTTGCCGCTCTGGAACAGGTCACCGATGCGCCCGCCCCAGCCCGACGTCGCGCCTTCGGGATTGGAGGCCTGGAAATAGCTCTGCTGGTCATTGTGGCTGAACAGCTTGGGCGGCAGCTTGACTGCATTCTGCTGATATTGCGTTTTCGTGGTCGGTTGCACCAATGTGCCGACGTTGAGCGCCACCGCGAGCTTGCCCTGATCGAACAGCGGCATCAGCGACTTCATCGTCGGCGCCAACGCATATTGCCGCCCACCCGGCAGGCCGATCGTCGGGGTCAGCATCGTCCCCGCCAGCGATTCGCGGGTCAATGCGATATTGGCGCGCGCGGCTTGGTACTGGGCATAGCCGGCCGCGTCATAGGGCGGCAGCGTGTTCGCGTAATCGTTGCCGCCGTAGAGGAAGACGCAGACCAGCGCCTTGTAATCGGTCGCGGTCGCCGCCGCAGCCTCGCCGATCGCGGCGAGGCTGGTGACGAACGGCGTCGCGATGCCGGCGACGCCGAGGGCGGCGGAGCGCTTGAGGAAGGCGCGGCGGGAGGCGTCTCGGGTCATGTCCATGGGGCTCACCGCAGCGTCAGGAAGTCGGGGGAGGCGAGCGTCAGCAGGATCGCGATGCCGACCCGGTTGATCGGGCCGTTGGTCGCGGCCGCCGCGACGCTGTCGACCGCGGCGCGGATTGCGGTCACCGTGGCTGCGCTCAGCTGTCCGGCGGCGAGGACGAGATTGACCTCGTCCACCAGCGCGGCGCTGTCCGCCGCTTTGGTCAGGATGTCGGTATAATCGGCCTTGGTGTCGCCGGTGCCATTGGCGACGAGGCCCTGCATGTAGTTGACGTAGGCGACCACGCTTTGTTCGTTCGTGATCTGGAATTCGGGCGCGACGAGGCCGGCATTGCTGATCCCGCTCGCCGGCGGCGAATAGGCCGGGCGGAAGAAGTTGAAGACGGTGGCGCTGCGCCCCATCGTCTGGCCGAGCCGGTTCGACTGGCTCGACGTGTCGCCGATACCCCACGCATTGGAAGGCGAGTTGACCTTGAACATCCGGGCCCATGCGGTCAGCCGCATCACCGGTTCGCGCAGCTTGCCCGCGGTGGTGCTGGTCAGCGCATCGTCGCTGCGTGCATCGGTGTCGAGCAGGATCGCCTTGATCACCGCCTTCATGTCGCCGCGCACGCCCGCACCGTTGTTGGCGAACACTGCCGACACGCGGCCGACATACGCGGCGCTGGGGTTGCTGGTGACGAGGCGCTGGATCAGCTGTTTCGAGACGAACGGCGGCAGGTTGGGATGCGCGAAGATCGTGTCGAGCGCGACCTTCACCGCCGCCATGCCGCCGCCGCTGGTCGACGTGCCCAAGAAGCTCGCCGCGCCGGTTTCGTTGAGTGCGGCGTTCATGACCAGCGGCTGGCGATAGCGATCGGGCGTGGTGCTGACGGTGCTCGCGAGACTGAGGCCGGTGAACACGCGGGCCAGACCCGCGACATCGGCGGGGGTGTAGGTCTCCATCGGCACACCGTTGCTGGTCCTGACGCTGCCGTCCGTATTGAGCTGGTACAGACCGAGCGTGAACAGCTGCATCAGTTCGCGCGCATAATTCTCGTCCGGCTGTGCACCGGTGGTAGCGTTCGCCTTGCGATTGCCGAGGAAGGTGAGGAACGATCCCATCGCGGCGCTGGTCGTGATCGCATCCATGATCGTCCGGTAGTTGCCGAACGCATTGTCGAGCAGCACGTCGACATAGGCGGCGGTTGCGAACTGTTTCCAGTTGAGGTTGACCCCGCCGATGCCGACGACGAGCAGATCGAGCAGCGCCATGCCGACGCGCTGGCGAAGCTGATCCGGCTCGATGATCATCTGGCGCCACATCGTGACGTCGAAGCCCGCTTCGGAATTGATGTAGGTCGCGGCGGAATAGCCGTTGGCGACCAGCCAGTCCCAGTGCGACGTCGCGCGGGGCAGGGCGAACTGATCGTCGATCCAGCCTTCGTAGCGTCGGCTGACGACCGATTCGATCATCGGGCGGGTCGCGCCCATCGTGGATTGCGCGAGGAAGCGACTCGCCTGCGTCGGCGTGATGACGGCGGGTGCGACGACGACCGGCGGAGAGACGACGGGTGGCGCAGCGGTGGACCCGCCATCGCCACCGCCGCAGGCGGCGAGGAGCAGTGCGGGTGTGATGACGCCGCCGAACCTCAACGGGTCAACGAAACCGTCGGCACTCCCGTCATGCGCGACGAACGCCCCGGCGTCCGCCTGTTCACTATCCAGCACTGTTGCAGATCCCCCGACCCGGTCCGCCCGCGATTCTCCCGGAGCGAAGGCAGATCATACCAGCAATGTGGCCCCGCGACGATTTACGAAAATGCTTAACATGGATCGGTTCAGCGCGAACATTACGGATTTGGTCGTGACCGTAACGAAAAAGCCCCGGCGGTGAGGCCGGGGCTTTTTTGCCTCAATCGATCCGCGGAAGCGTTTCGAACTGGTGATACGGCGGCGGGGAGGACAGGGTCCATTCCAGCGTCGTGGCACCTTCGCCCCAAGGATTGTCGGGGGCCGGCTTGCCCGCGATCAGCGACCAGATCACGTTGACGAAGAAGATCGCCATGCCCGCGGCCATGATCTCGTAGCCGTGGCTCGCGAGCGCGTTCCACGTCGCATAGGCGTCCGGATAATCCGGATAGCGGCGCGGCATGCCCTGGAGGCCGAGGAAGTGCATCGGGAAGAACAGCACGTTCACGCCGACGAAGAACACCCAGAAGTGCAGCTGGCCGAGCAGTTCGCTGTACATCTTCCCGAACATCTTCGGGAACCAGTAATAGAAGCCGGCGAACAGGCCGAATACCGCACCCAGGCTGAGCACGTAGTGGAAGTGCGCCACCACGTAGTACGTGTCCTGCATGTAATCGTCGATGCCGCCGTTGGCGAGCACGACGCCGGTGACGCCGCCGACGGTGAACATGAAGATGAAGCCGATCGCCCAGACCATCGGGGTCTTGAACGACATCGATCCGCCCCACATCGTCGCGATCCACGAGAAGATCTTGATGCCGGTCGGCACCGCGATCACCATCGTCGCCGCGGTGAAGTACATCTTCACGTTCACTGACAGGCCGGTGACGAACATGTGGTGCGCCCAGACGACGAAGCCGACGACGCCGATCGCGACCATGGCATAGGCCATGCCGAGATAGCCGAAGACGGGCTTGCGGCTGAACGTCGCGATGATCTGGCTGACGATGCCGAAGCCCGGCAGGATCATGATGTACACTTCGGGGTGGCCGAAGAACCAGAACAGATGCTGGTACAGGATCGGATCGCCGCCACCAGCGGGATCGAAGAAGGTGGTGCCGAAGTTACGGTCGGTCAGCAGCATCGTGATCGCCGCTGCGAGTACCGGCAGCGCGAGCAGCAGCAGGAAGGCGGTAACGAGCACCGACCACACGAACAGCGGCATCTTGTGCAGCGTCATGCCAGGCGCGCGCATGTTGAAGATGGTGGTGATGAAGTTGATCGCGCCGAGGATCGACGAGGCGCCCGCGAGGTGGAGCGACAGGATCGCCATGTCCACCGACGGTCCCGGCTCGCCATAGGTCGAGAGCGGGGCATAGACCGTCCAGCCGGTGCCGGCGCCGCCGAAGAACGGCGAGGCGAGCAGCAGCGAGAAGGCGGGGATCAGCAGCCAAAACGACACGTTGTTCATGCGCGGGAACGCCATGTCCGGCGCACCGATCATGATCGGCACGAACCAGTTGCCGAAGCCGCCGATCATCGCCGGCATGACCATGAAGAACACCATGATCAGGCCGTGCGCGGTGATCAGCACGTTCCACAGGTGGAGCGCGTGGTCGAGGCCGCCGTCGCCGCCGGGCAGGAAGTTCGCCCAGCCGACGAGATACTGGATGCCGGGATGCGCCAGCTCGGCGCGCATCAGGCCCGAGATCGCGCCACCGATGATCCCCGCGATGATCGCGAAGATCAGGTACAGCGTCCCGATGTCCTTGTGGTTGGTCGACATGAACCAGCGGGCGAAGAAGCCCGGCTTGTGGTCCGCGTCGGCGTGGGCGTGATCGTCATGTGCGACGAAGGCCGCCCCATGAGACGAGGAGGGATGGAGGGCGGTATCGGTCATCTTACTGTCCCGCGTTGCCGGTGGCCGGATTGCCGGTTGCACCCTGCGAAGATGTTGGAGCGGTGGTGGTCACGTTCTCGACCGGGCCGGTGGCGGCATCCGCCTCGTTGCCCTCGGCCTGCTTCACCGCGGAGCCTTCGGCGCCGGGCTGCGGAATGACCTTGTCGGAGAGCTGGCCGGGGGCCGGCATCGTGCCGCCCTTGGCGCGGACCCAGGCGGCAAACTGCGCCTGCGGTACGGCCTGCACCGCGATCGGCATGAAGGCGTGACGCGCGCCGCACAGTTCCGAACACTGGCCGAAGTACAGGCCCGGCTTGTCGATGGTGAAGCTGGTCTCGTTCAACCGGCCCGGCACCGCGTCGAGCTTGATCCAGAAGGCGGGGACCGCCCAGCTGTGGATCACGTCCTGCGAGGTGGTGATCAAGCGGATCGGCACGCCGACCGGCAGCACGATGCGGTTGTCGGCGGCGAGCAGGCGCGGACCGTCGGCATCGGTGCGGAAGCGTTCGCCGGCGGCGACCTGATTCTTTTCCTTCAGCATGTTGGCGGTGATCTCGAACCCGCCATGATCCGGATATTGATACGACCAATACCATTGGTTGCCGATCGCCTTCAGCGTCACCGCACCTGCCGGGGCCGGCTTGAACTGCGCCTGCAACAGGCCGATCGACGGCACCGCGATCAGCACCAGGATGATCACCGGCGCCAGCGTCCAGATGATCTCGATCGCGGTGTTGTGGCTGGTCTTGGACGGGATCGGGTTCGCTGCCTTGCGGAAGCGGATGACGACGTAGATCAGCAGCAACAGCACGAACACGCTGATGATGGTGATCAGCGGGAACAGGATCGAATCGTGGAACCAGTGGGCGAATTCGCCATTGGTGGTCACCTGCGGCTGGATGCCGATGCGACCGTCGACTGGATGGCCGACACCGGGTTCCATCTGCACCGCTGGCGCGCCGTCCTGCGCCAGCAGCGGCGACGCTGGCGCGGCCGGGGCGGTCGCGTTGGCGGTGGTGGGGGCGATGTTGGAGACGCCGGCGGGCGCGGCGGCACCCTGCGGAGCCGGTTGGGCGGCTTGCGATGCTGCCCCCAGCCCTGTCAGCAACAGGCCGGTGGCCAGTGCGATCCCCTTGAACCTCATGCGCATGCGTGTCGTCACCCCGTCCAGATTCCCTCGCCCGCCCGGCGAACGGGCCGTTTTAGGCGTAAGACTACGCCCCTTTTGCCATGGCCTATACGCGGGGGTGCCCTCCGCCTCAAGCGGTCGCCATATGTTTATGACTCGGCGCTGCTTGGCCTCGGCGGGCCAAGCACCTATGAGCGGCCGATACCGACGTATTCCTAGCGAGACCGCCGATGACCGACGACGACGTGCTGGCTGAATTCCGCGCCGCCGATGCGCTGCTGGAGGGGCATTTCATCCTGTCGTCGGGCCTGCACAGCTCGCGCTACCTGCAATGCGCGCGCGTTCTGATGGACCCGCGCCGCGGCGCCCGCCTGGCCGACGCGCTGGTCGAGCGCATGCCGGGCGAGATCAAGGCTCGCATCAGCGCGGTGGTTTCACCCGCGATGGGTGGCGTGATCGCCGGGCACGAGATGGCGCGTGCGCTGGGCGTCGAGGCGATGTTCGTCGAACGTCCCACCGGCACGTTCGAGCTGCGCCGCGGATTTCGGCTCGAGCAAGGGCAGGAGGTGCTGATGATGGAGGACGTCGTCACCACCGGGCTGTCCAGCCGCGAGGCGATTCTGGCGATCGAGGCCGCGGGCGGGCGCGTGATCGCAGGCGCGTCGCTGGTCGACCGTTCGGGCGGCACCGTCGATCTGGGCGTACCCTTCTATGCGCTGATCCGGCTGGACGTGCCGACCTACGCTGCCGACGGGCTGCCACCCGAACTGGCGGCAATCCCCGCGATCAAGCCGGGCAGCCGCGCGGCGTGATCCGCTTCCTGCTTGGCGCTCTGGCTGTTCTGGGATCGTCGGCGGAGGCCCGGGTGCTGGACCGCGTCGGACCGGCGGCGGCGCTCGCCGCATTGGACCGGAGCGGCTTCGCCGGCCGGGTGCTTGTCGCCCGAGGTGACAGGATCGTGATGCGGGCCGAATTCGGCGAGCCACGCGGCGTCCCGGACACCCGACCCAACGAGCAGGGCCGCTTTGGTGACAATATGATCTGGCCGTGGGCTTCGGTCACCAAACAGGTGCTGGCGACGCTGGTGATGCAGGAGGTCGCACGCGGACGGATCGCACTCGACGTGCCCGCCGCGCGCTACGTTCCGGCTCTCGGCCAGGCGCGGTCGCCGACGATCCGGCAATTGCTGCAACACCAAAGCGGCTTGCGCAATCCGGACGATACCGCTGTCGATACGCTGAGTTTCGCCTGGAAAGGCAAGCCCGGCTTCTATTCGATCGGTCCGACCGGCGTGACATGGTGTGTCGCCGCGCGGAGTGTCCCCGGCGGTCGATGGCGTTACAACAACTGCGATTATATCGTCTTGGGAGCGGTGCTCGAGCGGGTAACGGGGCGGACGATGGCTGCCCTGTTCCGCGAGCGGATCGCCGCGCCGCTGGCGCTCAAGGCCAGCGCGTTCGCTGGCGATCGCAGCGGGCAGAGGAACCCGTGGGTGGAAAGCTTCTATGCTGGACCAAGGCGTGACGAATTGTCGATCCTCGCCCGCTTCGGCGCTGCGGGCGGGCTGATGGGCACCGAAGACGATCTGCTCGCGTTCGATCGCGGGCTGTTGTCCGGCAAGCTGCTGCCCGCGCCCGCCCGCGCGACGATGTGGGCGGCCGATCCGAAGCTGGGCTACATGGCGTTGGGGCAATGGGTGTTCGAGGCGCCCTTGCGCGGCTGTGCCAAACCCCTCCGTATCGTGGAGCGCCGTGGCGAAATCGGGCGGTTCGAAGTGCGCAATATCCTGCTTCCCGATCGCGATATGGCGATCATCGCTTTCACCAACCTTGCCGGATTCGATTTCGGCGAAATCTGGCAGGGGAAGGGGTTGAGCTACGAACTCCTGTCCGCCGTCGCCTGTGGAACGCCATCATGACCGAACACCTGCGCTTGGGCGTCAACATCGATCACGTCGCCACCGTGCGGAACGCGCGGGAGGCGGGCTATCCCGACCCGGTGCGGGCGGCGCTGCTGGCGGTGGACGCGGGGGCGGACGGGATCACGGCGCATCTGCGCGAGGATCGGCGGCATATCACCGACGACGATATCGCGCGGCTGTCGGCGGAATTGACGGTGCCGCTGAACCTCGAAATGGCGGCGACCGACGAGATGCTGGCGATCGCGCTGCGGCATCGGCCGCATGCGGCGTGCATCGTGCCGGAAAAGCGCGAGGAATTGACCACCGAGGGCGGGCTGGACGCGGCGGGCCAGTTCGCGCGGCTGGCGCCGCTCGCGGCGCACTTGCGCGAGGCCGGCATCCGCGTGTCGCTGTTCATCGAACCCGAGGCGGCGCAGATCGATGCCGCGATCCGGCTGGGCGCGCCGGTGGTGGAGCTTCACACCGGCCGGTATGCCGAGATCGACGGCGCGGCGCGGACGGCGGAGCTGCGGCGGCTGTCCGATGCGGCGGCGCTGGCGGCGAAGAACGGGATCGAGGTGCATGCGGGTCATGGGCTGACGTTCGACAACGTCGGGCCGATCGCGGCGATTCCGCAGGTGCGCGAACTGAACATCGGCCATTTTCTGGTGGGTGAGGCGCTGTTCGTCGGACTGGGCGATGCGGTGCGGCGGATGCGCGAGGAAATGGATGCGGCGCGTGATTAGGGTTCACGCGAAGACGCTCAGCCGCGAAGAAGGAAGGCTGGTTCGCGCGGAGGCGCGGAGACGCGGAGAAGGAGGTTTGGCTGGCTGCGGGGCTTGGGGCAGATGTCTTCGCTATCCGTCGAGCCGTCACGCTGCGGTAGCGCCTTCGGCGCGATATCCGGCACGGGCCACGCGTACGGCCCATTCATTCTCCTCTTCTTCTCCGCGTCTCTGCGTCTCCGCGCGAAACAACCTTCTTCTCTCCGGACCAGCTGCATGATCGTCGGCCTCGGTTCGGACCTGTGCAATATCGAGCGCATCCAGCAGTCGCTCGACCGGTTCGGCGAGCGGTTCGAGGCGCGCGTGTTTACCGATCACGAGCGCGCCAAGGCCGCCCGCCGCCCGTTCACCAAGGCCGGCACCTTGGCCAAGAGGTTCGCCGCCAAGGAGGCGTTTTCGAAGGCGGTCGGCACCGGCTTCAGGGCTGGCGTGTTCATGAAGGACATCGGCGTGGTCAACGCGCCCTCCGGCGCGCCGACATTGTCGTTGACGGGCGGGGCCAAGCAACGGCTTGACGCGTTGATCCCCGAAGGCCACGTCGCGGCCGTACATTTGACCCTGACCGACGATCATCCATGGGCGCAAGCCTTTGTGATCATCGAGGCGATCGCGGATTCCAAGGCATGAAGGAAGCGGTGTTGGACGGCAATCAGCCCACCGAAACGGCGGCCACGCCCCCGCCGGCGGACGCTGCACCCGGCAAGAAGACCACGGACTGGTGGGGCGAGATCAAGGGCATCTTCTGGCTGATCCTGATCGTGCTGGGTTTCCACAGCTTCGTCGCCAAGCCGTTCTACATCCCGTCGGAATCGATGCTGCCCGGACTTCGTATCGGCGATCGGCTGGTGGTGTCGAAATTCAGCTACGGCTGGTCGTTCGTCTCGCCCACGATCCCGAATCCGGTCGCAATCTTCAAGGGGTTGGTGCTGCGCCAGCCCGAGGAGAGCTGGAGCGTCGGCTTGCCATTCGTCCACGGTCGCCTGTTCGGCAGCCTGCCGGAACGCGGCGATGTCGTCATCGTGACCCCGCCGGGTACGCGCAACGACTACATCAAGCGCGTCATCGGCCTGCCCGGCGACACGCTGGCGGTGCGCGGGGGGACGGTGATCCTCAACGGCAAGCCGATCGCCCGCGGGACGGTGCATTACGTCGACCTGCCGGTCGATACCAACAGCCCGTGCAGCGACAGCGAATATTATGGCGCCCGCCGTCCGGCAGCCGGCGGCGGTTACGTCTGCCACCTGCCGATCGTCACCGAAACGCTGCCGAACGGCCGGTATTACGACACGGTCGACATGGAGCCGGACAGCCCGGGCGACAATTTCGCGACGGTGACGATCCCCGCCAACCACGTCTTCCTGATGGGCGACAATCGCGACCGGTCGGCCGACAGCCGCTTTCCGTTGTCGCAGCTCGGGCTGGGTGGGCCGGTTCCCTATGAAAATCTGGGCGGCCGGGCGGAATTCCTGACCTTCAGCCTCGACGGCGATGCCAGCTGGAATCCGCTGACCTGGTGGGGTTCGCTGCGATCCAACCGTGCAGGCCTGTCGCTGCATCCGGCCGAAGGGAAGTAGTTTGACCGACGCGCCGCTCGCCAAAGAGCCTAGCCCCAACGAGCTGCGCGATCCCTTCGTCCGGCAGGAGCTGAAGCGGGCGACAGTGTGGCTGGGGCTGGCGGGCGCCATCGCGCTGGCGGTGATCCTGGTCCAGCCGCTGCTGATCATCTTCGCCGGGCTGGTGTTCGCCGCGTTGCTCGACGGCGGGGTGCGGCTGCTCGGCAAGGTGCTGCCGATCGGGCGCGGCTGGCGGTTGCTGATCGTCATGCTGCTGACGATCGCGTTCCTGTTCGGCACCTTCTATCTCACCGGCGTGCAGGTGTCGGCGCAATTCTCGCAGCTGCGCACGACGCTGGAATCGCAGGCGAACCGCGTCGCCGGCTGGCTGAGTTCGCAGGGGTTGATGCCGGGCGCGTCGGACGTCAGCGGCATCGCGCGGCAGGCGCTGAGCTCGGTCGGCCGAATCACCTCCTGGGTCGGCACCGCCTTCGGCGCGCTGACGACGATGTTCATGATCATCGTCATCGGGCTGTTCGTCGCGATGGACCCGCGCACGTACCAGCGCGGGCTGGAATGGATGGTGCCGCGGTCGAACCGCGCGGAGTTCGCAGTGGTGCTGGAGCGGATGGGCAAGACGCTGCGGCGCCTGCTCGCGGGGCGGCTGCTGGGCATGCTGGCGGAGGGCGTGCTGACGTGGATCGCGCTGTCGATCGGCGGCGTGCCGATGGCGATGATCCTCGGTATCCTGACCGGGCTGCTCGCGTTCATCCCCAATATCGGCGCGTTCATCAGCGGCGCGCTGATGGTGGCGGTCGGTTTCTCGGCGGGCACCGATGTCGGTTACTGGGCGATCGGCACCTATATCGTCGTGCAGGGTTTCGACGGATATGTGCTGCTGCCGATCGTCGCCAAGAAGACGGTCGACCTGCCGCCGGCGCTTACGCTGGGCGCCCAGATCATGGCGAGCGCGCTGTTCGGCATCCTCGGGCTGGCGCTGGCGGACCCGATGACCGCGATGGTCAAGACCGCGCTGGAACGCAGTTCGGAGCGCGAGGGCGAGCGCGACGGATCAGACGAGGGTGTCGAACAGGCGTAGGTAGCGCGCGGCGGCGTCCGCGCCGGGTTGCGGCACCGGCGCAGGGCGGCGCGCGTCGAGCCAATGGCCCAGTGCCGCGGCCAGGGCGGCGTGGTCGCCCAGGGCAACCACGCTGCCGAGCGCAGGCGTCGCAATGATCTCGCGTACCGCCGGGCTGCAATCGGTTGCGACCACCGGCGTGCCGACGGACAGCGCCTCCCGCAAAACGCCGGGCACGCCCTCGTAATCGCTGGGCAGCGCCAGCACCGCGGCGCGCGCCATCGCGGGCATCGGATCGCTGACATGGCCCGGCAGGTGGACGCGATGCGCCAACCCCAGGGCGCATGCCCGCCGTTCGAGGGCGGAGCGCACATCGCCTTCACCGAGGATTACCAGCTGCACGTCGTCGGGCAGCGTGGGCAAGGCGTCGATCAACCGGTCCCAGCGCTTTTGCGCGACCAGCCGGCCGACGCCGAGCACGACGCGGCCGGGGGGAAGCCACGGCGAGTCGCCGTCGCCGGACGATGCGACGACCGGATTGGGAATGACGCTGGTCCGGCCGGTCATACCGGTCGCGCGTGCCGCCTGCGCCGCGGTCGCGGGGGTCATGGCGACGAGATGGTCGCAGAACCGGTGATGCTGCGCCAGCCAGAGCCGATGGCCGGCCGCCGCGATCCGGCCGTGATCGCCGCGATCGACGGCGTTGGACATCTTGACGACGATCGGCGGGCAGTCGGAACCCAGCCGCGCCCGTGTCCAGGCGGCGATGGCGGTGTAGAAATTGCCGGGGCAGAACAGGACGTCCGGGCGCAGCTGCCGGACGATGCCGGGCAGGGCGAATTGGGCGCTGTAGCGGTCGTCGCGCAGGGGGTGCAGACCGATGCCGTCGGGCAGCTCGTCACGGAGTGGCCCGCGTTCGTCGCCGATCATCAGCGTCACCCGCCGGCCCAGTGCCAGCCATCCGCGCGCCAGCCGCAATTGCGCCCGCTCGACACCGCCGCCGGACAGGGTGCGGGCGTAGGTCAGGATATGATCGGCCGCCATCGTCGGGCGTCGTCCTGCCACAGTCAGCCGCATCGCGCCAACGCAGGCCGTCCGCGGCGCGGATTTCATGTGCAAAGCGTCGCCTGCCCGGCTAAGCGGCGCCACCTTCATCGTGCGGACCATCGGGTGCAGATCGATCAGAATGCAGGCCATGGCGACGTCGAACTGGTGCCGCCTTCCCCCGAGATCGCGGGACTTCAACCGTTGACGACCATCAAGAGCCGCTGGCCTGCCATTCTGGGCGCGCTGGTGACCGTGGCGATGCTGGCCGGCCTCGGCCACGAGCTGTTCAGTTCCGGGCTGGCCGGGCTGAACCGGGCGACGCCGCGCAATCCGGTGTTCTACATCGCCTTCGTCGGCCTGTACCTCACGCCGCCGCTGGCCGATTACGTCATCTTTCGCCGGCTGTGGGGCATCCCGCTCGCCGGGCTGGTGGCGCTGATCAAGAAGCGGATCGCGAACGACGTCGTGATGGGCTATTCGGGCGAAGCGTATTTCTACGCCTGGGCACGGCAACGGACGCGGCTGGTCGCGGCGCCGTTCGGGGCGGTGAAGGATGTGTCGATCCTGTCGGCGATCGCCGGCAATGCGGTGACGCTGACGATGATCGCGGTCGCGCTGCCGGCAGGCCGCGACCTGATCCCGCCCGAGATGATGCGCTACGTCTACGGATCGCTGGCGGTGATCTTCGGCACGTCGCTGCCGTTCCTGATCTTTTCGCGCAAGGTGTTCTCGCTGCCGCGTGCGCAGCTGTGGGCGGTGTTCGGTGTGCATTGCGTGCGGCTGATCCTCGGCACGGGCTTCCTTGCGCTGGCGTGGGCATCGGCGATGCCGGAGGTCGCGATCGGAACCTGGCTGTTCCTGTCTGCCGGCCGGCTGCTGTTTTCACGCCTGCCGCTGTTGCCGAACAAGGACCTGCTGTTCGCCAATTTCGCGATCCTGATGATCGGCGAGGATCAGGCGCTGTCCGAATTGATCGCATTTACCGCGGCGGCGGTGTTGCTGGTCCACGCGGTGCTGATCGTCGGGTTCGGCGTCCATCATCTGGCGACACGGCGGCGATGACGGTTCCGGTATGAGGATCGTCGACGTCAACGAATTCTATTCGCCGACCGGGGGTGGCGTACGCACCTATGTCGATCGCAAGATCGCATTGCTGGCGGCGATGGGCCACGAACTGATCGTGATCGCCCCCGGCCGCGAGGATCGGGTGGAGGAACGCCCCGGCGGCGGCGCGGTGCATTACGTCAAATCGCCCGGCATGCCGTTCGACGCGAATTACGGGCTGTTCTGGGATGCCGCGCCGATCCATCGCCGGCTCGACGCGCTGCTGCCCGACGTCATCGAAAATTGTTCGCCATGGCGCAGCGCATGGATCGTATCGGGCTGGCAGGACCCCCGGCCGGCGCATGCGAGGGGGGCGGCGATCCGCGCATTCTTCATGCACAACGACAATGTCGAATCCTATCCCAAGCGCTGGTTGCGGCCGGTGGCGTCGGGCGCGCGGATCGAGCGCGCGTTCGCGTGGTACGACCGCTATCTGGGCCGCTGCCTCGATCGATATGATACGGTGGTGACCAACGGTCCGTCGCTGACCCGCCGCCTGACCGGACGGGGCGTGCGGGTGGATGCGACGATGCCGCTGGGGATCGAGCGCAGCCATTTCTCGCCCGCCCTGCGCGACGAGGGACTTCGCGCGGCGCTGTTGCAGCAATGCGGCCTGCCACCGCAGGCGCACCTGCTGCTGGGCGTCGGCCGCCATCATCCCGAAAAGCGATGGCCGACCGTGATCGACGCGGTGCAACGTGCCGGTGCGCAGGTGCCGGTCGGACTCGTCATCCTGGGGCAGGGCATCGATACCCGCACGCTGGAAAGGCATATCGGCGACAATCCGCATATCCGCCTGTTCCTGCCGGTGTACGAGCGGCGGCGGCTGGCATCGATCATGGCGAGCGCCGACGCCTATATCCACGGCTGCGGAACCGAGACGTTCGGGCTGGTCCCGGCGGAAGCGCTGGCGAGCGGTACGCCGCTGATCGTGCCGGATGGCGGCGGCACCGCGGAAATCGCCGATGCCCCGTTCGCGGAGGTCTATGCGGAGCGTGACGTGCGATCGTGCGCCGCGGCGATCCTGCGGATGCTGTCGCGCGATCGGTCGCTGGTCCGCCGGGCGGCCGGCGTCGCCGCGGCGGGGGTGCGCAGCGACGTCGAGCACGCCGCCGATCTGGTGGCGCATTACGCCGGTGTGATCGCCGCCCGCGACGGATCGATCAGAAGGTCGGCATAGGTCGCGGGCCGATGGCGGGCGAACGCGGCGAAGGTCGCGGTGATGCTGGCAAGCAAGGCCGATACGCGGGTGTCGCCGGGATGCACCGCGATCCGTACGGTCGGTGCCGGCTGGAGCACGTGGCGTAGCGTCGCGGCGGCGGCGAGCGAACTCCACTGCCGCATCCGCGACCGGCTGGCCCAGGTGATCACGGGGCCACGTGCGACGATCGCGCCGCCCGGTCGCCAGACGCGCAGGTGATCCTCCGCCAGCGCGAAGCCGGCATCGGCCAGCGCCCTGTGCGCGCCATCGGAATACAGCCATGCCGGTGCGACGAAGCCCGCGGCGGGGCGACCGGTGATATCCTCGACCAGCGCCTTGCCCATCCGCATCCGGCGCAACGCTTCCGCGTGATCGAGGCCGAGGAACTCGCCCTCGCCCGCGGTCATGTGGCGCGCCTTCAGCGCGGTGGCTCCGGCATGACGGCCGTCGTCGCGATGCGTCCAGCCGTGGACGAACATCTCGACGCCTTCGTCCGCCCAGTCGCGCAGGCGACGCGCGAAGGTCGGGGTGATCGCCGCGTCACCCCAGTGATCGGGCACCACCAGCATCGCCAGCCGCCGTCCGACATGGGGTGCAAGATGGTCGAGCAGGCGATCGACCTCATGTTCGAAGCGCGGCGAGACGTCGTGGATCGAGGCGAGCAGACGCGTCACGGGATGCGGCGATAGACCTGGACGATCTCGTTACCCATCGGCAGCCGGGCGGCCAGACGGTAGTCGCGGACCATCGCCGCGGTGACGATCGCATGCGCGGCGGGACGTTCGCCGCGATAGGGTGGGCGGATGACGACCGCTTCTGGCCGGGCGGCGAGGATGCGGCGGATCTCGCTATCCTGATCGACGCCCGTGGCGCCGGCTTCGCGTGCGCGGACCAGATGCGAGGGCATCAGGTAGCGCGACAACGCGCAACGACCGGTCGCTGCGTAGAGCATGGTCGAGCCCGAATAGACGTACAGGCATCCGGGACCGTGCCCGACGGCCGCCGCCATGGCGGCCAGCTCGCGTCCGTCGCCGCGCCCACGGTTCTGGAGGATCAGAACGATCTGACCCGCGAGCGCAGCCGTCAGCAGCAGTGCGGGGGTATAACGGTGTCGCCAACGCTCGCTGCCCCAGATCGCAGCGCCCATCGCACAGGCGGGCAGCAGCGCCGGCAGTGCATAATGGTCGAACCATGGCCGGAAGATCAGCACGCTGCCGATCGCCACCGCGAGCCATAGCGTGACGAACCGCCGTTCGCGGCGCTGGTCGGGCTGCGCCGTGGTCCTGATCGCCGCCAGAATAGCGATGGCGACGATCGGCGAGGTGATGAGCACCATCTCGCCGATGTTGCCTGCGAGTTCCGACAGCGGATCGGGTACGCGCTGGAAGATCGAGACGACGTTGGCGTAGACGAATGCATCCCAGGCGCCGACCGCCCGATAATAGCCTGCCACGGCCGCTGTCGGCAGCAGCGCCACGATCACCAGCGCGATGCCGTAGCCGGACAGGGCGAGCGGTTTCCGCGCGATCCGCCATTCGTCGGCGAGCAGCCACAGGCCGAAGAACAGGCCCTCGAACACCAGCGACGTCTTGATCTGCAGGCCCGCGCCGATCAGCGCCATCACGCCCAGCCCGTACAGGCGGCGGCGGGGCGTCGCGGCGGACGAGAGGATCAGCAGCGCGGCGGCGATCGTCAGCAGATTGTAGAAGACCGGCGTCTGTCCGCCCTGTCCGCCGAGCAGGTCGAGCCAAAGGATGTAGGCGAGGCCCGCCGCGGTCGCGCCATGATGGTGGCCGAGGCGATCGGCCAGCCTGCCGATCAGCCATGCGGTCGCGACCGTGCTGGCGAGCGCCATCATCTGATACGCCCAGATGCCTGCCGGAAATCCCAGCCATGCCGGAATGGCATAGAGCAGGAACAGCCCGACCGGCTTGCGATCCCAGACGTCGACGAAGGGCAGGGCGCCTTGCCACATCCGCATGGCCGTGACGAAATAGAATTCCTCGTCGACATGGACGAGCGGATTGCCGAACGTCAGCCAGCGTGCGGCGATCGCGACCAGCAGCAGGATCGGGAGGCGCAGCCGCGGGTTGGTCAGTGCTTGCATGGCGGACGGGTAGCGGGGCGGGGCAGCCTGCTCAATCCTTCCCGGTGCGGGCGGTTATCCCTGTGCGGATCGAGGAAAACTACAGCCGCTTCGCCGTCACGAAATAGTCGAGCTGCGTCGAATCGGACAATGTGAAGCCTGTCGCGGGCGAGAAGCCCAGTCCGCGTACATCCGTCACCGTGAGGCCGGCGCGTTCCAGCAGGCCAGTCAGTTCGTCGGGCGTCAGGAATTTATCCCAGTCGTGAGTGCCGCGCGGGATGCGCCGCGTGCCCTCCGCCAGCGTGATCAGCGCGAGCCGCGACAGTGGCGTGCGGTTGGGGGTGGACATCACCAGCAGGCCGCCGTCCGCCAGCGCCTCCGCCAGCCCGCGCACGAAGCCGGCGGGATCGGTGACATGCTCGATCACCTCCAGGCTGGTGACGAGGTCGAAGCGTTCGCTCATCGCCTCGACGCCGACCGCGCGATAGTCGATCGTGAGGCCGCCCTGCGCTGCATGCGCTTGCGCCACCACGATATTCTCCGCCGCCGCGTCGATGCCGGTTACCGCTGCGCCCAGCCTTGCCAACGGCTCGCACAGCAGACCTGCGCCACAGCCGACGTCGAGCGCGGTCTTGCCCGCCAGCGGCGTGAAGCTGGTATCGTCGCCATCCCAGTGTAGGTCCACCGCGGCACGGATGTAGCCGAGCCGCGCCGGGTTCAGCTTGTGCAGCATCGCCGACGACCCCCTTGGGTCCCACCAGTCCTTCGCCATCGTCCCGAAATGCTCCGCCTCGCGCGGATCGATCGTGCTGCTTGCGCTTCCCATGACCGCTACCTATCAGGACGGCCCCTTTACCCCAAGGAGTTTGGCGACCCAGATGGCGCGGATCGTGATGAAGTTCGGCGGCACGTCGATGGCCGGGATCGAGCGCATCCGGAGCGTCGCCGCGCGTGTCAAACGCGAGGTCGAGGCGGGCAACCAAGTCGCGGTCGTCGTGTCGGCGATGGCGGGCGAGACCGACCGGCTGGTCGGCTTCTGCCGCGAGGCATCCTCGTTGTACGATCCGCGCGAATATGACGTCGTCGTCTCGGCGGGCGAACAGATCACCAGCGGGCTGCTCGCGATCGCGTTGCAGGCGGCGGGGGTGAAGGCGCGGTCGTGGATGGGCTGGCAATTGCCGATCCATACCGACGATGCCTTTGCCAAGGCGCGGATCGGCACGATCGATACGGCGGCGCTCGACGCCAGCCTGTCGGCGGGCGAGGTCGCGGTGATTCCCGGTTTCCAGGGCATCGCCGATGACGGCCGGGTGACCACGCTCGGCCGCGGCGGATCGGACACCTCGGCGGTCGCGGTGGCGGCGGCGATGAAGGCGGACCGCTGCGACATCTACACCGATGTCGACGGCGTCTACACCACCGATCCCCGCATCGTGCCGCGCGCGCGCAAGCTCGCCAAGGTGACGTATGAAGAGATGCTGGAACTCGCCAGCGTCGGCGCGAAGGTGTTGCAGACCCGATCGGTCGGCCTCGCGATGAAGGAACAGGTCCGCGTCCAGGTGCTCTCGTCGTTCACCGGCGAGGATGCACCGATGGCGGACACATTGCCCGGCACGATGATCGTCGGCGAAGAGGAGATAGACGACGTGGAACGCCAGCTGATCACGGGCATCGCGCACGACAAGAACGAGGCGAAGATCACGCTGATCAGCGTGCCGGACAAGCCCGGTGCGGTCGCGGCGATCTTCGAACCGCTCGCGGCGGCGAACATCAACGTCGACATGATCATTCAGAATATCGCGCACAACCACGGTTCGACCGACGTCACCTTCACGGTGCCGGCGGCGGACCTCGCGCGGTCGCTCGAATCGCTCAATCAGGGGCGCGAGGCGATCGGGTTCGCCGAGATGGTCCATGACACGCGGGTCGCCAAGATCTCGGTCGTCGGCGTCGGCATGCGCAGCCATGCGGGCGTCGCCAGCACCATGTTCACCACGCTCGGCGCACGCGGGATCAACATCCAGGCGATCTCGACCAGCGAGATCAAGGTGTCGGTGCTGATCCACGAGGACGAGACCGAACTCGCCGTCCGCGTCCTCCACACCGCCTACGGCCTCGACGCCGTGGACGCCGCGGCGTGACCGTCGGACAGGAGCGACTGACCCGCCGGATGGCGCGGGGTGCGGAATTCCTCGGCAGCGAGGTGGCGATCATGGCAGGCGCGATGTCGTGGGTGTCGGAGCGCAACCTCGTATCGGCGATGTCCAACGCCGGCGGGTTCGGCGTGATCGCGTGCGGGGCGATGACGCCCGAATTGCTCGACACGGAAATCGCCGCGACCCGCGCGATGACCGACAGGCCGTTCGGCGTGAACCTGATCACCATGCACCCGGCGCTATTCGACCTGATCGCGGTCTGCGCGAAGCACGAGGTCGGCCATGTCGTGCTCGCCGGCGGCCTGCCGCCGAAGGGTTCGTTGGAGGCGATCAAGGCATCGGGTGCCAAGGTCATCTGCTTCGCGCCGACGCTGGCGATGGCGAAGAAGCTGATCCGGTCGGGCGTCGATGCGCTGGTGATCGAGGGGATGGAGGCCGGCGGCCACATCGGCCCGGTGTCGACCAGCGTGCTCGCGCAGGAGATGCTGCCCGAGATCGCCGAGCTGGTCCCGGTGTTCGTCGCCGGCGGCATCGGCCGGGGCGAGGCGATCGCCGGCTATCTCGACATGGGTGCGGCGGGCGTCCAGCTCGGCACGCGCTTCGTCTGCGCGACCGAATCGATCGCGCACGCCAATTTCAAGAAGGCGTTCATCCGCGCCTCGGCACGTGACGCGATCGCCAGCGTGCAGATCGATCCGCGGTTGCCGGTGATCCCGGTCCGCGCGCTGAAGAATGCGGCGGGCGAGCTGTTCGGCGCGAAGCAGCGCGAGGTCGCGCTGCTGCTCGACGGCGGCAAGGTCGAGATGCTCGAGGCGCAGTTGCAGATCGAGCATTATTGGGCCGGCGCGCTGCGCCGCGCGGTGATCGACGGCGATATCGAGCATGGCTCGGTCATGGCGGGGCAGTCGGTCGGCATGGTGACGAAGGAAGAGCCGATCGCGGAAATCATCGGCGCGCTGATGAGCGAGGCGGCTTCGGCGCTGGAGAAGCGGGCGGGTTGAGGCGTTTTGACGGGGGGCGTCGCTTACCTCCCCCTCCGTCACCGCTCACGCGGTGCCACCTCCCCCTGGCGGGGGAGGAATTGAGATAGGCCAGTCCTCCCGCGCAAGGGGAAGGTGGCGCCGCGTAGCGGCGACGAACGTCGTTGCGCATTTCGGTCCGAAACACGACGAACCGCGCGCCGTCCTTACTCGCCGTTAACCATTGTCCTGCCATGACATCCGCCTGCCGGGGGGCGGAAGGACGAGTTGGCGATGCGGAATTATGTAGCTCTCACGGCCGTCGGTCTGGCGTTGCTCGCCGGGTGTTCGATCAAGCCGAAGGTCGTGGCGGTCGCGCCACCGCCGCCGCCGCCCGCCGCTCCCGCACCGCTGGCGATGCCGAAGGGTGCCTATGTCGGCATGCAGATTCCGGCCCTGATGAACGACGGGCGCTACATGACGCCGAACCGCAACCTGTCGGGTGACGGCGCGGTGTGGCATCTGCGTGCCGCGCTCAACGTCGCGGCGCTCGCCTGTCGCGGTCCGGACGAGGCGACCATCGTCGCGGGCTACAATGCCTTGCTGGCCCGCCAGAAATCCGTCCTCAACGGCGCGCAGACGCGGCTCACCGCCGAGTACAAGGCCGGCGGCGGCGACTGGCAGGACCGCTACGACGACCAGATGACGCGCCTCTACAACTTCTTCTCGCAGTCGCAGGCCCGCGATGCCTTCTGCAACGCCGCCGTCGCGACGCTTGCCGACAGCGCGGCGGTTGAGTCGGCGGATCTGCCCGCCTTCGCCTCGGGCAGGCTCGCCGTGCTCGAAAAGCCGTTTACCGATTTCTACGCCGCCTATGATGCGTGGCGGTCGGAGCGCGCCGCCGCCAACCGCATGGCGATGGCGAACACCGTTCAACCCGCGCCGCGCACCGTGCAGATGATCCCGGTCGCCACACCTGCACCCCGACCGCGACTGGAGCTGGACCCGGGCATCTTCGCCGAGTCGAGCGCCACCGTCACCCACTGACGGGGTTCCCCCTGCACGCCGGTTCGGTTAACGGGCGGCAGGATGAGGGACGAAGAAAGCGATCAGCCGCAGGCAGGACGCTTCGAGGGGCGGGAGCACCGGTTCGCCGTGCGCGTCTACTTCGAGGACACCGATCTGTCGGGCGTCGTCTATCACGCCAATTATCTCAGATACATGGAACGCGCCCGTTCCGACATGCTGCGCCTCGCCGGCATCGACCAGCGGACCGTGCATGACGCGGGCGAGGGTGCCTATGCGGTCGCCGATCTGGCCATCCGCTATCGCGCGCCGGCGAAGCTGGACGATGCCCTGCTCGTCGTCAGCCGCATCCATGCCGTACGCGCCGCAAGCGTCGTCATTCATCAAACAGTCAGGCGCGGTTCGCTTGTCTTGACGCAGGCCGATGTCACGGCGGCGCTGGTCGCGCCATCGGGACGGCCGAAGCGTCAACCGGCCGCCTGGACCGATATCTACCAACGCCTGATCTGGCAGGGGACCAATTCATGAATCCGGTGTTCAACATGGATGCGGCGACGATGTCGCCCGTCGCGCTCTTCATTCAGGCGGATTGGGTGGTGAAGTTCGTGATGGGCGGGCTGCTGCTCGCCAGCGTCTGGACCTGGGCGCTGATCATCGCCTTCTGGCGGCGGCTGGGCCGTATCCGCAAGGGCATGACCGGTTTCGAACGCGATTTCTGGAAGGCGGAGGACATCGACGCCTTCTACAAGGCGGAGGCGGACAAGGACCTGCCATCGGCGCGCGTGTTCGCGGCGGGCGTCAAGGAATGGCGCCGGTCCACCGCCGGCGGATCGATCGACAAGGGCGGCACGCGCGAACGGCTGGCCACCGCGATGGGTGCGGCGGCGGCGCTGGAGATCGACCGGATCAGCGACCGGCTCAACATCCTCGCTACGATCGGATCGGTCGCGCCGTTCGTCGGGCTGTTCGGCACGGTGTGGGGCATCATGCGGAGTTTCACGGGCATCGCCCAGGCGCAGAATTCGTCCCTCGCGGTGGTCGCGCCGGGTATCGCCGAGGCGCTGTTCGCGACCGCGATCGGCCTGTTCGCGGCGATTCCCGCAGTGATCGCCTACAACCGCTTCAGCCATGGCGTGAACCGGATCGAGGCGGCGCTGAACCGCTTCGCGGATGGTTTTCATACGACGCTGTCGCGGCAGCTGGATGGCGGTCGCTAGACGATGGCGATGAACCTTCCCTCCAACCGCGGCCGAGGGCGGCGTGCGCCGGTGGCGGACATCAACGTCACGCCCTTGGTCGACGTGATGCTGGTGCTGCTGATCATCTTCATGGTCACCGCGCCGCTGTTGACCGCCGGCGTGCCAGTAAACCTGCCGGACAGCCGGGCCAAGGCGCTCGATCAGGACCAGAAGCCGGTGCAGCTGTCGCTCGATGCCGCGGGCAAGCTGTTCATCGACGATGAGGAGATCGCCGAGACGGCGCTGCCGCAGCGGCTGGAACAGATCGCTGCGGTGCAGGCCGGTGGCGAACCGCCGCAGGTGTTCCTGCGGGCGGACCGCGCGCTCGACTACGGCCGGGTGATGCGCGTGATGGGTGAACTGAACCGCGCCGGCCTCAACCGCGTATCGCTTCTCACCGTAGAGGGCGGATCGGCAGCACGGTGATGGATCGGGCGGAAAAGGTCGGGCTGGGGATAGCGGTCGCCGGGCACCTCGTGCTGTTCGGCCTGCTGTCGGTCGGCTTCCTGTCGACGCCCAATCCGGAGAAGCTCCAGCAGACGCCGATGGAGGTCAGCCTGGTCAAGGACGTCGGGCTGGAAGCCGCCGCGCCGCAGGCGGTGACGCCGCCTGCGCAGTCGATCGCGCCCGAGCAGGGCGAGCCCGAAGATGCCGCTCCCCCGGCAGAGACCGTCGTCGAACCGGAGCCGGAGCCCGAACCCGCGCCACCCCAGCCGCAGCCGAAACCGGCTCCGCCGAGGCCTGCGCCACCAAAGCCGCAACCCGCGCCGGCGCCAAAGCCGAAGCCCGCGCCGGTGAAGCCGCAGCCGCAGCCGAAGCCGCGACCGGCCGAGGCGCCGGCGAAACCCGCCGCCAAGCCTGCCCCGGCGAAACCGACGGCAAAGCCTGCGCCGGCCGCGCCTGCCAAAACTGCGTCGAAGGCATCGTCGGCGCCGTCGAAGCCGGCAGCCGCGAAGGGGACGGGCAGCAAGCCCGATTCCACCGCGGCGAAACCGCGTGGCTCGCGACTGGGCAGCAACTTCCTCGACGGGCTGACCAGCGAACCGTCGGCCAGCAAGTCGACCGCGCCGCGCGCCGCCAAGGTCGATGCGCGCGCGATGGCGGGCATCGTTCAGGCGATCGCGCGCCAAATTCAGCCGTGCGCGGATCGGCAGGTCAATCCCGGGCCGGGCGCAAACGAAATCGTGACGACGCTCAACCTGCGCCTCAACGAGGACGGTACGCTTGCCGCGACGCCGCGCATGGTGCGTCAATCGGGTGTGACCGACGAGAACGACCGGTATCGCCAGCGCGTCGTCGATCTGGGTGTCGCGGCGTTCAAGGGCTGTTCGCCCCTGAAGCTGCCCGCCGAGTATTATTCGACGCCATCGGGCGGGTGGAACAACATCAACTTCCAGTGGAAGTTGCAGTGATGCGGGTGCCGATACTCCTCGTCACCGCGGAACACGTCCGGGGTGACCGAGACTTTGTGGTAAGCGGCGTCAATCTCGGGTGCGAAAAGGGTTCAAAAGGATGCGTATGATCCGCTCGTTGCTAGTCGCGCTCAGCGTCACCGTGGCCCTTCCGGCAATGACGGTGACCGCCATGGCGCAAAATGCTCCCGGGACAGCGCCGCAGGATCAGGCCGCGCCCGCCGGACAGGAAGCCGCGCCGCTGGAGGTGTCGGTCACCGGCGGCGTATCCGCGCCGATGCCGATCGCGATCCCCGCGATGCCGACCGCGCAGGTGGTGTCGACCCCCGCCGGATCGACCGATGTGCTCGGGCGGCAGATGGCGGACATCATCGCCAACGACCTGCGTAATTCCGGCCTGTTCACGCCGCTCGGCGGCAACCAGCTGCGGCCGGTCGGCTTTCAGGAGGTCAACGCGCCGGCCTTCGATTACTGGGGCGGCACCGGGGCGCAGGCGCTGGTGCAGGGTTTCGTTCGGGCGAACGGCGACGGCAACCTGACGATCGGCTGCTATCTGTACGACGTGTTTTCGAAGGTCGAGCTGACCCGGTCGGGTTTCGTCGTGTCGCCGGGCGACTGGCGGCGTGCGGGGCACAAATGCGCCGACATGGTCTACGCGCGGCTGACCGGCGAAGGGCCGTATTTCGACAGCCGCGTCGTCTACGTCTCGGAGACGGGGCCGAAGGGCAAGCGGATCAAGCGGCTCGCGATCATGGATCAGGACGGCGCCAACCACCGCTTCCTGACCAACGGCCAGTCGATCGTGCTGACGCCGCGCTTCGCGCCGAACCAGCAGTCGATCGTCTATATGAGCTACGAGAACGACCGGCCTTCGATCTACGTCTACGATCTGGGATCGGGGCGGCCGCGGCGGGTGGTGCAGAACGTCAGCCTGACCTTCGCGCCGCGCTTCTCGCCCGATGGCCGCTACATCCTGTTCTCGATGGCGCAGGGTGGCAACACCGACATCTATCGCGTGTCGTCGCAGGGCGGCACGCCGCAACGTCTGACGACCTCGCCGGGGATCGACACCGGCGGCAGCTATTCGCCCGACGGATCGCGCATTGCGTTCGAAAGCGACCGGTCCGGTGGCCAGCAGATCTACGTGATGAACGCCGACGGATCGAACCAGCAGCGGATCAGCTTCGGCGGCGGGCGCTACGCCACGCCGGTATGGAGCCCGCGCGGCGACCTGATCGCGTTCACCAAGCTGGGTGGAGCTTTCCGCATCGGCACGATGTCGCCATCGGGCGGGGCTGAGAAGATCCTGACCAGCGGGCAGGACGAGGGGCCGAGCTGGTCGCCCAACGGCCGCGTCATCACCTTCTATCGTGCCGGCCAGGGTAGCGGCGGCAAGGCCGACCTGCGCATGGTCGACCTGACCGGTCAGGTCGAACGCGCGATCCCGACCCCGCTCGACGGTTCCGACCCCGCATGGGGACCCTTGCGGCCGTAACGCGTTATAATGGGGTGGATTTCGGGGGCGAAACGATCACCACGGGAGATATGATCATGGCAAAGCTCACCAACACGCTGCTCACCGCTGCTGCGCTCGCCTCGCTCGGCGCGTGCGCGAGCAAGCCCAAGCAATTGCCGCCCCCTCCGGTGGACAACACGGCCGGGATGAACACGCCGCCACCGGTGACGGGGAACGTGGACGGCGCGGTGTTGCCTGGATCGGACGCCGATTTCCGCCGCTCGGTGACGTCGAACACGATCCTGTTCGGCCTCGACCAGACCGACATCGATCCCGAGGCGCGTGCGATCCTCGACAGCCAGGCATCGTGGTTGCAGCGCTTTCCGCAGGTGCGTGCGACGATCGAGGGGCATGCCGACGAACGCGGTACGCGCGAGTACAATCTGGCGCTGGGCGATCGCCGCGCCAATGCGGCGAAGAACTATCTGGTCGCGCGCGGCATTGACCCGTCGCGGTTGACCACGATCAGCTACGGCAAGGAGCGCCCGGTCGCTCTGGGTTCGGACGAATCGAGCTGGGCGCAGAACCGTCGCGCGGTGACGGTGGTGCTGAACTAACGACGCATTCCTGCCTCGGCTTCTTCCGTCATTCCCGCGCAGGCGGGAATCCATACCGTCTGACGTCACGCTTCCATCGTAGACGCTCGTGACTATGGATCCCCGCCGGCGCGGGGATGACGGACGAGCGGAATCCTCTTGCGCCATACGAAATTCGATATAAATGTGATATCACATTAATCGGAGGAGGGCATGGTGGAACAGGGGAGTCTTACACGGTCGCAGGAACGGCGCGCCGGCACGACGAGCGGCTATCCGATGCTTGGGCTCGCGGCGGTGCTGGTCGCGGTCGGCATCGTCACGATCATCCGGTTGGCGAACGACCTCGCCCCGCCCATCATGGCGATCCTACCCCTCGTCTGCGCGCTCGGCACCGCGTTCATCACCGGCGGTTTCTACATGCTGCAACCCAATCAGGCGGCGGCGATCACGCTGTTCGGCAGCTATGCCGGGACGGACCGCAACAGCGGCCTGCGCTGGGTGCTGCCATGGCTGATGCGGCGCAAGATCTCCGTCCGATCCAACAACGTCATCTCGGACCGGATCAAGGTCAACGATCTGCGCGGCAACCCGATCGAGATGGCGGCGCAGGTCGTCTGGCGCGTCACCGACACCGCGCAGGCTTTGTTCGACGTCGATGATTACAAGGCGTTCGTGATGGTGCAGGTCGAGGCAGGGGTGCGGACGATCGGATCGCGCTATCCCTATGACGATCACGCGCATCAGGAGGTGACGCTGCGCGGCAATCACGATCAGGTCGGGGCGGAATTGCGCACCGAACTGATCGCCCGACTGCTGGTCGCCGGCATAACCGTCGATGAATGCGGCTTTACGCACCTCGCCTATGCGCAGGAGATCGCGGGAGCGATGCTGCGGCGGCAACAGGCGCAGGCGGTGGTGGCGGCGCGCACCACATTGGTCGAGGGTGCGGTCGGCATGGTCGAACTGGCCCTCGCCCAACTGTCGGCGAAGAACGTGGTCGAGCTGGACGACGAACGTCGCGCGGCGATGGTGTCGAACCTGATGGTGGTGCTGTGCGGCGAGCGTGACACGCAGCCGGTGGTCAACGCCGGGTCGCTCTACCAGTAAGCGACGGTATGGCGACGCCCCCCAAGAAGGCTTTTCCGTTGCGCCTCGATCCTGCGCTGTACGCAGCGATCGAGCGCGCGGCGGCGGGCGACCTCCGCAGCGTCAATGCGGAGGTCGAATGCCTGTTGCGCGAGGCGCTGTCGAAGCGGGGCGTGAAGCTGGATGCCCCGGTCGCGGCCAGGCGGGGGCGGCCGAAGAAGGACGATACCGATTAGCCCAACGCGGCATCCAGCAGCTTCGCCAGCCGCAGCCCGCCGCGTTTCACCTCCAGCCTTGCGACGGGGACGATGCGCTCGATCGTCGCTTCGTCCAGCGTCACTTTGGCGGGCGAGGGGGCACACGGATCACCCTTCAGCGCGCTCGTGTAGACGACATCGTGCGCCACCTGCCACGATTCGCGGCTCCAGTCCGTGACGGTGCCGGCGGCGATCCGGCGGCGTTGCGCGGCGGGATAACGACGCACCAGCGACGGCCCACTGGTGATCGCCCGTTCGGCGAGCGTGCCGTCCCAGACCGAATGCAGGTTGAACCTCCGCGGGCTGTAGGTGCCATAGGCGGCGGCGACATCGTTACCGCCCTTGTCGTGCTTCTCGCCGGCATGCAGCGGCTGGTGCAGGTCGCCGACGAAGTGGATCAGGAACACCAATGCCTGGGCGCGATCCTTCGCGGAACTGCGCTTGTCCTTCAGGATCGCGACATCGCGGGTGATCTGGGCGGAGACGCAATTGCCGTCCTTGCAGGCGTCGGCCAGCGTGAAAGGTGCGCACACGTCGACGTCCTGGAAGTGCCAGGTATAGGCATAGCCGAAGCGGGATTTGCCGTCCGGCCCCTTCAGCGGCTTGACGCAATCGGCCCAGACGCTCGCGCCTTCGATCGTCGTCGCGGGGCAGGTCGGGGTCTCGAGCATGGGCGTCTGCGCGAGCAGGCGGTCGATCGCGACGCGGGTTCGCGGCGTGACATTGGCATATGCGATGCGCGCGACGGTCTCGTGCCCGAATTCCCAATAGGCCGCAGCGGGCGAGGCGATCAGCAACGCCGGCAAGGCGGCAGCGACAAAGCGTAGCAGTTTCATGAGCATGGCCTTTACGCGTTCGCCCGGTTCACTCCAATCAAAAGCCTGTCACTCGTCGCCGTAGACGGCGACCTCATGAACCCCCGCCGCGGTGGCGCGTGCGCGATACATGCCGGGCGTGGTGAAGCTCCATATCGCCTGGCCATGAGGTCCGGTGACGATAACGCCGCCGGTGCCACCCAGCGCACGCACTTCCGCCATCACCGCGTCAGCGGCGATCTGTGGACCTTCGCCAAGCATGCGGATGCGCGCGGCGATCTCATGCCCGACGCCGATACGGATGAAGAACTCGCCCGATCCGGTACAGGATACCGCGCTGGAGCGGTCGTCGGCATGCGTGCCGGCGCCGATCAACGGTGAATCGCCGATACGGCCCCAGCGTTTGCCGGTCACGCCACCGGTCGAGGTCGCGGCCGCCAGATGGCCGGCGCAGTCGCGCGCAACCGCGCCGACGGTGCCGTATTTCATATCGACATCGAAGGCGTCGACGTTGCGCGCGAGCATCTCGTCGAGTTGCCGCCGCCGTTCCGTAGTCTCGAACCAGCCGGGTTCCGCGATGGCGAGACCCTGTTCGCGGGCGAAGCGTTCCGCACCATCGCCGCTCAGCAGGACGTGCGGGCTCGCTTCCATCACTCGCCGCGCGAGGCCGACCGGCGACCGCGTCGCGGTGATTCCGGCCACCGAACCGGCGGCGCGGGTGCGGCCGTCCATGATCGCCGCGTCCAGTTCGATACTGCCGTCGCTTGAGAAGGCCGCGCCGCGCCCGGCGTTGAAGTGCGTGTCTTCCTCCAGCACGCGCACCGCCGCTTCGACCGCATCCAACGCATCGCCGCCGTCGCGCAGAATCGCGCTGCCGACACCGAGCGCGAGCGTGAGGCCGGCGCGCGCGCCGCTGTCCTGTTCCTCGGTCAGGCGATGGCGCTCGATCGATCCGGCGCCGCCATGGATCACCAGCGACCAGTCGGACATAGCGTTCATGATGCAGCCTTGCGAGCGGGATGGGGCAGGGGACGCAGGCCGATCAGCGGCCGCAGCAGGTCGATCCGACGGCCGATCAGATAGAAGGACCAACAACCTGCGACGGTCGCGACGACCAGAATGGCGAACTCCGCGCCGCCGGGCAGACCGGCGGGCATCAGCCAATATGCGACAACGACGATAATCGTCTGATGGATGAGGTAGAAGGGGAACACGGCCTCCGTCAGCATCTGGCGGACCGGCGCATCGCGGTTCCAATGGCGCTCGGCGAATCCGATCAGCGCGACGATCGTTCCCCATTGCTGCACCGCATGCGCCGCGCCGTAGAGCGGATAGATCCAGCGCGGCGTGCCGCCATTGATCCCGAGCTCCACCGTCAGGATGAAACCATAGCCGATCAGGGCCATCGCTGCGCCGGCCCAGCGCCAGCGGACGCAGCTCGCCAGCACGGTGGTCGATCCGGCGAGCGCGAAGCCGAACAGGAACGCGGGCAGATAGCTGAGGTGGGCCATAGTATCGTGGGTGGGATCGTGCGTTTCATAGCCCATCGGAAACCACCAGCCATGGATGCACACCAGCCATGCGGCGGGCAGGATCAGCAGCGCCGGCCCGGCGAACACGCGATCGAATGCCGCTTGCATCCTCGTCCAGCGAATGCCCAGCACCAGCACGGCGAGCACCAGCGTGTAGAGCCACAGGTAGAGCACGAACCACAGATGGTTGAGCGCCGGCAAGACGATCCCGGCAACGGCGCCGAAACGGAAATAATCACGCGCCCAGAAGGTCGTGAAGCCGCCGGCATAGCCATGCTGCGTCACCAGCTCGACCCAGCTCTGCGGCGGCACGACGATCGCGACGCCGAACGCCAGCGGCACCAGCAGCCGCAGCGTCCGCTGCCGCACGAAGCCGCCGATGCCGGGCGCGCGGGTCAGCAATGCGCGGCTCGCATAGCCCGATACGACGAACAACAGGCTGAGGCGCCAGGCGTTGACCGCCAGCATCGGCAGCACCGCCCATTGCGCGCCATGCGGGCTCTTGGCGTGGAAGCCCCAGGGTACGAACACCATGCCGACATGATAGACGATCAGGATCGCGAAGGCGGCGACGCGCAGCCAGTCGAGGCCGTAATGGCGGGGGATCGGGACGCGCGACATCGGAACGCCTTACGCCCTACACCGATGCCTTTGAACCGCAACCCGGCTGCTGTATATGGCACCCATGTCCTTACGTCCGTGGCGCGATATCGTCCGCCGTCCGAGCCGCCAGATCATGGTCGGCAACGTTCCCGTGGGTGGCGACGCCCCGGTCACCGTGCAGACGATGACCAACACGCCGACGCCCGATATCCGCGCGACGCTCGACCAGATCCGACGCTGCGAAGAGGCGGGCGTCGACATCATCCGCGTCAGTTGCCCCGACACCGAATCGACCGTGGCGCTCAAGCAGATCGTCCGCGGCAGCCGGGTACCGATCGTTGCCGACATCCATTTCCACTACAAGCGCGCGCTGGAGGCGGCGGATGCCGGCGCGGCGTGCCTGCGGATCAACCCCGGCAACATCGGCTCGAGCGCGCGCGTTGCCGAAGTGGTTCGCGCCGCCAAGGCCAACGGCTGTTCGATCCGCATCGGCGTCAACGGCGGCAGCCTGGAAAAGGACCTGCTCGAAAAATACGGTGAGCCCTGCCCGGACGCGCTGGTCGAATCGGCGCTGGATCACATCAAGCTGCTTCAGGACCACGACTTCCACGAATATAAAGTCGCGGTGAAGGCGTCGGACCTGTTCCTCGCCGTCGCCGCCTACCAGCAGCTCGCCGAAGCGGTGGATTGCCCGCTCCACCTGGGCATCACCGAAGCGGGCGGCTTCGTCGGCGGCACGGTGAAGTCGGCGATCGGCATCGGCAGCCTGCTCTGGTACGGCATCGGCGACACCATCCGCGTCTCGCTGTCCGCGGAGCCGGAGGACGAGGTGCGCGTCGGGTTCGAGATCCTGAAGGCGCTCGGCATCCGCAACCGCGGCGTACGCGTGGTGAGCTGCCCGAGCTGCTCGCGCCAGGGCTTCGACGTGATCCGCACCGTGCAGGCGCTGGAGGAACGGCTCCAGCACATCCGCACGCCGATGTCGCTGTCCGTGCTCGGCTGCGTCGTCAACGGTCCCGGCGAAGCGCGCGAGACCGACATCGGGATCACCGGCGGCGGCAACGGCAAGCACATGGTCTATCTGTCGGGCGTCACCGACCATCATGTGCAGGACGCCGACATGGTCGACCACATCGTCCGCCTGGTCGAAGCCAAGGCGGCCGAGATCGAGGCGGCGGACGCGGCGGCGGAGCATGCGGTGGCGGCGGAATAGGTCCTGTGCTACGCGTCAGGTCTTGGAGGAGCTGACATGACCTACCATGCCAAGGTGATCGCGGGCGGCAAGGTCGTGATCCCTGCCGAAATCCGCCGTGAACTCGGCATCAAGGACGGCGACACGCTGGTCGTCGACCGCAGCGAATCGGGCGGCGTCCGCTTCATGACTTTCGAGCAGGCGGTGCAGGCGTCCCAGGCGAAAGCGCGGGCGATCTTCGGCGCCGACTATACCGTCGATACCTTCCTGCAGGAGCGGCGCGCCGATTGGGGCGAGGAATGACGGTTGTCGTCGATGCATCGGCCGTCATGGCACTGATGCTGGGCGAAACGGGCGCCGACGTGGTGATGCAGGCCATTCGCGGCAGCCGTATGTCTGCCGTCAACGTATCCGAATGCTGTTCGAGGGGTGTCGAACGCGGTGCCTCTCCCGACGCTGTCCTCGCCATTCTGAAGACCTATGAAATCGTCATCGTCCCCTTTGACCTGACCTTTGCGCTCGAAGCCGCACGGTTACGCGAGCCGACGCGTTCGCAGGGCGCATCGCTGGGCGATCGGGCATGCCTGTCGTTGGCGCAGAGCCTCAGGCTGCCGCTCTATACGAGTGACCGGCGACTCGCTGACGTCGATCCGGGACTTGGCATCGATATTCGCCTGATCCGATGACCGGCAACGTCTCCGCCATGCGTGCCTTCGCCATCGCGGCGGTTGGCATCGCCGTCTATTCGGCGATGGATGTGCTGATGCGCATCCTGTCGGACCAGAGCGGCGCCTATCCGGCGGTGTTGTGGCGATCGATCGCCGGGGTAGCCCTGCTGGCGCCGCTGTTCGTCGCCCGGCGCAAACCATGGCCCGCGCCGGCCACGTTGAAGCTGCATATCGCGCGCGGCAGCATCGCGGGTGCGTCGGTGTTGTTGTTCTTCTGGGGACTCGTCCGTGTCCCCATGGCGCAGGGGATCGCGCTGACGTTCCTCGCACCGCTGATCGCGCTGTTCCTCGCCTCGGTGATGCTGGGCGAGCGTGTCGGCCACAAGGCGATCGTCGGGTCGCTGGTCGCCAGCTTGGGCGTGCTGGCGATCGCGCTGGGGCAGGTACAGGAGCGGGCGTCGGAGGCGGTCGTGCTCGGCAGCCTCGCGATCATCGCCGCGTCGGTCCTGTATGCGGGCAGCCTGATCCTGTTGCGGCGACAGGCGCAGGCGGCCGACCCGCTGGAGGTCGCGCTGTTCACCAGTATCGTCCTCAGCCTCCTGCTGCTGCCGGGTGCGCCGTGGCTCGCCGGGCTGCCGACGGTGGAGCAACTGCCCTCGATCGTCGTGGCGGCGCTGCTCGGATCGATCTCCGCGGTCGCGCTGGCCTGGGCGTATCGCCATGCCGAGGCGCAGGTGCTGGCGCCGGTCGAATATACCGCCTTCGCCTGGTCGGCGCTGTTCGGCTGGCTGGTCTTCGCCGAACCGGTCTCGCTCTACACGGTCGCCGGTGCCGTGCTCATCATCGCCGGGTGTCTGGTCGCCGTCCGCGGCCCGCCGCCCGGCCCGCAAACGGAAGCCGCCGCATGATTCGTTCCGCCACCCCCGCCGATGTCGGCACCATCCTGCGCTTCGTCCGCGATCTTGCCGCGTTCGAACGCGAACCTGATGCGGTCGAGGCGACCGAGGAGACACTCACCGAAGCGCTGTTCGGCCCACGGCCTGCCGCCGAGGCGGTGATCGCCGAGGACGCGACCGGCCCGCTCGGCTTCGCCTTGTTCTTCCACAATTTCTCGACATGGACCGGCCGCCGCGGCCTGTATCTCGAAGACCTGTACGTGACACCCGATGCGCGCGGCCAAGGCGTCGGCACCGCGCTGCTCCGCCACCTCGCGGCGGTGGCGCTGGAGCGCGGCTGCGGCCGATTCGAATGGTCGGTGCTCGACTGGAACGCCGACGCGATCGCCTTCTACCGCCGGGTGGGCGCGGTCGGGCAGGAAGAATGGACGGTGCAGCGGGTCAGCGGCCATGCGCTGAGCCGTCTGGCAGGTGCCGGATCGTCGGAATAACCATAAGGCGGAACGCAGAGTCACCTGCGCCCCGCCTTATGCGGATCAGCCTTCGCGACCGGGAACGTCGTGGTCGTGCGGCTCTTCGCCCTTGGCCTTCGCCTCGTCGTAACGCTGCACCGCTTCCAGCGTGATGCGGCGCGCTTCGTCGCGATCACCCCAGACGCCGACGCGGACCCACTTCTTCTTTTCCAGGTCCTTATAGTGCGTGAAGAAGTGCTCGATCTGTTCGAATACGATCTCCGGCACGTCGGCGCGGCCGTCGACGTTGGAATAATACGGGAAGACTTCGTCGACCGGCACGCAGACGAGCTTCTCGTCGCCGCCGGCTTCGTCTTCCAGATTCAGCACCGCGATCGGACGCGCGCGCACGACGCAGCCGGGGATGAACGGCGAGCGCGCGATCACCAGCGCGTCGAGCGGATCGCCATCGGGGGACAGCGTGTGCGGCACGAAACCGTAGTTCGCCGGATAGCGCATCGGCGTGTGCAGGATACGGTCGACGAACAGCGCGCCCGACGCCTTGTCGAATTCGTACTTCACCGGCTCGCCACCGGTCGGCACTTCGATGATGACGTTGAGGTCGTCGGGCGGGCTCTTGCCGACCGGAATCAAATCGATACGCATGACAGTCCCTTGTTATCCTTTACCCGCTGCCCCTCAGCGCGGCGTGAGAAGCTTGTCGAGGCCGGTTTCGCCGGTGCCAACCTTCTGCAGGCGCGGATAGCGGGGGCCGCCGTGATAGTCGATGGCCACCTCGCGATACCGCGTGCCGTTCTTGACCAACAGTCGGATCGGTTCTTTCGAACTCTGGGCGGTGACGATCGCGGTCTTGATCGCGTCCCCGCTATAGGCGACGCCATTGACCGCCTGCACCATCGTGCCGACGTCCAGCCCGGCCTTGAAGGCGGGACTGTCCCAGATCACCGCGGAGATTTCGCCGTCCTTGGCGATCGACAGGCCGATCGAATAGGTCGCGTTGATCGTGCCGGTCTTTTCCGCGTTGGTGAAATATTTGGTGGGCTCGGCGGTGTAGACCAGCTTGTAGCCGTTCATCGCGAAGCCGTTGACGGGCGCTGGCTGGCCCGTCTCCGTGATCCGTTTGCGTAGGAAGCCGGCCCAGTCGTAGGGCTGGATCGTGTTGAGCGTCGCCGCGACGTCGTCGAACGTATAGGTCAACTCGCCCCAGTCGCCATCGCGCACGCCGAAGAACGCCTTGGCGAAATCGTCGATCGATTTCGATCCGCCGGACTGCTGGCGGAGCATCGCGTCGACCTCCATCCAGACCATCAGGCCTTCGTTGTAATAATCCTCGCTACGTTGCCAGCTGACCCAGCCCTTGGGCCGGCGCGACGAAATGATCGGGTCGTTCGTGGTGTCGACCAGGCTGCGCCACTGGCGTGCGGGGGCGAGATCGTAGCTGCCGGCGATCCCCGCATACGCATCCAGCGTGTCCTGTTTGCTGACGATGCCGGACCGTGCCTGAAGCACATAGCCCCAGAATTGGGTCTGCCCTTCGTACACCCACAGCAGCGAATCGCGCATCGGCGTGCGGAAATCGGGCGTCCACAGGTCGGCACCGCGGCGGAACTTGCCGTCCCAGCTATGCGTGAATTCGTGCGGCAGCAGGTTGCGGCTGCCGGGGCCGGCGTCCCATTCGGTGAAATAGCCGGGGCGGACGCCATTTTCGGAACTGCGGTGATGCTCCAGCCCTATGCCGCCCAGCTGATCGGAGATCGAGAGCAGGAATTCATAGCGATCGTAATGCTGTGCGCCGAACGTCTTCACGGCCTGTTCGACCAGCCGCTTGTGGGCGTCGATCTGTTCGGGCTTGGCGGCGAGTTGTTCGGGGGAATCGGCAAAGACGTTGAGGTCCACGCGCGGCGACAGCGGCCACACCTTGCCGTAGCGGCCGGCGAGCACCGGCGAATCGACGAGGATCTCATAGTTGGTCGTGTCGTAGGTATAGGTCGATCCTGTCGCTTTCGCCGGGATCGCACCCGCCGCGGTCCAGCCGGTCGGGAATTTCGCCGTCATCTGGATCGGGATCTGGCGCGTGTAATAGCCGGCCGGATACAGGCTCATCGAATTGGGCTGGAGGCTGATCATGTTGGGCGTCATCACGATACGGCCCTGTTCGGTCTTCGTGGCGGAAAGGAACTGGAACTCGGCCTCCAATGTCTTCACGCCGGCGGGCACGTCGATGTGGAAGGCGTAGACGTCCACCGTGTCGCGCGTCCACGGCAGGATACGGCCGTTACCGCGGATGACGAGGCCGGCGAATTTCTCGATCTCGCCCCGGGGAGTATGCGCGCCGGGCAACCATTTGGGAAACAGCAGCGCCATCGGGCCGGACTTCGCAACCGGGATCGCCTCGCGGACGCGGAAGATGCCGCGTTCGGTGTCGGTGGCGTCGATATCGAGCTTCAGCGTGCCGGGGTAGGGGATGTCCTGCGCCGCAGGGATCGTCTCGACGAACGGCACCGGCTGCGGCGCGCTGTTACCGGCGGGCACCTGCGCCAGCGCGGGGGTGGCAACGGACAGGAGAAGGGAAGCGACAGCAGCGGTGCGGATCATGGGGAGCCTTCGGCAAGGAAATGTTGCTGCAGGGTGTAAGCGGCTGAAAGGTCAGCCGTCCAGCCCCTTAGCCGCCACCCAGCACGTTGATCGTGAACGCCAGCACGCCGAGGTTGAAGACGAACGCGGCGAGGCTCTGTCCCAGCACCACGCGGCGCATGCGGCGCGCGGTGACGGACACGTCCGACGTCTGGAACGTCATCCCCAGCGTCGCGCTGAAATACAGGAAGTCCCAGTAATCCGGCTGGTCGCAGTTCGGGAAATCCAGTCCGCCGGCATCGCTGCCACCGCCGTCGGGCAGGTAGAACAGATGCGCGTAGTGCAATGCATAGACCATGTTGGAAAACAGCCACGCCAGCACCAGCGTCGCGATCACCAGTGCGACCGCAAAGGCATCGCTGCGTCCCTTCACCTCTCCCGCCACCGCGACCAGGATCACGACCATCGTCGCCGCGGTGATCGCCAGCAACGCCGCGCGGTTGGCATCGTTGTCGCGCGCGGTGCGCCGCATCCGCTCCGCATTGCCGTGACGGAACAGGCTGGCGAGCGACAGCAGGAAGATCGCGGCGGCGACATCGAACGCCGCCATGATCCCGCGTCCCGCGCCGAGCGCCGGAACGAACCCCGCCAACCCGGCGGCGAACAACAAGGCGAACATCGCGAACCGCGGCGGCGCGACCCGGCTGCCGATCCCCCAGAAGCGTTGCGGTGTGCTCATCGCGAGGTGCTAGCGCTTGGCGCGGGTCTCGCCTAGATACCGCGCCCATATGGCCCGTATCGAAACGCCGCGCCGGGTGCGCGGAACCCAGGACATCTTCGGCGAGGAACAGCGTCGCTTCGCGCATGTGCTCGACACGTTCGAACGCGTGCGCCGGCTCTATTGCTTCCAACGCGTCGACCTGCCGGTGTTCGAGGCGACCGAAGTCTTCGCCCGCTCGATCGGCGAGACGACCGACGTCGTGTCGAAGGAGATGTATACCTTTCCCGACCGCGGCGGCGATTCGCTCACCCTGCGTCCGGAGTTTACCGCCGGCATCGCCCGCGCCTTCCTGACCGAGGGCTGGCAGCAATATACGCCGCTCAAGCTCTCCACCAGCGGCGCGGTGTTCCGCTACGAACGCCCGCAAAAGGGCCGATACCGCCAGTTCCACCAGATCGACGCGGAGATCCTCGGCGCGCCCGAGCCGGCGGCGGACGTCGAGCTATTGGTGATGGCCGACCAGGTCCTCCGCGAACTGGGTATCGCGGATGGCGTGACCTTGCAGCTCAACACCCTTGGCGACGCAGAGACGCGCGAAGCGTGGCGAGCAGGCCTCGTCGCGCATTTCGAGGCGCACCGCGGCGAACTGTCCGAAGACAGCCTGACCCGCCTTGACAAGAACCCGATGCGCATCCTCGACAGCAAGGACCCGCGCGATCGCCCCATCGCCGACGCCGCGCCCGACATCGACGCCTATCTGACCGACGAGGCCCGCGCGTTCTTCGACGCGGTCACCGCAGGGCTGGATGCGGCGGGCGTAGCGTGGACCCGCAACGCCCGGCTGGTCCGCGGCCTCGATTACTACCGCCACACCGCATTCGAGTTCGTCACCGACCGTCTCGGCGCACAGGGCACCGTGCTCGCCGGCGGCCGTTACGACGGCCTGGTGGAGTCGCTCGGCGGCGCGCCGACGGCTGGTGTGGGCTGGGCTGCGGGTGTCGAGCGGCTGGCGATGTTGCTCGACGAACCGGCAGCGGCGGTAACGGCGGTCACCGTCATCCCGGTCAGCGCGCAGGCAGAACCTGCCGCCCTGTCGCTGTTAAGTGATTTGCGTCGCGCGCATGCGACCGCTGACATGGCGTTCCGGGGCAACATGAAAAAGCGTATGGCGAGGGCCAATGCGCAAGGGTCGTCACTGGCGGCGTTGGTCACGTGTAGCGATGACGGTGCGTCCTCGATCGCGGTGAAGGTTCTGGGAACCGGTCAGCAATACGACCTGTCGGACACGGACGTGGATGCCTTCATCCACGCGGCGACGCTCTATACGCAAGGCGTAACGGATGACGACGTCGACTCGGACACCGTACTCGAAGAGATGATCGCCGAGTGGAGGGATGGCGTCTGGACGTCGCAGGACGTCACCGAATGACCACCATCTCCCCCGAACGGATCGCGCAGATCGAGGCGCGGCGGGACGAGTTGCAGGCGCTCATGTCCACCGGCGACCTGCCCAGCGATCGCTTCGTCGCGGTGTCGAAGGAATATGCCGAACTCGAACCCGTCGCGCAGGCGGCGGGCGAGGTACGGCGGCTGCGGCAGGAGGCGGACAGCCTCGCCTATATAGCCGAGGACACCGGCGACGAGGAACTGCGCCAGATGGCGGCGGAGGAACTGCGCGACAATCGCGCCGCGCTCGACGCCGCCGACCGCCGCCTCGCGCTCGCGCTGCTGCCGCGCGACGCCGCCGACGAACGCGCCGCGATGCTCGAAATCCGCGCCGGCACCGGCGGCGACGAGGCGGCGCTGTTCGCCGGCGACCTGTTCCGCATGTACCAGCGCTATGCCGAGGGGCAGGGCTGGCGCGTCGAGCTCATCAGCGGCTCGTCCTCCGACGCCGGCGGCTTCAAGGAAGTCGTCGCCAGCGTCACCGGCACCGGCGTGTTCGCCAAGCTCAAATTCGAAGCCGGCGTCCACCGCGTCCAGCGCGTTCCCGCCACCGAAGCCGGCGGCCGCATCCACACCTCCGCCGCCACCGTCGCAGTGCTGCCCGAGGCGGAGGAGGTCGACGTCCGCATCGACGAGGCGAAAGACCTGCGCATCGACGTCTACCGCTCGTCCGGCCCCGGCGGCCAGTCGGTCAACACCACCGACAGCGCGGTCCGCATCACCCACCTGCCCACCGGCCTCGTCGTGATCCAGCAGGACGAAAAATCGCAGCACAAGAACAAGGCCAAGGCTTTGAAAGTCCTGCGCACCCGCCTGTACGAGGCGGAGCGCGAACGGCTGGCCAGCGAACGCTCCGGCACGCGCAAGGCGATGGTCGGCTCCGGCGACCGCTCGGAACGCATCCGCACCTACAATTTCCCGCAAGGCCGCGTCACCGACCACCGCATCAACCTGACCCTCCACCGCCTGCCGGAGATCATGCAGGGCGAGATGGACGAACTGATCGGCGCCCTCATCGCCCAGGACGAAGCGGAGCGCCTGGCCTCCTTGGATGGCTGACGACCGCCGTCACCCGGACTCGTTCCGGGGTCCACTGCGCCGCTGGGGGAAGTTACCTGCGATGGCGCGGTCGGTATGAAAGAGGTTGGTCCACGCGAAGCCGCGAAGCCGCGAAGACAGAAGCTGGTTCACGCGGAGGCGCGGAGACGCGGAGCTACAGTCCTCCGCGCCAGCGGCCGTCACACCTGCACCGCCGACCCAAGCTGCACACTGGGTTGGAAGACAGAGGCTTCGCCCGGTCCCACTCTCCGCGTCTCCGCGTCTCCGCGTGAATCTCTTCTGCTTCGCGTCATCGCGTCGTCGCGTGGACACATTTTTCGGCGCAGCGGAACGGCAGCATGACCCTCCGCACCGCCCTGACCGATGCTGCCAGACGCTTCGCCTTCTCCCCCACCGCGCGCCTCGATGCCGAGCTGCTGTTGGCCCACGCGCTCGGGATCGACCGCAACGCGCTGCTGCTCGATATGGACCGCCCGGTCCCCGCCACCTTCGCCGCATTCGTCGATCGCCGCGCGAACCACGAACCTGTCGCCTATATCACCGGCACCCGCGGCTTCTGGACGATCGATCTCGCCGTCGGCCCCGGCGCGCTGGTCCCGCGCCCCGATAGCGAGACGCTGCTCATCGCCGCGCAAGCCCATTTCGGCACCCGCCACCCCGCCACGATCCTCGACCTCGGCACCGGCCCCGGCACGTTGCTGCTCGCCGCGCTCGACGAATGGTCCGCCCACGGCCTCGGCATCGACCGGTCCGCGCAGGCGCTCGGCTACGCCACCGCCAACGCCGCCACGCTCGGCATGACGGATCGCGCCCGCTTCGCACTCGGCCACTGGGCCGACGCCATCGACGCGCGCTTCGACCTGATCCTAGCCAACCCGCCCTATATCGGCACCGGCGAGGACCTGCCCGACGAGGTGTGCGCCCACGAACCCGCGGCTGCCCTGTTCGCCGGCGCGGACGGCCTCGACGACTATCGTATCCTCGCCCACCAACTCCCCCGCCTGATCGCGCCCCACGGCTGCGCGGCGGTAGAAATAGGCCACACGCAAGCCGCACAAGTCGCCGCACTGTTCGCCGCGCAGGGCCTCGCCAGCGCCGTCCATCGCGACCTCGGCGACCGCGACCGCTGCCTGCTCGTCACCCCCGGGGGCGGGGCTTGAAAGAACCGGTCGCGAACATCACATTTCACTTGTAGGATCGGTCTCTTGCCAGCTATTGGTCAGGCCGGGGCACGCACTATCAACAGAATTCGCGTTGATCGTTGGGTGATGGCCCGCATCCTTCGTCATGCAGCCACTGGTGTCCGGTGGTGATGACAGGCTCGCGCGTCGCTTACGGCCCGCAGCGACCCGGAGGGTTGCACCGTTGAACGGGAGCAAGGCCGTAGTGGCCGAATTGGTTTTGAGGACCAGATATACTCTGATCGTGGGACAGTAGCTTGATCAACAATCGGCAGCAGAACGGCCGTCGTCGCGGTCGTGGCGGCAACAATAACGGTGGCGGCGGCAACGGTCCGCGGCAGGGTGGCCAGGGTCGGCCGGACAACGGCAACCGCATCGACAGCCGTGCGCGCGGCAACGCGAACCAGTTGTTCGAGAAGTACAAGAACCTCGCCGGTGAAGCGCAGCGCCAAGGCGACCGCGTCAACACCGAATATTATCTGCAATTCGCGGACCATTACTTCCGCGTCCTCGCCGACCAGCGCGGCCGCTTCGAAGACAATACCCAGCCCAAGCGCCAGGCGCCGTTCGACCTTAACGACGACGACGATTACGGCGACGAGGGCGAACCGATCCGTGCCGGCGAGCAGGACGGCGATGTCCGCGACCAGCAGCAGCGAGACGGGCAGCAGCGTGATGGCGGCCAGCGCGATCAGGGTCAGCAGCGCGACTATCAACAGCGCGACGATCGTCCGCAGCGCCGCGATCGTCAGGATGGCGACCAGCGTCAGGCCCGCAATTGGGAAGATCGCGGCAATGGCAATCGCGACGGCAATCGTGACGACCGGCCGCAGCAGCGCGAGGATCGCCCCCAGCGTGACGACCGCCCCCAGCGCGAAGAACGTATGGCGCGCGACGATCGCCCGCAGCGAGAGGATCGCGTTCGCCGTCCCCGTTTCGAGGCGGCCGAGCAGCCGGTCGAGGTCGCTGGCCAACGTCGTGCCGATCCGGTGACCGCCGGGGAATCGCTCCGCGATCGTGCCGAATCGGTGCTTGAGGCGGATGCGCCGGTGCTCGCACCCAAGCGCCGTGGCCGTCCCCGCCGCGACGCACAGATCGATGCTGCGCCTCTCGCGATGGAGAACGCTGCAACGGACATCAGCGCTGCCGAAAGCAACGGCGTCGATGCCGATCGTCTGCCACCGTCACTGAATATCGCCGCTGCCAACGACGGCGGAGACGAGGCGCCCAAGCCTCGCCGCCGCCGCACCGTTCGCACTCCCGTCGAGGAAGCGCCCGCCGAATAAGCGACGGCGTTCGCTGGCAGAGCGAAAGGCCGGCTCCCTGCGGGAGCCGGCCTTTCGTGCGTCCGGCTTCGTCCGCGACTTGCCCGGTATCACCCGTCGAAGCGCTCGACGTCCTCGTCATGCCCGGTGCCCGAACTCAGGAACACCAGACCCATCAGCGCGCCGGCCATTACGATCGACCCGCCCACGCCGCCGATCACCGCCGCCATCGTCACCAGTCGCAGCGGCCCGTGCACCCACGCCAACCCGACGATCGCGCCCGCGCTGCACACCGCCGCGACCAGGATCATCCATGCCATGATCGCGCGAAAGCGGCGCCATGCGTGGGCAGCCTGTGCCGGGTCGTCCAATCCTGTCGGGGCTTCACGCATGTTTTTGCCAATGCCCCGCAAACGTGGTCTGCTCAATCCCGCACCGACGCCGCATCGCACGGAGTCGGGCGGATGAGGAGACGATGGCATGACGATCGCGGCAATCCTGAAGGACAAGGGCGACGACGTCGTGTCGCTGCCCCGTACGGCGACGGTGGGGCAGGCGCTGGCGTTGCTGGCCGACAAGCGGATCGGTGCGGTGCCGGTCGTCGATGGCGCGGCGGTGGTCGGCATCTTCTCCGAACGCGATGTCGTTTATGGACTGGCTGCCTATGGCCCGGCGGCGCTCGACCGGATCCTTGCCGACGTGATGACCCAACCGGTGCAGAGCGTCACCCCAAAAGAGCCCGTCATCGGGGCATTGTCGCTGATGACCCGGCGTCGCATCCGTCACCTGCCGGTGGTTGAGGGAGAGCGGATGGTCGGCTTCGTCTCGATCGGCGATCTCGTCAAATATCGCATCGACCGGATCGAGGCTGACGCCGCGGCGATGCGCGACTATATCCAGACCGCCTAGGCGGCGGCCGCAACCGGCCGCTTCCGCACCACTGCGATCAGCTCTCGCACCGTTCCACGCGCGAACAGCGCCAGCCACGCGCCATAGGTCGCGACGCCGACGCCGACG